>JAGWVB010000478.1 GCA_018971105.1 Burkholderiales bacterium
GGCGGCGGGGAGCGCGGCGGGGGCGGCGCGTTCGCGCATCGCCCACCAGCCGAGCGCGACGGCGGCGACGGCGACGAGGGCAAGCGCGCCGCGCAGGAGCAGGGGTCGGTCGGGCAGGGTCATCAGAACAGCTCGTAGCGGTAGCCGACGTAGAAGAACGCCGTGTCGCTGTGGTCGTGGTTGGTCGGGCCGTCGCTGCGCGAGACCTCGTAGAGCATCTCGCCGAGCAGGCTGGCGCGCAGGCCGGCGCGGTAGCTCAGGCGCAGCCCGGGGCCGACGCGCAGCAGCTTGGTGCCGAGGTTGTCGCGCTGGGTGTACAGGCGCAGCGAGGGTTCGAGCGTGAGGTCCGGATGGCCGGCCAGCACGCTGAGGTTGTTGACCGAGAGCTGCAGGCCCTTGAACAGCGGCGTCGTCATCACGCTGAGGTTGAAGTTGCTGATGTCGCGCTTCGAGTACAGGTTGGTGCCGGTGAGCTGGCCGGTCCAGCCGTATTGGCCGCCGGTGGCCGGCGTGGCGCTGAAGTCGCCCACCGCGGGCAGCGCGCCGACGGCGCTGTAGTGCAGGTCGCTCGAGACCTGCCAATGGCGGTCCAGCGGCCGTGCGAGGCTGACCATGAACTGCCGCGCGACGGCCGAGGTCGCGAGCGCGGCGGCGCGCACCTCGCTCAGCGTCTGCGTCTGCAGCAGCGCCTTGATCGACGACGCGCCGCTGCTGATGAGCGCGTTCGTCAGTTCGAGGTCGGGCGCGCGGCGGCCGTCGAACAGCATCGTCAGCGTCGTCTGCGGCGCGACCTGGAAGCTGCCGTGCAGGCTCAGCGCGTTGAGCATGTTGAACACGGTGTCGTAGTCGAGCAGGCCGTCGAGCGACCAGCGGTCGCTCGAATAGCGCAGCTCGCTGCCGAGCGCGCGCCGGTTCGTGATGCCCTGCGTCGTCTGGTCGAGGAGGTAGAAGTTGCCGCCCCAATGCTCGGCGAAGCTGTCGGCCTCGACGGCGGCGGCGAACAGCGTCTCGCCCGGCGCCGAGACGAGCGGGCTCGCCGGCACGCCGCCCATCACGTCGACGCGCACGCCCGCGCCCACCGGGTAGGCGAGCGAGACGCCGTCGAACAGCCCGAGCAGGCCGCCGCTGATCGGCGACTGGCGCCCGACGCGCAGCGCCAGCCCGGCCAGCGGCCCGCTGCCCAGGCGCCGGTGCTCGGCGTAGACGGCGCTGATCGAGCTCGTGCTGTGGCCGCTGCTGAGCAGGTTCGTCGAGCCCGACCCGCGCGCGACGATGCGCGTCTCGCTGTCGGCGCTGGTGATGCGGCCGCTGAGGTCGAGGCTGGTGACGATGGCCGACTCGTTGGTCAGGCTCAGGGTGGACTGGTCGATGCCGCTGGCGATGCTGACGAGGGATTTGGTGCGCGCCTTGCCGCCGTAGTAGTACTGCGCGAGCGACCCCGACCAGGTCTTGGGCGCGGCGACGCTGGCGCCGGTCTCGGGGCCCAGCGCCGCTAGGCGCGCCTGCACCCGCGCCCGGCCGGCCGCGTCGGGGCAGAGCTCGAGATAGAGCCGGTATTCGACGCGCGCCCGGCGCGCGTCGCCGGCCAGCTCCCAGGCATTGCCGATCAGCTCCTGGGCCTGCAGCGTGAGGCTGTTCGGCGGCAGCTTGAGCAGCTGGTCCAGCGCCGTCAGCGCCGGCTCGGCCTCGCGCGCCGCCAGCGCCCGGCGCGCCTGCGCCATCAGCGCGCCGGCCTGGGCCTCGAG
>JAGWVB010000479.1 GCA_018971105.1 Burkholderiales bacterium
CGCGACGGCGGCGCCGACGCGCCGGATGCGGTCGACCCAGCCCGTCTCGCCGTCGAGGGTCTCGCGCGCGAGTGCGACGCGCGCCAGGCTCTCGGCGAGCGCGCGCATCGAGGCCGCGAAGACCGCCTCGCCGCGCGCCGTCCAGGCCTGGGTCAGGCGCGCCATCGCCGCCGCGGGCTCGCCCTCGAGCAGGCCCTGGACGGTGACGAGCAGCCGGCGCTCGTGGACCCAGCAGCGCGCGAAGGCGTCCAGCGGCAGCACGGCGCGCACGCCCGGCCAGCGCTGCAGATGGCTGCGCCAGGCGCCGACATCGGCGGCCTCGGCGGCGGCGTCGCGCGGCGCGCCGAGCTGGTTCAGCAGCACCAGCACCGGCTTGCCGACCCAGCCCAGCAGCTCCATCTCGGCTTCGACATAGGCGGCCGCGGCAGGCGATTCGGTCGCGTTGACGAGGTAGAGCACGACATCGCTTTCGGCCTGGACATGGCGCAGCGCGCGCTGGCTGGACCAGAAGGCGCGGTCGCGCCAGCGGTCCCAGACCTCGCTCAGCAGCCAGCCCAGCGGGTGGCCGTCCAGGCGCATGCGGCGCAGCAGCCGCGCGGCGTCGGAGAAGCCCGGCGTATCCCACAGCCGCAGCACATCGCCGGCGTCGCTGGCGATGAGGTCGTGCGCGGTCTCGAACTCGGTCACATGGGGCGCGTCGCGGATCTCGCCGATGTCCTGGCGCAGCAGCGTGCGCGCCAGCGTCGTCTTGCCGGCGTTCGTGTGCGAGACCAGGCTGAGCGTGACGGTGCTCATCGGATACGGTGGTTCACAGCCGCGCCAGCGCCGCCTGCAGCGCAGGCTCGGCTGCCGCCGGCTCGCCCTGCAGCAGGTCGACCGCGACGAAGGGCAGGCCCTGCGCCTCGCACCAGCGCTGCCAGGCGGCGCGGCGCTCGGCCAGGCGCTGCGGCAGCGCGCCGTAGCGCTGGCGCAGCGTGCCCTCGTCGGCCAGGCACAGCGCCGGCGTGCCGCGCAGCGCCTGCACGATGCGACCCTGGGCCTCGTCCTCGGGGGTCGCGGCGAGGTCGACCAGCAGCAGGCGCAACGTCGTGTCCGGCGCGCGCGGCGCGACCTCGTCCTCGGTGCCATGTGCGAGCGCCGCATCGAAGCTCAGCCTCAGGTCCTCGCCGAGCACCGGCGCGAGCAGCCGCTGCAGCGCCGCGGCGGCCTGCAGCGGCGGCGGCGCGCCATGCGGCAGCACCTGCACGCAGGCGCGGCTGCGCCGCCAGGCGCGCAGCAGGCGCTGGAAATACGGCTCGTCGAGCGCGATCCGGCAGCGCCGCGCGAGCCAGCCCGCGCGCGCCGCCGCCGCCAACGCCAGCAGCAGGCGCGGCAGCACGACGGCCAGCAGCACCGTCGCCGCGCTGAGGTGGAGCCAGGGTGCGGCGCCCGGCAGCGCGGCCGCGGCCGGCGCCCCCTGCGCGCCCTGCGGCCCGACGCGCAGCGCCTGCAGCGCCGCGACATCGGGGACCGGTATGCCGGTGAGCGCCGCGGCCGGCGTGTACAGCGGCTGCAGCACGGCGTGGACCTGGGCCGCGTCGAGGAAGGTGCTCTGCCAGACGACGCGGTAGTCGAGCACGAGGCCGCGCAGGTAGAGGCTGGCGATGAGCCCGATGCCGAGCGCCGCCGCCGCGCCATGCAGCAGCAGCGAGGCGCGCGCCAGCGCCAGCGGCTCCGCGGCGCGCGCCCAGGCGGC
>JAGWVB010000480.1 GCA_018971105.1 Burkholderiales bacterium
GCTCGGCGCCCGGGTCGGCGCCGCGCCGGGGGCGCCGGACGCGCCGGACGCGCCGGACGCTCAGGATGCGTCCGCGCCGCAGACCGGACGCATCCGCTGGAACGGCCGCGTCGGCCTGGCACCGCTGCGGGCGCGCGGCGAGCTGCAGCTCGACGAACTGCCGCTGCGGCCGTTCGCGCCCTATTACGTGGCGCTGCTGCCGCTCGAACTCGCGCGCGCGAACCTGGATTACCGCGGCGCCGTCGATCTGCGCCAGGCCGCGGCGGGTTGGCAGGCGCGCGTCGGCGGCGACCTCGACCTGCGCCAGCTGCTGCTGCGCACGCGGCCCGCGGCCGGCGCCGCGGCGGGCAGCGGCGACCCGCTGCTGGCTTGGCAGGACCTGGCGCTGCATGGCGCCGATTTCGCGCTCGTGCCCGGCGCCAAGCCCCGCCTCACGCTGGCGAGCGCGCTGCTGTCGGACTTCTACGCCCGCCTCGTCGTCACCGAGCAGGGCCGTTTCAACCTGCAGCAGTTCACCTCGGCCGAAGCCGCGGCCGCGCCGGCATCGGCGGCGTCGGCGGCGCTGCCGGTGGTCTCGGGCCGGGGCCGGGCCCAGGTCACGCCGCAGGCGCTGCCGATCGTGCTCGCGATCGGCTCGACGAAGATCGCCGGCGGCAGCGTCGACTACACCGACCATTTCGTGAAGCCGAATTTCAGCACCCGGCTCACGGCGCTGGACGGCGAGCTCGGTGCCTTCGATTCCACCTCGGACGCGCTGGCGCCGCTGCACATCCACGGCCGCGCCGGCGGCACCGCCACGCTCGACATCGAAGGCCGGCTCAACCCGACCGCGAACCCGCCGGCGATGGACCTCACGGCCCAGGCCACCGACCTCGAACTGGCGCCGCTCTCGCCCTATTCGGGCAAGTATTTCGGCTATGCGATCGAGCGCGGCAAGCTGAGCGCGAAGCTGCACTACGTCATCACGCCGCAGGGCCGGCTCGACGCCAGCAACCAGGTCGTCGTGCACCAGCTGGCCTTCGGCGCCAAGGTCGATTCGCCGACCGCGACCTCGCTGCCGGTGCGGCTGGCGGTGGCGCTGCTGCAGGACCGCAACGGCGTCATCGATCTCGACCTGCCGGTGAGCGGCAGTCTCGAGGACCCGCAGTTCAGCCTCGGGGCGCTGATCTGGAAGGTCGTCCTCAACGTCTTCACGAAGGCGCTGACCTCGCCGTTCTCGCTCCTGGCCGATGGCGGCGGGGATGCCGGCGTCGACCTCAGCGCGGTCGCCTTCGATCCCGGCAGCGCGCTGCCCAACGCGGCCGGCCGGGCCACGCTGAAGCGCCTGGCGCAGGCGCTCGCCGGGCGCCCGGCGCTGCAGCTGACGCTGATCGGCGGCGTCGACGTGCAGGCCGAGGCGCCGGCGATGCAGCAGGCCGCGCTCGACGCGCGGCTGCTGACGATGCGCCGGCGCGAGCTCGCGCGCCAGGGCGCCGCCGTGGCGCCGGACCTCGTGCTGACACCGGCCGACCGCGCGCGCCTGCTGACGCAGCTCTACGTGCAGACGCCGCTGCCCGACAAGCCGCGCAACCTGTTCGGCCTCGCCCGGACGCTGCCGGCGGCCGAGGAGGAGCGCCGGCTGCGCGCGGCGCTCCATCCCGACGCCGACGCGGCACGCCGGCTCGCGCTCCAGCGCAGCATGGCGGTGCGCGACGCGCTGCTCGCGCAGGGCCTGCCGAGCGCGCGC
>JAGWVB010000481.1 GCA_018971105.1 Burkholderiales bacterium
GTTCAGTCCCGCGGCGCGGGCCCGGCGCGCGCCGGGTCGGGCGGCGGCAGCACGCCGACCCAGCTCCGCTCCATCGCGTCGAATTCCTCGACCGTGGCTTCGGAGACCTCGATCTGCGGCGCCTGCGCATGCGCCTGCAGCCGGGCCTTGCGGTCCTCGCGCACCTCGGCTGCGGCCTTGAGCAGGCGCAGGCGGTCGATCAGCGGCGCCAGCGCCGGCGAGCCGCCGGCGACCAGCTGCGCCTGGGCCAGCGCCTTGGCGAGCAGCCGCGCCGGCAGCCATTCGACCCCCGGCCAGCCGCGTCGCCCGAGTTCGTGATGCACGACGCGCAAGGGCATCAGCACCTCGGACGCGCCGCTGCGGTGGCCTTCGGCCAGCAGGCGCTCGAGTTCGGCGCGCAGCGCGTCGAGCGCGCGCGGATGGTCGGCCGTGGTGGCGCCGCGGCGGTCGACGAAGGCCAGGCGCGGGATGCCGCCCCGCCAGCGCAGGCGGAAGGGCCGCTGGAACAGGTTGCGCAGCCAGCGCAGCAGGCGCGGCCCGCGGGCGTCGTCGCCGCGCTGGCGCCGGTCCTGGTGGCCCGCGGGGGCGGGTGCCGCGTCGCTGCGGGTCTTGCGGCTCTTGTTGCGCTCGAACATCCTTCTGGTCCGTCAGCCGATGGACTGGTTTTCGGCCCGCGGCGCCCGGAATTGAGGCCTATCGCGCAGTTCGGCGGTTAGCTCGCGCGCCGCGGGCGATGCGCGGGCAGCCAGGCCGCGACGATGCCCAGCAGCGGCAGATAGGCGCAGAGGCGGTAGACGGTCTCGATGCCCTGGCGGTCGGCGAGCCAGCCCAGGGCCGCGGCGCCGATGCCGCTCATGCCGAAGGCAAATCCGAAGAACAGGCCCGAGACCATGCCGATGCGGCCGGGGATCAGTTCCTGCGCGTAGACGAGGATGGCCGAGAACGCCGACGAGAGCACGAAGCCGATCACCACGCTGAGCGCCGTCGACCAGCCCAGGCCGACATGGGGCAGCGCCAGCGTGAACGGGGCCACGCCCAGGATCGAGAGCCAGATCACCGCCTTGCGCCCGATGCGGTCGCCCAGCGGCCCGCCGAACAGCGTGCCGGCGGCCACCGCCGCGAGGAAGATGAACAGCCGCATCTGCGCCGCGGGCACGCTGAGGTGGAACCGCTCGATCAGGTAGAAGGTGTAGTAGTTGTTGATGCTGGCGAGATAGAAGTACTTGGAGAAGATCAGCACCAGCAGCAGGCCCACGGTGGCGATGACGCGGGCGCGCGGGAGATCCGGCCGTTGTGCCGCCGCCTTGCGGCCCTGCTGGCGCGTCAGATGGCCGGCGTACCAGCGTCCGACCCGGGCCAGCAGCAGCGTGGCGACGACCGCGGCGAGCGCGAACCAGGCGATGCTGGACTGGCCCCGCGGCACGATGATGAGCGCCGCCAGCAGCGGGCCGATGGCGCTGCCGGTGTTGCCGCCGACCTGGAAGATCGATTGCGCCAGGCCGTGGCGTCCGCCCGAGGCCAGGCGCGCCACGCGCGACGACTCCGGATGGAAGATCGACGATCCCGTGCCCACCAGCATCGCCGCCGCGAGCAGGCCGGCGAAGGTCCGGACCTGCGCCAGGCACAGCAGCCCGACGAGGCTGAAGCCCATCGCCAGCGGCAGCGAATAGGGTTGCGGGTGGCGATCGGTGTAGCGCCCGACGACGGGCTGG
>JAGWVB010000186.1 GCA_018971105.1 Burkholderiales bacterium
GACGAGCTCATCGGCGCGCAGTCCGGCGGCGATCCTCGCCGGGGAAGCGCCGCCTGCGGCGCCTGCGGCGCGTCCCGCGGCGCCCGACGCCTTCGTCTATTTCATCCAGGCCGGCGCCTACACCCACGCCGAGGACGCAGAACAGCAGCGCGCGCGCCTGGGCCTGCTCGGACAGACGGCGAAGGTGACCGAGCGCCAGCAGGCCGGCCATAACGTCTACCGCGTCCGCATCGGTCCGTTCCAGCGCCGCGACGAGGTCGAAAGCCTGCAGACGCATCTGCAGGAACAAGGCATCGAATCCCAACTCGTGCGCGTCGAACGGCCCTGAGCGCGGCGGCGCCGGGATTTCCCGGCGAGAATTTTCGGCGACGGCTTAGCCGTCGGTATAACTTGCGCATAGAATGGACTGCAAGTTTCATGCCGAATATGCCCCGCCGCCGCCCATCCCCATACCGCCTGCTCGCCGCCACGGCCATCGCCTGGGCGCTGACGGTGGCGCCGGCCTGGGCGGAGAAGGCCGACCGGGCCCAGAAACTGGCGATCGAAGCCGATCAGAAGGCCGACATCGACATGCAGGGCCAACTGGTCGCGGTCTGGACCGGCAACGCCGTGCTCTCGCAGGGCAGTCTGCAGCTGCGCGCCGAGCGCATCGAGATCCACGAGCAGCCCGACGGCTATTACGCCGGCAGCGCGGTCGGATCCGCCGCCAAGCCCGCGACCTGGCGCCAGCGCAGCGACCGGGCCGGCGAATCGGTCGAGGGCCAGGCCGACCGGATCGAGTTCGACGGCCACAGCAACACCCTGAAGCTGCTCGGCAACGCCTCGGCGCGGCGCCTGCGCGACGGCCAGGTCGCCGACGAGATCACCGGCGCCACCATCGTCTGGGACAACCTGACGGGCGTGTTCAAGGTCGACGGCGGCGTCAAGTCGACGAGCAATCCGAGCGGCCGCCTGCGCATGGTGCTGACGCCGCGGCCCGAGGCCGCCGCAGCCGGCGCCAGCAGCGGCGCCGCGTCGGCGCCGCCGGCGCTCACGCCCAGCCGCAGCCTCGGCGGACCCTGACGATGGAAGCCGCCACCGCCCCCGCGCCCAGCCGGCTCGAGGCCGAGCGGCTGCAGAAGAGCTATGGCGCGCGCATGGTCGTCAAGGACGTGCATCTGGCCGTCAGCGCGGGCGAGGTCGTCGGCCTGCTCGGGCCCAACGGCGCCGGCAAGACCACGACCTTCTACATGGTCGTCGGCCTCGTGCGCGCCGACGACGGCGAGATCCGCATCGACGGCCGCAGCGTGCAGACGCTGCCGATCCACCGCCGCTCGCGCCTGGGGCTGTCGTACCTGCCGCAGGAGGCCTCGATCTTCCGCAAGCTCACGGTCGAGGAGAACATCCGCGCCGTGCTCGAGCTGCAGCTCGACCCCGACGGCCGGCCGCTGGCGGGCGCGCGCATCGAGGAGCTGCTCGAGAAGCTGCTGCGCGACCTCTCGATCGAGAAGCTGCGCGATTCGCCGGCGCCCGCGCTCTCGGGCGGCGAGCGCCGCCGCGTCGAGATCGCGCGCGCGCTGGCGACCCAGCCGCGCTTCATCCTGCTCGACGAGCCCTTCGCCGGCGTCGACCCGATCGCGGTGATCGAGATCCAGCGCATCATCAAGTTCCTGCGCTCGCGCTCGATCGGCGTGCTCATCACCGACCACAACGTGCGCGAGACGCTGGGCATCTGCGACCGCGCCTACATCATCAGCGACGGCCGCGTGCTCGCCGAGGGCACGCCGGCCGAGATCGTCGCCAACGCCGAGGTGCGCAAGGTCTACCTCGGCGAACATTTCAAGATGTAGGGGGGCGCGCCGCGATGAAGCCCTCACTCCAGGTCCGCCTGTCGCAGCATCTGGCGCTGACGCCGCAGCTGCAGCAATCGATCCGCCTGCTGCAGCTCTCGACGCTCGAGCTGCACCAGGAGGTGAGCCAGATGCTGGACCAGAACCCCTTCCTCGAGGCCGAGGACGAGGCGCCGATCAACGCCTTCGACACGCCGCCCGAGCGCCTGGCCGCCGATCGCGTCGCCGACACCGGCACCGAGCGCGAGAGCGCGGCCGAGACCGGCGCCGACGCCGCCGGCGACGGCGCGACCGAGATCCGCGCCGAGGAGTTCGGCACCACCGAGCGCGACGACTGGGAGAACGGCACCGAGGCCGACGACTTCGACGGCATCCGCGAGACGCCGGGATCGGCGCCGTCGGGCGACGACGACGGCGAGGCGCAGGACCGCCATGCCGGTGCCGGCTCGCTGCAGGACCATCTGCGCGGCCAGATCGCGGGCATGCGGCTGTCGGCCGAGGACCATGCGGCGCTCGAGGTGCTGATCGAATCGCTGGACGGCGACGGCTACCTCGCCGACAGCCTCGAGGAGATCGCCGCGCGGCTGGCCGAGATGCTCGGCGTCGACGATGCCGAGGGGCGCGAGGAGCTCGCCGACCGGCTGCAATGCGCGCTGCGCTGGCTGCAGAGCCTGGAACCGCCGGGCGTGGGCGCGCGCGATCTCGGCGAATGCCTGCAGCTGCAGCTCAGGGCGCAGCCGCGCAGCGCCGCGCGCAAGGTCGCGCTGCGCATCTGCGAACGCTACCTGGACCTGCTGGCCAAGCGCGACATGAAGCGGCTGGTCGCGCTCACCGGCGCCGACGAGGACCTCGTGCGCGAGGCCCAGGCCTTGATCGTCGCCTGCGAGCCCAAGCCCGGCCGCCCCTATGCGGCGGCGGAATCGAACATCGTCGTGCCCGACGTCATCGTGCGCAAGAGCGGGCGCAGCCTGGTCGTCGTGCTGAACCCGGACGTGATGCCCAAGCTGCGCATCAACGACCTCTACGCGCAGGCCATGCGCGGCCAGCGCGGCGGCGCGAGCGCCGGCGGCATGTCGTCGCGGCTGCAGGAGGCGCGCTGGTTCGTCAAGAACATCCAGCAGCGCTTCGACACCATCCTGCGCGTCAGCAAGGCCATCGTCGAGCGCCAGAAGGCCTTCTTCACCCATGGGGCGATCGCGATGAAGCCGCTCGTGCTGCGCGAAATCGCCGACGAACTCGGGCTGCACGAATCGACGATCTCGCGCGTCACGACGGCCAAGTACATGGCGACGCCCCAGGGCACGTTTGAGCTGAAGTACTTCTTCGGCTCGTCGCTCAACACCGACGCCGGCGGCAACGCGTCGAGCACCGCGGTGCGCGCGCTGATCCAGCAGTTCGTCGCCGCCGAGGACGCGGTCAAGCCGCTGTCCGACAGCCAGATCAGCGACATGCTCGAGGAGCAGGGCATCCAGGTCGCGCGCCGCACCGTGGCCAAGTACCGCGAGGCGCTGAAGATCGCCCCCGCGAGCCTGCGCAAGGCGATCTGAATGGCGGCGCTCTTCCTGCCCTGCGCCGGCGGCGTCGAGGCGCTGCTGGTCGACGAGATCGCGCGCATCAGCGGCGCCGCGGCCGAGGCCGCGCGCGGCGGCGCCTGGGTCGAGGGCGACGAGCGGCTGGCGATGCAGCTCAACCTGGAAAGCCGGCTCGCCCAGCGCGTGCTGTGGCCGCTGGCCGAGGGCCCGTACCGCGACGAGCACGACCTCTACGCGCTGGCGCGGCGCGTCGACTGGACGCTGTGGATCACGCCCGAGCAGACGCTGCGCGTCGACGTGAGCGCCCAGCGCTCGCCGCTGACGAGCCTGAACTTCGCCGCGCTGCGCATCAAGGACGCCGTCTGCGACGCGCTGCGCGAGGCCCGCGGGGCGCGCCCCAGCGTCGACACGCGCCACCCCGACCTGCCGCTGGCGCTGTTCGTCGGCCCCGACCACGCGATGATCTACGCCGACCTCTCGGGCGAAGCGCTGTTCAAGCGCGGCTGGCGCGAGGACAAGGGCGAGGCGCCGCTGAAGGAGACGCTGGCCGCAGCGATGCTCGCCGCCGCCGGCTGGCAGGGCCGGGCCGAGGACGGGCCGCTGTTCGATCCCTGCTGCGGCGCCGGCACGATCGTCATCGAGGCGGCGCAGATCGCCTGCGGCATCGCCCCTGGCGGCCAGCGCCGCTTCGCCTTCGAGCGCCTGCTGCCGTTCCGGCCGCACCTGCCGGCCTGGCGCGAACTGCAGCAGGACGCGCGTGCCCGCGTGCACGCGAGCGCGGTGCCGATCCACGCCGGCGACGTGAGCTTCCGCCTCACCGATTTCGCGACCCGCAACGCCGAGCGCGCGGGGGTCGCGCAGTCGATCGAGTTCAAGACCGCCGACGCGCTGCAGCGCCCGCCGCCCGCGGCCGCGGGCACGCTGATGCTCAATCCACCCTATGGCGAGCGCATCGCACCCAAGGGCCAGGGCAGCGTGACCTCGCGCGAGGGCTTCGAGGGCGGCGGCAGCTCGGCCGAGTTCTTCGGCGCGCTGGCCGCGCATTGGAAGCGCCAGTACCCGGGCTGGACGGCCTGGCTGCTGAGCCCGGACATGAAGCTGCCGTCGCTGATGCGCCTCAAGGAAAGCCGGCGCGTGCCGCTTTGGAACGGCGGCATCGAATGCCGCATGTTCCGTTTCGATCTCGTCAGCGGCGCCGGGCCGCGCTGAGCCGGCAGGGCGGGCGACCGGGGCTCGGTCCGAGCGCTGGGCGGGGCGCGGGGGCGCGTGTCCTCTCGATCGACCATTCCCGGACCGGTGGCGCGCGGCGCCTTCACCGTCGTGCGCCAGCGCGCCGCAGAAGCGGTCGCCCCCCGGGGTCGTCATGACCCACACGGAAGGGCAACGCTGGACCTGTCCGTCGAAACGAAAAGGGCACCGCGCTGGCGGTGCCCTGGCTGGAAAGGCTGTCGTGCGGCGCCTCGGAGCGAACGAGGGAGGGAGGGAGGAGGAGGAGAGACGCTCCGGGAGGTCAGTCGGGGAACCCGAAAGTCCGCACAACAGGAAAAACCGGTGTCCGCTGCCTTGCGGCCGCCAGACCCCGTTTATGAGCGGGTCGGGCGCGCGAAAGTTCCGGCACCGGGGGCGCCGATTGCAAAGAAAACCAATGCACGGCGTGACGCCGCGTGACATGCGCCGGGGCAGCGCGATCCGTCGAGGCGCCGGTCAGGGCCGCGCGCCCGCCCGGCGGTCGGCCGCGACCCGGACGGCGCCAGGTCGCGCGCCGATCAATGCCGCATGGGCCTTCCAGTCGATGCCGGCTTCGAGCAGCAGGTCGGTGCCGAGCACGTTCAGGGTCGCCATCCCGACGGCGGGCAGGCAGGTCCAGGCCGAGCAGTCGGCCAGCGTGTAGGCCGCGCCCGCGACATAGGGTGCGAAGCGCGCCAGGCGCTGGAAGGCCGGGATGCCGCGCCCGAGCTGGCGCCGCACCTGGTCCTGGACCTCGGCGCTGACCGCGGCGCCGAAAAAGGCCTGGGGGTAGAGCCGGCGCGCCACCAGCTCGAGGTGCAGCTCGATGAAGGTGATCAGCTCGCGCACCTTGGCGGCCTCGAACGGGTCGGCGGGCATCAGCGCCGGCTCGGGGTAACGTCGTTCGAGGTACTCGCAGATGACCTGGCTTTCGCACAGCGTGCCCCGGTCGTCGCGGATGTAAGGCACCTTGCCCAGCGGCGACGCGGCGAGCACCGCCTCGTCGCGCGCACCCGGCGTCACCGCGACCTCGACGAAGGGCAGGCCCTTTTCGAGCAGGACCAGCTTGACCTTGTTGTAGTAGTTGGAGAACGTGAATCCGTGCAGCGAGATCATCGGCGTTGCGTCGGCTGGCAGGGATCCCAGTCTAAGCGCGCCGCCGCGTCAGCCAGGCGCCCGTCCCCAGCGCCGCGCCGACGATGGCCCCGCCCAGATGCGCCCAGGGTGCGACCGGGAAATCCCAGCCCCCGCCCCAGCGCAGCGCGGGCCCCCAGGGCTGTTCGAGCACGAGCTTGGCGACGAGCCCGGCGGCGATGGCGGCGGCGACCGCACGCCGCGCGCCGCGGGCGTCGAGCAGCAGCCAGGCCGCGGCCACGGCGACGCCGGCATGCAGCACGCCCGAGAGGCCGCCGTAGTGCAGCAGATCGGGCCGCGCCAGCAGCGTGAGCTGGGTCAGCGGCCAGGCCGCGAACCAGGCCAGGGCGGCGCGGTCCGGCAGCCGGGCGGCGACGCCGAGTGCGCCGACGACGGCAGTGGCGGCGAGGTTGGCGCCCAGGTGCAGCCCGCTCCAGTGCACGAAGGCGGCGGTCCAGGCGCGCCAGGGCTGGGTCAGCGCCAGCGCCGGCTCCCAGTCCAGCGCCGGCGCCGGCAGCCAGCGGGCGGCGAGGGCGCCGGCGGCCAGCAGCGCCGCCAGCGCCACCCAGGCGCGGGCCTTCAACCGAAGACCGCGCGCCAGAGCGCCAGCACGGCGTCGCGCTCGGCCGCCAGCCGCTCGGGATCGAACTGGGTCGGCTGCTCGTCGAGCCGCGCCTGATGCTGGGCCCGGCGCAGCTCGCGGTAGGCATCGGCGGCGGCGCCGCCGACGCCCGCGGGCAGCAGACCCGCGGCCTCGGCGCGCTGCAGCAGCGCGATGTTGCCGGCGTTGTCGAGCAGCTCGGGATGGCGCGCCGATTCGGCCAGCACCAGGTACTGCACCGCGAACTCCACGTCCATCATCCCGCCCGCGCTGTGCTTGACGTCGAAGCGGCCCTCGGGCACCGGGCGCGCGCGACGCACCTTCTCGCGCATCGTGCAGATCTCGGCGCGCAGCGCCGCGGCGTCGCGCGGCGCAGTCAGCACGGCGCGGCGCACGGCGTCGAAGCGCGGCGCCAGCGATGCATCGCCGGCGCAATGGCGTGCGCGCGTCAGCGCCTGGTGCTCCCAGGTCCAGGCGGTGTTGCCGCCGCGCCCGACCTGGTAGGCCTCGAACGAGGCGATCGAGGTCACGAGCAGGCCCGAGTTGCCGTTCGGACGCAGCGCGGTGTCGATGTCGAACAGCTCGCCCGCGGCGGTGCGCAGCGTGAGCCAGGTGATGAGCTTGCGCACAAAGGCGCCGTAGACCTCCTGCGCCTGCTGGCGCGCCGCGGCCTCGGTCTGCGCGCCGTCGTCGTAGAGGAAGACGACATCGAGGTCGCTGCCGTAGCCGAGCTCCTTGCCGCCGAGCTTGCCGTAGGCGATCACGGCCAGCACCGGCGCGTCGCGGTCGCGCTGGCGCAGCCGCGGCCAGGCCCAGCGCACGCACAGCTCGAGCACGGTGTCGGCCAGCGCCGAGAGATCGTCGGCGACCTGCTCGACCGTGAGCTCGCCGGCGACGTCGCGCACCAGGGTGCGGAAGACCTCGGCGTGGTGGGCGTGGCGCAGCGTGTCGAGCAGCGCGCCCTCGTCGTCCTCGCCGCCGCGCTGCCAGGCGGCGCGGCGTTCCTCGAGCGCGGCGGCGAAGCCGGCGCGGTCGAAGCGCAGGTGCAGCAGCCGCTCGTCGGCAAGCTCGTCGATGACGCCGGGGTGGCGCATCAGGTACTGCGTGGTCCAGCGCGCCGAACCCAGCAGCTGGAGCAGCCGGCGGTGCACCTCGGGCCGCTCGACCAGCAGCGCGAGGTAGTTCTCGCGCCGCAGCAGCGGGTCGAGCCAGTCGACGAAGCGCAGCGCCGCGGCCTCGGTGCAGGCGCCTGCGCCGACGGCGTGCGCCGTCTTCAGCATCAGCCGGCCCAGGCGCATGCGGCTCGCGTCGCGCAGCGCCAGCACGCGCGCCTGTCCCGACCAGGCGCGCACGCGCGCGGCGAGCGCGTCGGGCAGGCGATCGAGCAGCGCCTCGCTGTCGATGGCGGGCGCGCCGTTGCCGCCGCAGCTGCCGTTGCGGCAGGTCCGGGCGCCGGCGGCGGCCGCGCCGGCGCCCTCGCGCAGCAGCGCGTCGAACTCGGCCGCGACGAGCTCGCGCACCTCGCACAGACGGTCGATGAGGCCGCAGCATTCGGGGCCGCGGCAGACCAGGCCGAGGCTGCGCGCGATCCACGCCAGGTCGGCGTCGGCGGTCGGCAACAGATGCGTCTGCTGGTCGTCGAGGAACTGGATGCGGTGCTCGACGCGGCGCAGGAAGACATAGGCGTCGGCGAGCGCGCTCGCGGTCTCGGGCTTCATCAGCCCGGCACCCGCCAGGCGCGGCAGGCCGCTGAGCGTGCCGCGGGTGCGGATCTCGGGGAACTGGCCGCCGCGCGCGACGAGCATGAGCTGGACGATGAACTCGATCTCGCGGATGCCGCCGCGCGAGAGCTTGACGTCGTTGGCGCGCTCGGGCCGGCCGGCGGCGCGGCGCTGCGCCTCGTCGCGGATCTTGCGGTGCAGCTGGCGCAGGCCCTCGAACACGCCGTAGTCGAGGTAGCGCCGGTAGACGAAGGGCGTGACGAGCGCGCGCAGCGCCAGCGCGCGCCCGCTCTCGCGTGCCGCGCGCGGCGCGACGACGCGGCTCTTGAGCCAGGCGAAGCGCTCCCATTCGCGCCCCTGGACCTGGAAATATTCCTCCAGCATCGCCAGGCTGACGACGGGCGGGCCGGATTGGCCGTTCGGGCGCAGCGCGAGGTCGACGCGGAAGACGAAGCCGTCGTCGGTGCTCTCGCCGATGAGCGCGTACAGGCGCTTGGCGACGAAGGCGAAATACTCGTGGAACGAGACCGGCCGCGGCCCCGCCGTCTGACCCTCGTCCTCGTAGACGTAGACGAGGTCGATGTCGGACGAGACGTTGAGCTCGCGCGCGCCGAGCTTGCCCATGCCCACGATCCACAGCTCGCTGCGCCGGCCGGCCGCGTCCAGCGGCGCGCCGTGGCGCTCGTCGGCCTCGGCCAGGGCCTGTTCCAGCGCGAGTTCGAGGGTCGATTCGGCCAGCGCCGTCATCGCCCCGGTGACGAGCTCGAGCGAGGCCCCGCCCTCGATGTCGAGCTCGGCG
>JAGWVB010000187.1 GCA_018971105.1 Burkholderiales bacterium
GGGCCGCGTCGCCGCGGCGCTGGCGCGCCACGGCGTGAGCGGCGCGACGGTGGCGCCGGCGGCCTGAGCGCGCGCCCTGGCCGCTTCAGCGCTCGGCGCTGAACGACAGCATCCAGCTGCGGCCGGCGAGCACGTTGACGAGCAGGGGCCCGGCCGCCGAGGGTCCGGCCTGGTCGGTCACCGGATGGCGATCGCCGAGGTTGGTGATCTGCAGCGTGAGCCGGGGTCGCTGCCAGCCGAGGAACGCGTCCAGGCGCCGCGTCAGCGTGAGGTCGGTATGGGTGTAGGCCGGGGCGAGATAGTCCGGCCCGTCGGCGCTGCCGTTGCGGCCCTGGTATTCGGCGCCGACGAACTTGGTCAGCAGGCTGCCGTCCCAGCGCCCCTGTTCGTACAGCAGGCCCAGCAGCGCGACATGGGTCGGCGCGTAGGGGATGGTGTCGCCGGCGTGCTGCGTCGCGGCGGCCATGCCGCTGTCCTCGAAGCGCGCGCGCATCAGGCTGCCGTTGCCGACCAGCGACCAGCCGGGCGCCAAGGCCGCGTGGCCCTCGACCTCGATGCCGCGGTAGCCGACCCGGCCGTCGTTGACGTACTGCGTGTTGCCGCCGCTGCCGACGGTGGAGAAATAGTCGCGCAGCTCGATGCGGTAGGCATCGAGCGTCAGGCTCGCGTCGCCCGCGCTGCGCGTGATGCCGATCTGCAGCGCGCGCGCCGTCTCCGGCCGCGCCCGGTTGCCGGCGGCGGGTGAGGCCGTGTAGAAGAAGCTCTGGCTCGGCACCAGGGCGCCGGTCGACCCTTGGAGGAAGGCGTGCGTGCGCGCGTCGATGGTCCAGCGCAGGTCGATGCTGGGCAGGCTGCTCGTCACGCGGCGGGTCCGGTTGCCGCCGGTGCCCGGCAGGGCGTTCGGCACCACGGCGGCGTCGAAGCCGCGCCGCACCTGCTGCTCGCGCAGCCCGACGCGCAGCGCCAGCGAGGCCGTCGGCGTCCATTCGTATTCGACGTAAGGCTCGACGGTGTCGAGGCGGCCCACGAAATCGAACAGCACCGGCGAGCCGGCCTGGCGATTGATGGCGTACCAGCTGCCGCTGCTCAGGTCGATCGCCAGCCGCGTGTATTGCTGGCGCGCCTGCTCGATCCACAGGCCGCCGCGCAGGGTGCCGGGTCCGAGCGCCCGTTCGCCGCGCACGATGTCGCCCCAGGTGCGGTAGCGGTCGTTGCTCCAGCGTCCGGCGATGTCGGTGGCGGGGACGCCGTAGCCGTTGCCGACCGGCGAAGCCGTGCCGTCGCCCTTGAGCCCGAGGCCGATCGACGCGTAGGCGTAGGTGTAGACCGTCTGGCTCCAGCGGCCCGCGCGGCCGGCCGCCGATTCCGAGCGCAGATAGGCGAAATCGCTGTGGCGATGGGTGGTCGCATAACCGGCATAGGTGGGTGTGCCGGGCTGGTCGGTGAAACCGAATCCGAGGCCGTAGGCGGCGATCTGCGCCGTCGTCACGCTGGGCGGGTTCTGGAAGCGATAGCGGTCGGCGTCGTACAGCAGCGTCAGCGTCGAGCCGCCGAGGCGGGTCTCGCTCTTGAGCAGCAGGTCGTCGCGCGTGCCGGGCGCATGGCTCAGGGCGCCGTCGGACTGCAGATGCTCGGCGTTCAGCAGCACGGCGCTGCCACCGTCGGCCGTCGGGCGTCCGCCGTCCAGCGTGGCGCCGACGACGCCCGTCGCATGCGAGCCCCCGCTCGCGTAGCCGCGCAGGGCGGGGCGGGCCCGCAGGCGCGCCGATTCGATCTGCAGCGTGCCGCCCATCGT
This sequence comes from Burkholderiales bacterium, assembly GCA_018971105.1. Lineage (GTDB taxonomy): Bacteria > Pseudomonadota > Gammaproteobacteria > Burkholderiales > Burkholderiaceae_C > Rubrivivax. Next base: position 1,796 of record JAGWVB010000187.1, read on the forward strand.
CGCGTAGCCGAGATCGGTCGCGCCACCCGGGCTGCGGTCGACGTGCAGCTGTTCGAGCGCCGCCAGCGGCAGGTACGAGGTCGTGTGGTGGCCGAACGAATCGGGGTCCTGGAATGGAATGCCGTCGAGCGTGACGTTGAACTGGCCGTCGGCAAAGCCGCGCAGCGTCATCCCCTTGGCGGCATCGAATCCGTTGCCGTTCGGCGCCGTGCTGACGAAGCTGGGCGTGAGATTCGCCAGCGTGCCGAAATCCGAGATCGGTGTCGCGACGCGCGCCAGCGTGTCCGCGCCGAGCAGGCTCTGCGGGCTCGAAGCCTCGGCAGGCACCTCGGTCAGGGCGGTCGGGCGCGCCGGCGCAGGGGCGGTGATCGTCACCGATTGCCCGGCGTCCGCCGCGTCGGCCCGGGCGGCGATGAAGGGGAAGGTGAGCGCCGATGCGGCGGCGCAGGCGCGTCGGATTCGAGACATGGCGAGGGTGCGAGGGATCTTCGGGTCGGCGCCGGCGGCGTCGGCCGGGTGCGGCGATCGCCCGGTGGCATCCGCCTGGCATGGCATGGCGTGGCGTACGGCGCCGCGGGCCGCCTCACGGCGGGCTGCGTCAGCTTCACGGTAGCGCAAGCCGATGAAGCGACCGTGACGGGCGCCGCATCTGAGCGACGCCGCGTTGCAGGCCGCCCGTTGCGACATCCAGCGCCCGGCGCCGGGCGCTGGAATCAGCCATCGAGCTGCCTTCTTGCTGACATGAGCACCCCCTCTAATGCATCGAAGCATTCCGCATGGCGCCCCATCCGCGGGTGCGATCGGGATGCCGCCCGGCGCCTTCGGCAATTCCGCCGAATGCGCGGTCCCATGCCAATTCCAAGGTCGGCCGCGAGCCGCCATCCACGAGGAGTTTCGATGCATTCCAAACCCTGCCGGCGCCTGTTCGAACGTTGCGCCATCGCTGCAGCCGCGCTCATTTCCCTGCAAGCCCAGGCCGATACGGCGGGTCCGGCATCGGGGGTCGATGCGCAGATCCTGGCCACCGGCCAGACCGTGACGCCGACCTTTGCGCCGGGCGCGATCCAGCAATTCCTGAATCCGGGCCTGAGCGCCTATCCGAACTTCGTCGCCGGCGAGGCCGTGCGCTCGCAGCTCAGCCCCGACGGACGCACGCTCGCGGTCCTGTGCGCCGGCCAGAACTCGCTCTACAAGCCCGACGGCAGCGTCGACACGGCGAACTCGACCCAGTACCTCTTCCTCTACGACGTCTCGGGCGCCAACAAGACCCGGCCGCGCCTGGCCCAGGTGATCCAGCAGCCCAACGCCCACGTCGGCCTGGCCTTCTCGCCCGACGGCAACACGCTGTATGCCGCCGGCGGCAACGACGACGCGGTCTATGCCTACGGCCAGAGCGGCGGCAGCTGGTCGCTGCTGGCGAAGATCGGGCTCGGCCATGGCGGCAAGGGCCTGGGGCTGCACGTGCAGCCCAACGCCGGCGGCCTCGCGGTCTCGGCCGACGGCAAGACCCTGGTGGTCGCGAACAACTACAACGACTCGATCAGCGTGATCGACACCGCGACCCGCAGCGTGCGCTACGAGCACGACCTGCGGCCGTACTTCGGCAACAACGAGGCGCGCGACGGCGCCGCCGGCGGCAGCTTTCCCTTCGCCGTCGCGATCGCCGGCAACGGCACGGCCTATGTCTCGTCCGACCGCGACCGCGAGGTCGTCGCGGTCGACATCTCCAACCCCACCGCCGGCCACCTGCTCGCGCGCATCAAGCTCGACGGCAACGCGCTGGGCATGACGCTGGACGCGGCGCAGAGCCGGCTCTACGTGGCCCAGGACAACGCCGACGAGGTCGCGGTGATCGACACCGCGACCCAGGCCGTGGTCGCCAAGATCGACGCCCGCGCCCCGGCCGGCCTGCTGCGCGGCAAGCGCCAGACCGGCGCCGCCACCTTCGCGGTGCGGCTGTCGCGCGACGGCAATACCTTGTACGCGGTCAACGCCGGATCGAACTCGATCGCGGTGATCCCGCTCACGGGCCGCCGCGCGATGCACGTCGCGGGCCTGATCCCGACCGCCTACGAGCCGCACGACATCAGCTTCAGCGCCGACGGCAGCTGGATGTACGTCGTCAACGGCAAGAGCGTCACCGGCCCCAACCCCGGCCACCTCTTCGGCGGCACCGCGTCGCTCACGAGCGTGACCTACCCCGGCGGCAATGCCGCCGCGGCGGCCGCGGCGCGCGCGAGCAACGGGTACCAGTTCCAGCTCGAGCGCGCCTCGCTCGTGAGCGCGCCGGTGCCGGCCGTCGGCGCGCTCGGCGAGCTCACCGAGCGCGTCGCCCGCAACAACGGCTATTCGACCGAGCCCGACGAGCAGGCCCAGCGCGTCATGCGCTTCCTGCGCCAGCACATCCAGCACGTGATCTACGTCGTCAAGGAAAACCGCACCTTCGACCAGATCCTGGGCGACCTCGGCAACGGCTCCGACGGCGACCCCTCGCTCGCGGTCTTCGGCGCCGGCATCACGCCCAACTTCCACCGCCTGGCCTCGAACTTCGTGACCCTGGACAACTTCACCGACCCCGGCGACGGCAGCATGGACGGCTGGTCCTGGGCGCTGCAGGGGCGCGTCACGAACACCGAGACGATCACCCAGCAGATCAACTACGCGGCGGTCAACCGCGGCCTGTCCTACGAATCGGAAGGCTCGAACCGCAACGTGCCGGTGAACCTGGCGAGCACCGCCGATCGCGACCACGCGACCAACGGCGCCTACAGCAGCCTGGCCGCCGGGCTCGCGGGCGGACCCGCCAACCTGCTCGCCGGAACCGGCAACCACGCGTCGAGCGACGCGCCCTTCGGCATCCAGCACGGCTACATCTTCGACGCCGTCCTCCACGCCGGCGGCACGGTGCGCAACTACGGCTTCCTGGTCAGCAACATCGGCAGCATCGGCACCAACGCGGCTCCGGTGGCCGACCCCTACGGCGCCGGCGTCGTCCAGGTCGCGCCGCTGGCGACCAGCCTGGCGCCGCTGACCGACCCGTATTTCCGCGGCTTCGACCAGAACTACCCGGACCTGTGGCGCTACAACGAGTGGAAGCGCGAGTTCGACCAGTATGTCGCCCAGGGCAACCTGCCGAGCCTGTCGACCGTGCGCCTGAGCCACGACCACACGGGCAGCTTCGCCACGGCGCTGGCCGGGGTCAACACCCCCGAGACCCAGGAGGCCGACGACGACCTCGCGGTGGGCCGGCTGGTCGAGGCGGTGGCGCACAGCCCCTATGCCGCCAACACCCTGATCCTCATCACCGAGGACGACTGCCAGGACGGACCCGACCACGTCGACTCGCACCGCGCGACGGCCTATGTCGTCGGCCCCTACGTCAAGCAGGGCGCGGTCGTGCACCGGCATTACAGCCAGGTCAACGCGCTGCGCACGATCGAGGACCTGCTCGGTACGCGGCACATCAACCTGAACACGGCCTTCCAGCCGCCGATGACCGAGGTCTTCGACACCCGCGCCTCGGGTGCCTGGACCTACAACGCGGTCGCCTCGACGGTGCTCAAGACGACGACGCTGGCGCAAGCCGCGGGCGGGTCGTCGCTGCGTTATGCGCAAGGCCCCGATCTGCGGCCGGCGCATGACGCCGCGTACTGGGAGCAGGTGACCGTGGGCTACGATTTCCGCGAGGCCGACCAGGTGCCGCCCGACCAGTACAACCGCGTGCTCTGGGCCGGCCTGACGGCGAACCGTCCCTACCCGGGCCCCGCCGCCGCGCGCGCCCTGGCCGTCACCCGCCCGGGCGACGACGACTGACCCTAACGGACCGCCGCGCCCGCCGGGCGCGGGCTGGTGCCGCCGGGCCCCGGGGCAGGGCTCAGGCCGGCGGCGCGTCGACCACGCGGGCCGCGCTGCGGAAGGCCTCCACGGCGGCCGGCACGCCGCAGTAGACGGCGGCGTGCAGCAGCACCTCCTGCAGCTCGGCCGGCGTGACGCCGTTGTTGAGCGCGCCGCGCACATGGCCCTCGAGCTCATGCTGCTTGCCCAGCGCGGTCAGCATCGCCACCGTGATCAGGCTGCGCGTCTTCAGGTCCAGCCCCGGCCGCTGCCAGACATCGCCCCAGGCCTGGCGCGTGATGTGCTGCTGGATCGGCGCCGTGAAGGCGGTCGCGCCGCCCAGCGCGCGCGCGACGAAGTCCTCGCCCATCACGCGCTTGCGCTGCGCCAGGCCCCGGTCGTACTGCTCGTCGGCCATCGCCGTCCTCCTGCCCAAAGCGGCGAGGATAACCAGCGCCGGCGCCGCGCGCCCACCCGTCGCCGCGCCGGCAGCTAGCGCCGCGCGCCGACCCGCCGCTGCGCCTCGCAGACGAATTCCTCCAGCTCGGGGTCCATCGCGTCGCGCGCGCTGACGATGCCGAGCAGCTGGCCCGCGTCGACCACCGGCAGGTGGTGGCAGCGCCGCTCGTGCATCAACTGCAGCGCATAGCCGAAGGTGGCCTCGGGCGAGACCGTCACCGGGCCCGGCGTCATCACCTCGTCCAGGCGCGTGCGCAGCGGGTCGCGGCCCAGGGCGAGGACGCGGAACAGCGCGTCGCGTCCGGTGAAGATGCCCACCAGCCGGTCCTGCGCGTCGACGACCATGAGCGCGCCGGTCGCGCTGCCGGCCATGCGGCGCGCGGCCTGGACGACGGTCGATTGCGGCGGCGCCGTGAGCATCGGCTCCTGCTCCATCACGTGGCGCACCAACTGGCTGAACATGCGGCTCCCCCCGACCTCGGCGAGCCACGTTAGCGGGCGCGGCGCGGCGCGCCTTGACCTCGAGCAAATCCCGCGCACGGGGCGCTAGAAAGCCACCCAGGGTCCGTTGGTCGAGAGTGCCTGGCCCCAGATCGAGGTGTAGACGCTGCGCCCGTAATAGAAGGGCAGGCCGAGCGCGAAGGCGCCCGCATCGGCGGCGCCGGGGGCGCCGGCGAGATTGGCGAACGCCGTGTTGCCGGTGGCGAACAGGCTGTCCGCATTCGCCACCGTCAGCGCCACCGCGGCGCCGGCGCCGTTCATGTCGCTGAGCTGGACGGCGAGCGCCGACGGCGCCGCCGGGCAGTACCAGGTGCCGCCGGCGCCGCCGCCGCTGCAGGCCGGCGTGGCGAGCGCGGCGTCGGCGAAGAACAGGCCGTTGGATCCGCTGTCGAGATAGCTGTAGGCATAGGCCTTGGTGCCCATCGTCGCGTCCAGATAGAGATAGTCGGCGCGCGCGGGGTCGGTCTGCACCGCCAGCGTCGTCGCGCCGGCGGCGATCTGGTTGTTCGTCTGCGTGCCGATGCCGAACACCAGCCGGCCATAGGCGGCGCTCGCGCCGGTGGCCGGCACGGCCGGCATCACGATCAGCGTGCCGTTGTTGTCGAGCGGGAACCAGGCCACCGGGTTCTGCACCTGCTGATCGGCGCCCATCGCCGTCGGCTGGCAGTGGCCGGCGCCGTCGCAGCCGTAGTACAGCGTGATGCCGCCGCCGTAGGCGCCGGTCTGGCAGGTGAGCCCGCAGTCGTAGCGCAGCATGCCGATGCCGAGCACGCCCTTGGCCTGGAGCTGGCCCATCGACGCCAGCAGCGTGCCGCCGGCGGCGGTGACGCAGGCCGCCGGCGGCGCCGGCTGCGGCGTCGCGCGGTCGTCGATGAGCTGCAGCGGCAGGCTGGCCGCCTGCTCGCCGCCTATCGTCAGGTCGCCCTGCACGACCGCGCCCCAGACGGCGCCGACGACGAAGGGGTAGCACTCGGCCGCGCTGCCGCCGGACGCGGCCAGGGGCGGCAGCGCGATGCCGGCGACCGCGCTGCGCAGCAGGCGCAGCCCGATCGAGCCGGTGTCGAGGAAGACATGGTCGACGGTGGCGCAGCTCGTCGTCGACCCCGGCGCGCAGATCGTCAGCGTGACATAGGGCAGGTTCGTCGGCGGCGCGCCGAAGCCGCCGCCGGGCCCGGCGTCGACGGCGATCCGGGTCGTGTTCGCGCCCTGCGGCTGGTCGGCGCTGACCGTCACCGGCGGCGTCGGCGTGCCGTTGACGATCAGCGTCGTCGTCGACGAGTTGGCGCCGCCGCCGCAGCCGCCCAGCAGCAGCATCAGCAGCAGCGGGACCAGCAGCGCGAGCGCGCCGCGCCAGCGCTCAGCGCGCCGCATCGGGCAGGCCGCCGTTCGATCCGTCGCCCGGCCAGGCGGACGGCCAGCCGGGCGGGAGTTGCGATCGCAGCCAGGCGCGCCCGACATGCCGGTTCAGGTAGGCGCTGGCCTGGACGACGAGATCGCCCTGCTCGATCACGGCGCCGTGCCGCGCGCCCGGGTGGCGCGCCAGCGCCGCGCGCACGCCGCGCGCGTAGGTGGCGTAATGGCGCCCGAAGAGGGCGTCCAGGCGCGGCTTGTTGCGCGCGTTCCAGTCCACCGCGAAGACGACGCCGGCGGGCGAGACGTATTCGCGGATCCTCGAGCCGTCGGGCTGCTCGATCAGCTGCACCTGGACCCCGGAGGCGGCGGCCGCGGCCGTGCGGCGCAGGCCCTGGACGCGGCGCGCGTCGGCCTGGATGCTGGCCGCGTCGGCGCCGAGCACGGCCCGCGCCGGCGGCGCCGTGGCGAGCCCGGCGAGCAGGGCCAGCGCGGCCGCGGCGCTAGTGCTGTTCATGGTCGATCGTGAGGCGGATGCCGGTGCTGCCGAGCGCGAGCGGTCCGACCTCGCCCTCGAGGTCGCCGGCGACCGGGATCGCGTCGCCGCGGCGCGAGACATGCACGCCCACGCGCAGCTCGGTCTGCTGCGACAGGCGCGCCTGCGGCACCATCGCCAGCGTGTCGTCGAGCACGAAATCCGCCGGCAGGTCGCGCCCGTGCAGGCGCAGCAGCGCCACCGGCATGCGCGAGCCGCTGGCCGGGCGCGCGTAGACGAAGACGGTGTCGTCGGGCCGGATGCGCGAGCGCAGGGCCGGATCGACGTCGACGCGGCCGGCGAGGAAGGCGGTGCCGGCCGGCGCCGAGGCGGCGCGCGCGCCGGCGGCGGCCG
>JAGWVB010000482.1 GCA_018971105.1 Burkholderiales bacterium
GGCGTCCACGGCATCCGGTGCATCCGCTGCAACGGCGGCCGGCCTGCCGCATGCCTCGCCCTCGATCCGCCGCACCGCGCGCGAGCTGGGCGTGCCGCTGGCCGAGGTCCGGGGCTCGGGCCCCAAGGGTCGCATCACCGAGGCCGATCTGCGCGCCTTCGTCAAGGGCGTGATGGCCGGCGAGCTCTCGACCGCGGCGCAGAAGGCCAAGGCGCCGGCGGCCGCCGCCGGCGGCATCCCGGGCCTGCTGCCCTGGCCGCAGGTCGACTTCGCCAAGTTCGGGCCCGTCGAGCGCAAGGAGCTCAGCCGCATCAAGAAGATCAGCGGCGCCAACCTGCATCGCAACTGGGTGCTGATCCCGCACGTCACCAACAACGACGAGGCCGACATCACCGCCCTCGAGGCCTTCCGCGTCCAGCTCAACAAGGAGAACGAGAAGAGCGGCGTCAAGGTCACGATGCTCGCCTTCCTGATCAAGGCCGCGGTGGCGGCGCTGAAGAAGTTCCCCGAGTTCAATGCCAGCCTGGACGGCGAGCAGCTCGTGCTCAAGAACTACTTCCACATCGGCTTCGCCGCCGACACCCCCAACGGCCTCGTCGTGCCGGTGATCAAGGACGCCGACCGGAAGGGCGTGCTGCAGATCAGCGTCGAGATGGGCGAGCTGGCGAAGAAGGCGCGCGACGGCAAGCTGGGGCCGGCCGAGATGAGCGGCGGCTGCTTCAGCATCAGCAGCCTGGGCGGCATCGGCGGGCGCTATTTCACGCCCATCATCAACGCGCCCGAGGTCAGCATCCTGGGCGTGTGCAAGAGCAGCCTCGAGCCGCGCTGGGACGGCAAGGCCTTCGTGCCCAGGCTGATCCTGCCGCTGTCGCTGAGCTGGGACCACCGCGTCATCGACGGTGCCGCGGCGGCGCGCTTCAACGCCTACTTCGGCGCCATCCTGGCCGACTTCAGAAGGGTTCTCCTTTGAGCACGGTCGTCGTCGCCCGCAAGGGCGGCACGGTCGCGATCGCGTCGGATGCGCTCGTCACCTTCGGCGAGACGCGGCTGCCGCCGGGCTACGAGGCCAACGACAAGCTGTTCGCGATCGGCGGCTCGTGGATCGGCGCCGTCGGCAGCACCGCCCACATGCCGGTGCTGCGCCAGTCGCTGGCCGCGCTGTCCCCCGAGGAACTGCGGCTGGATTCGCGCGACGGCCTGTTCGAGACCTTCTTGCGCCTGCACCCCAAGCTCAAGGACCGCTTCTTCCTCAACACCAAGGAGCACGACAGCGATCCCTATGAGAGCAGCCAGTTCTCGATCGTGATCGCCAACGCGCAAGGCATCTACGGCGTCGAGTCCTACCGCGAGGTGTTCGAGTTCGAGCGCTTCTGGGCCATCGGCTCGGGCCGCCGCTTCGCGCTCGGCGCGATGCACGCGGTCTGGGCCGGGGCGAAGACGGCGCGCGAGGTCGCGACGGCGGGCGTGCTCGCCGGCTGCGAGTTCGACACCAGTTCGGCCGGCCCGCTGCGCCTGCATACCTTCAAGCTGAAAACGAGAAACTGACGGAGCAAACATCATGGCCCTCATCGACATCAAGGTGCCGGACATCGGCGATTTCAAGGACGTGGCCGTGATCGAGCTGCTGGTGCGGCCGGGCGACACGGTCCGGCTCGAGCAGAGCCTGGTCACGGTCGAGAGCGACAAGGCCTCGATGGAGATCCCCTC
>JAGWVB010000188.1 GCA_018971105.1 Burkholderiales bacterium
CCGGCCACACCGACAACCAGCCGATCCGCTCGCTGCGCTACCCGTCGAACTGGCACCTGTCGCTGGCGCGCGCGAACCACGTCAAGGCGCTGCTGGCGCAGTCGGTGAACCCGTCGCGCCTCAGCGCCGAGGGGCGCGCCGACAGCGAGCCCGTCGCCTCCAACGCCACGGCCGCGGGACGGGCGCAGAACCGGCGCGTCGAGATCACGCTGCTGGCCGCGGCGCCGCAATCATGAAGCGCTTCCTGCGCTGGCTGCTGAGCCCGCCGGTGATGGGCACGATAGGCCTGGTCGCGCTTTCGGCGCTGATCTGGTGGGTGGGCCCGCTGATCGCGATCGCCGCGGCGCGGCCGCTGGCGCCGACCGCGGTGCGCGCGGCGCTGCTGGCGCTGGCCTGGCTGGCCTGGTTCGGCCGCATGGCCTGGGTCGCGCGGCGGCGCCGGCGCACCAACGCGGCGCTGCTGCAGGGCCTGGGCGCGGGTCCGACGGCGGCCGACAAGGAGGCGCAGGTGCTGGCGCAGCGCTTCGACGAGGCGGTCCAGCGCCTGCGCCGGGCGCGCGGCGGCTCCTTCTTCGGTGGCGGCACCTATCTCTACGAGCTGCCCTGGTACGCCTTCGTCGGCGCGCCCGGTTCGGGCAAGACGACGGCACTGATGAACGCCGGGCTGCAGTTCCTGCTCGGCGACGCGGCCCAGGGTTCGGTGCGCGGCGTCGGCGGCACGCGCAACTGCGACTGGTGGTTCACGCGCGACGCGGTGCTGATCGACACCGCGGGCCGCTACGCGACCCAGGAATCGGACAAGGATGTCGACGCCAGCGCCTGGGACAACTTCCTCTCGCTGCTGCGGCGCACGCGGCCGCGCCAGCCGCTCAACGGCGTGCTGCTCACCGTCAACGTGCAGGACCTGCTGCAGCAGGGCGGCACCGAGCGCGCCCAGCATGCGGCGCAGCTGCGCGCGCGGCTGCAGGAACTGCAGACCAAGCTCGGGCTCAGCGCGCCGGTCTACGTGCTCGTGACCAAGGCCGACCTGATCGGCGGCTTCAACGAGAGCTTCGAGGCGCTGGGCAAGGACGAGCGCGACCAGGTCTGGGGCTTCACCTTCGCCGAGGGCCAGACCGGCGACGCGGCGCTGGCCGCCTTGCCGGCCCTGTACCAGCAACTGCAGCAGCGCCTCGTGCAGCAGCTCGTCGAGCGCATGGAGGGCGAGCGCGACGTGCTGCGGCGCAGTGCGATGTTCGCGTTCCCGCAGGAATTCGCCGCGCTGCAGCCGCTGCTGGCCGATTTCCTGCAGCAGGTCTTCGGCGGCGGCGGCACGCTCGAGGCGGCGGCGCGGCTGCGCGGCGTCTATTTCACCAGCGGCACGCAGGAGGGATCGCCGATCGACCGCGTGATGGGATCGCTGTCGCGCTCCTTCGGCATCGACGCGCGCGCCGCGGCGGTCGCGCCCGGGCGCGGCAAGAGCTTCTTCCTGCACAAGCTGCTGCGCGAGGTCGTGTTCGCCGAGCGCGGGCTCGGGGCGACGAACCCGGTGGCCGAGCGCCGCCGCCGCCTCCTGCGCAGCACGGCGATGGCGGCGCTGGGCGTCGCCGCGCTGCTCGTCGTCGCCGGCTGGGGCGTGAGCCGCGCGCGCAATCTCGACCAGGCGGCGCTCGTCGCGTCGCGCCTGGCCGGCCTGCAGCAGGCCGTCGACGCGCTGCCGCCGCCGACCAGCGCCGACGTGAGCGCGCTGCCGCTGCCGCTGGCCCAGGTGCGCGACGCGGCCAGGCCCGCGGGCTACGACGTCGACCATCCGCCGCTGCTGGCCACGCTGGGCCTGTACCAGGGCGACAAGCTCGAGGCCGCGGCGCGCATCGCCTACGAGCGGCTGCTCAGGGACCAGCTCGCGCCGCGCGTCGCGCGCCGGCTCGAGGAGCGGCTGCGCGCCGCCGGCAAGGACAACCTCGAGTCCGCCTACGAGTCGCTCAAGGCCTACCTGATGCTCTACGACAGCGACCATTTCGATGCCGCCGCGCTCAAGGCCTGGATCGATGTCGACTGGGACGCGAATCTGCAGGCGATGCCGCCCGAGCAGCGCACGCTGCTCGACCAGCACCTGGACGCGCTGCTCGCGCTCGGGGCGCCGCGCGCGGCGCTGCCGCGCGACGACGCGCTCGTCGCCAGCGTGCGCGAGATGCTCAACGCCTATCCGCTCGAATACCGCGTCTACAGCCGCATCCGGCGCCAGTACCGCAGCGGCACGGTGCCCGATTTCACGGCCGCCGGCGCCGCGGGCCCGAATGCGGCCCAGGTGTTCCGGCGCGCCAGCGCGCTGCCGCTGACCCAGGGCATCTCGGGGCTGTACACGCGCGACGGCTACCGCAAGGTGCTGCTGCCGGCGATCGCCAAGACGCTGCCGCAGCTCGCGGCCGAGGAGTCCTGGGTGCTGGGCCTGCGCCAGGACCCGGCGCGCCTGCGCGACCTGGCGCTCGGCAACGCCTTCAGCGACAAGGTGCGGCGCCTGTATTTCGAGGACTACATCAAGACCTGGGACGCCTACCTCGCCGATGTGCGGCTGGTGCCGCTGGGCAGCCCCGATCGCGCGCTGGCGGTGGCGCGGCTGCTCGGCGCCGTCGACTCGCCGCTCGCGGCCTGGCTGCGCGGCGTCTCCGAGCAGACGACGCTGGTGCAGGCGCCCGGCGCCGCGGGCGCGCTCGACAAGCTGGCGGCGCAGGCCAAGGCCGATGCGGCCCGGCTCGCCGGCGCCGCGCCCGCCGACACCGGCGGCGGACCGCTGGAGAAGATGGTCGACGACCATTACGCCGCCATCCACCGCCTGTTCGCCGGCGACCCGCCGCCGATCAACGACACGAACAAGCTCTTCGCCGACCTCTACGGCCAGCTCGCCGCGGTGGCCGCGGCGAAGGCGAGCCAGGCGCCGCCGCCGCCCGGCGACGGCGCGGCCGCGGCCAAGGTCGCCGCGGCGCAGCAGCCCGACATCGTGCGCGGCATGGTCGAGCAGCTCGCCGACGCCGCCGAGGGCCAGAGCCGCGGCGCCGAGCTGCAGGGCCTGTCGGCCAAGCTCAAGCCGATCGCCGACATCTGCAACCGCGCCATCACCGGTCGCTACCCGTTCGCGAGCGGTTCCAAGGCCGACGTGCTGCCCGACGACTTCGGCCAGGTCTTCGGCGCCGGCGGGCTGCTCGACGACTTCTACCAGCGCCGGCTCGCGAATCTCGTCGACACCTCGGGCGCGGTCTGGAAATACAAGCCGCTCACCGACGGCACGCGCCCGGTGGCGCCGGCCGCGCTGGCCGAGTTCCAGCGCGCGCAGCGCATCCGCGACGTGTTCTTCCGCGGCGGCGGCAAGACGCCGGCGCTGCGCTTCGAGCTGCGCCTGTCCGCCGCCGATCCGGGGCTGCAGGAACTCGACCTCGACATCGACGGCCAGGTGCAGAAGCTGCTGCCGGGCGGGCCGTCGATCTCCGTCGCCTGGCCGAGCGCGCGGCTGGCCTCGGTGATCCGCCTCACGACCGGGCCGGGCGGTGCCGGCCCGGTCGTCACGACCGAAGGGCCCTGGGCGCTGTTCAGGCTCTTCGACCAGTTCCAGGTCCAGCCCTCGGGCGAGCCCGAGAAGTTCAGCGTCCTGGTGAACCTGGGCGGCAAGCGCGCGCGCGTCGACGTCATCGCCGCGAGCGTGTTCAACCCGTTCCAGATGCGCGAGATCAAGCAGTTCCGCTGCCCGGCGACGCTGTGAACGCGATCGGCAGACCCCCGGGCTGGCACGGCAAGCTGCCGACGCTGGGCGACTTCGCGTCGCGCCGCCTCGACGCCGCCTTCGTCGAGCCCTGGGACGGCTGGCTCGCGGCCGGCCTGCACGCGCTGCGCCAGGCGCGGCCCGAGGGCTGGCTCGCCGACTACCTGGCGTCGCCGAGCTGGCGCTTCCTGCTCGCGCCGGGCGTGCTGCCCGGCGCCGCCAGCCAGTTCTGGGCCGGCGTGCTGATGCCCTCGGTCGACCGCGTCGGGCGCTATTTCCCGCTCACGCTCGCGCTCGCGCTCGGCGCCGGTCCGGCGACCACGCAGCAGATGGCGGCACTCTGGCATTGGCTGGCGCGCCTGGACGAGCTCGCGCGCGACGCGCTGCACGAGGACTGGACGGCCGAGCGGCTCGAGGAGCAGCTCGCGCGCATGGCGCTGCCCGAGCTCGCGCCGGCCCCGGCCGCCGGCGCCCGGCCCGCGGGCGCCGGCGCGCTGCTCGAAATCGAGCCCGGCATCGACGCCGCGCTGCACATCGGCGCCGAGTCCCAGCGCGGCTGGTCCGAGAGCGCGCGCGGCCGCGCCTGGTGGCATGCGCGGCCCGACGAGGCGGCGCCGCGGCTGCTGCTGTCGCAGGGGCTGCCGGCCAGCGCGGCCAGCCTCTTCGGTCCGCCCTGAAGGCGCGGCGGGAGCCCGGCCATGAACAAGGCCTTCGTCAAGGAAACCGAGGACGACGACGACGACGAGGCGCCGGGCCTGCCGCCGCTGCCGGCCGGCGCGCGCAACTACATCACGCCGGCCGGCTACGCGCGGCTGCGCGCCGAGCTGATGCAGCTCCTCGACGTCGAGCGCCCGAAGATGGTCGAGACCGTCTCCTGGGCGGCCAAGAACGGCGACCGCAGCGAGAACGGCGACTACCTCTACGGCAAGAAGCGGCTGCGCGAGATCGACCGCCGCATCCGCTTCCTGACGAAGCGGCTCGACATCGCCGAGATCGCCGACCCGGCGCTGCACCATGGCCATACGCAGGTGTTCTTCGGCGCCACCGTCACCTATGCGCGCGCGGACGGCAGCGCGCAGACGATCACGATCAAGGGCATCGACGAGGCCGACAGCCTGCGCGGCGAGGTGAGCTGGGTGGCGCCGATCGCGCGCGCGCTGCTCAAGGCGCAGGAGGGCGACGAGGTGCAGCTGGTGACGCCGGCCGGCGTCGAGCGCATCGAGGTGCTGGAGGTGCGCTACCCGGCGCCGTGATGCGCGGTGCCGCGGGCCGCCGCGACGGCGGCGGCGGTCAACGCCCCGGCGCCACCATCGCGAACCAGGCGCCCTGCGGGTCGGTGGCGACGGCGATCCATTGCCCGCCGGGCACCTCGTGCGGCCCCATCGCGACCTGGCCGCCGCCGGCGCCGACGCGCGCGATCGCGGCGTCGATCGCCTCGACGTTGACGTAATAGAGCCAGCACGGCGCCGGCTCGCTCGCGCCCTTGGTCATCACGCCGCCGAGCGCCTCGGCGCCGCGCGTGTACAGCTGGTAGACGCCTTGGGCGCCCATGTCGATCGCATCGCCGCGCAGCCAGCCGAACTGCTCGGCGTAGAACTCGAACGCCGTGCGTCCGTCGGCGGCATGCAGCTCGTGCCAGCCGACCCGGCCCGTGCCGGCGGGCGCGGCGGACGGCGGCTCCTGGCCGCCGGCGTCGCGAAAGACGATGAAGACGGCGCCCTGCGGATCGGCGACGACGGCGTAGCGGCCCACGCCCGGGATGTCCTCGGGTCCGTGGCGCAGCGCGCCGCCGGCGGCGACGATGCGCGCGGCCTGGGTGTCGACGTCGTCGACCGCGATGTAGCCGGTCCAGCAGGGCGGCACGCCGCGCTCGCGCATCGCCTCGGTGATCGCGAGCATGCCGCCGAGCGGCCCCTGCGGCGTCGAGAGCAGGCGGTACGAGGCGTCGCCGGGCACCGCGTCGCGCACCGACCAGCCGAACACGCCGGCGTAGAAGCGCGCCGCGGCGTCGAGGTCGGAGGTCATCAGCTCGTACCAGCAGAAGGCACCATGGTTCGTCGACATCGCGGCTCCGAGCGTGGGACAGGCGCGTGATTCTGGCGCTTTTCGCAGCGCCGCGACAGGGCCCGCGGCGGCAACATGGGCCTCCATGAAGATCGCCCGCACCGTTGTCGCGCTGGCGGCCGCGGCCGGTCTGGCCGCCGGCTGCAGCACGCCTGCCGTGACCAGCGCCTATCAGCATCCGGCGCACGCGGAGCATGCGAAGCAAGCGGCGCCGGGCGCGGCCGCGACGCTGCGCTGCGCCACCGCCGACGACCGCTACGGCTGCCTGTTCAGCTTCGCCAACCCGGCCGAGGTCTCGGCGCCCGAGAACGAGGTCGCGCTGGTCTCGGCGCTGCGCCGGCAGATCGAGATCGAGGCCGCCGACGGCGCCGCGCCCGCGGCCGACCGGATCGACCTCGCCGCGCTCGCCGCCGCCTGCCGCCAGGTGCTGCGCGCGCAGCACCTGCTGTCCTGGCGCTCGACGAGCGAGGTCTACGTGCCGATGCAGTCATTGCTCGGGCTGCTCTACGACGGCAAGGCGGTGGCGACCGACACCCGGATCTCGCGCCAGGGGCGCCGCCAGCGCTTCAGGCTGCGCTACGCGCTGCGCTGATCGTTCAGGCTGCGCTACGCGCTGCGCTGATCAATGCGGGGGCGTGCCGTGCGCGAGCTGGCGCACGCGCTCGAGCGACTGCCGCACGTTGACATCGGGGGCGACGCCGCCGACGGTGGCGACGATGCGGCCGTCGACACCGACGATGAAGGTCGTGCGCTCGGCGAAGCCGTGGTCGATGGGCTGGTCGCGCGAGTCCTTGACGAAGGGGATGCGCGGGATCACGCGCAGCTCGTAGGACTTGGCGATGTGGCCGTCGGCGTCCGACGCCACCGGCAGCTTGCCCGCGCAGTAGTCGGGGTCGGCCGAGAACTTGTTGAGCCGGGCGATGCTGTCGAGCGAGACGCCGACCACCGATGCGCCGGCGGCGGTGAAGTCGTCGATGTGGGTGGCGAACTCGTGCGCCTGGATATTGCAGCCCGAGGTGTAGGCCGAGGGGTAGAAATACACCACCACCGGTCCCTTCTTCAGGCCCGTGGCGAGCGCGTATTCGAAGCTCCTGCCGTCCAGCGACGCCGGTGCCGTGAACAGCGGCGCGGCGTCGCCCGCCTTCAGCGCCGCATGGGCCGGCGCGGCGGCCAGCGTCGACAGGGCTAGGCCGGCGGCCGCGGCGGCGCGGGCTAGGGCAGGGCGGTGGCGCATGGCGTACAACCTTTCATCTCGAGGGCAGTCCATCGTACAGCCGGATCAACTCCTGCGTGAGTTTGTGCCGCGGATCGAGATGGACCATGGGCTGCGCGCGCTCGTGCGACTCGCGCACCTTCACGCTCGCGCTCAGGTAGGGCGTGAGCACCGGCAGCCCTTCGTCGAGCAGTTCCTGCACCGTGCGCTGCGGCAGGCTGGCGCGGGCCTGGAACTGGTTCACGACGATGCCGTCGACCTGCAGCGCCGCGTTGTGGTCGGCCCGGATCTCGGCCACGCTGTCGAGCAGGCCGTAGAGCGCGCGGCGCGAGAAATCGTCGCAGTCGAACGGGATCAGGCAGCCCTCGGCGGCGATCAGCGCCGAGCGGGTGTAGAAATTGAGCGCCGGCGGGGTGTCGATCCAGACCTCGTCGTAGGCGTCGCCGAGCTCGGCCAGCGCGTCGCGCAGCTTGTAGATCTTGTAGCGGCTCTCGAGCTTGCCGTGCAGTTCGTCGAGCGCGGCGCCGGCCGGCATCAGGTCGAGGTTCGGCCATGGCGTGGCGCTGACGTAATCGGCGGCGCGCGCCGGGCGCACGCTGAAGCGCAGCGTGGTCTCGAAGAAGCCGGCCGCGCCGGGGGCCTCGGCGTCGGCGGCGGCGCCCATCAGGTAGGCGCTCGAATTGGCCTGCGGGTCGAGGTCGATGACCAGCGTGCGCCGGCCGCGCTGGGCCGCGATCGCGGCGAGGTTGCAGGTGATCGTCGACTTGCCGACGCCCCCTTTCTGGTTGAAGACGACGCGGCGCATGGCGGCTTCCTGGGCTGGGTTGGGCGTCGATTGTGCACTGCAGCGTGAACGCTGTAGGCGGCGCCCGGCGCGGCGCGCGGCCGGCGCCATCCGGTGCAAGTCCGCGCCTGGGTGGCGAAGTCGGCGCTATTGCGGGCTCGCGCGGGGCAGGCGAATGCAATACTCCCGCCGATCCGCCGCCCCCTGCCTGCCGCCTTGTCCGATCGCGCCGCCCCCCTCGACATGCCTGCCGGGCCGGCGCGACGCCTGCGCCATGAGTGGCTGTGGCTGGCGGCGGTGCTGCTCGCGATGGCGCTGTTCGGCGTCTGGACGCGCTATGCCGAATACCGCCGCCTCGAGGTCGAGCAGGACCAGCTGCTGGCGGCGCAGGTGCGGGCCATCGATGCCGACCTCACGCGCCAGCTCGTCGGTGCCCGCGCGGCGATGGCGGGCCTGCGCGACGATCTCCGCGTCTGGCCCGCCGACGACATCCGGCTGCGCGCGGACCGGCGCCTGAAATCGCTCGTCGAGGCGATCCCGGGGCTGAGCCGGGCGGTGCTGGTCGATGGCGCGGGGCGCGTGACGGCGGCGAGCCGTTCCGATCTGCTCGGCCACGGGCTCGGTGCGCGCGCCGAGGCGCTGCGCCGGCTCGTGAGCGCCGATCCGCGGCGCCTCGTGCTGTCGCCGCCCTACGCCGCGCGTCCCGGCCACTGGACCCTGGACCTCGCGCTCGCGGTCCCGCAGGCCGACGCAGGCTACGGCGGTGCCATCGTCGCGACGCTGGACACGGCGGCGCTGCGCGAGCTGCTGCGCGCGACGATGTACGCGCCCGACATGGTGGCGCTGGTCGCGCATGGCGACGGCGCCCTGCTGATGCTCGAGCCCGATCGCCCGGGCGTCGCCGGCCAGGCGCTGGCCCGGCTCGGCGCGCCGCTGGCGGCCTTCAGCGCCGGCGCCGCGCGGGCCGCGCTGCTGACCGGCCGCATCCCGG
>JAGWVB010000189.1 GCA_018971105.1 Burkholderiales bacterium
GGCCCCGAGGGCTATGTCCAGCGCCAGCTGCGGGCCCAGGTCGGCGCGCTGCCGCCGTCGGTGCAGGCCGGCATCGACGCGCTGGCGATCTCGCGCCGCACGCCGCTGGACCTGTGGCGCGAGATCGATGCGGCGCACCGGGCGGGCCTGGCGCGGCCCGGGCTGGACGAGCGCAAGGCGGCGCAGCAGGCGTTCCAGCGCGCGCTCAACGGGCTCGCGCGCCAGACCGCGTCGCGCCAGCTGCTGCGTTCGATCTACGCGCCCAACCAGCTGCTCGAGCAGATGCAGTGGTTCTGGTTCAACCATTTCAACGTGCACCAGTACAAGGCCAACATCCGCGTCCTGCTTGCCGATTACGAGGAGCAGGCGATCCGCCCCCATGCGCTGGGGCGCTTCCGCGACCTCGTCGGCGCCGTGACGCGGCATCCGGCGATGCTGCGCTACCTCGACAACGAGCGCAACGCGCGCGGCCACCTGAACGAGAACCACGCGCGCGAGCTGCTGGAGCTGCACACGCTGGGCGTGGACGGCGGCTACAGCCAGGGCGACGTGCAGGAGATGGCGCGCGTGCTCACCGGCCATGGCGTGAACTTCAGCGATCGCGTGCCGCGGCTGCGCCGCGCGCTGCAGCCGCTGTACGTGCGCGCCGGCATCTACGAGTTCAATCCGCAGCGCCACGACTTCGGCCCCAAGACGCTGCTCGGGCGCCGGATCGCGCCGCGCGGCGCGGCCGAGCTCGACGAGGTGCTCGACCATGTCGTCGCGCAACCGGCCTGCGCGCGCTTCGTCTGCCGCAAGATCGCGCGCCACCTGCTCGCCGACGAGCCGCCGCCGGCCGTCGTCGACGCGATGACGGCGGCCTGGGCGCGCAGCGGCGGCCACATCGCCGAGGTGCTGGGCGCGCTGCTGCGCCGGCGCGAATTCGTGGCGCCGGGGCCGCTGAAGTTCAAGGACCCGGTGCATTACGTGATCTCGGCCGTGCGCGCCTGCTACGGCGAGCGCGTGATCCGCGATGCGCGGCCGCTGCTGGGCTGGCTCAACCGCATGGGCGAGGGCCTGTACAACCGCCCCACGCCCGACGGCTACCCCGACGGCGCCGCGTCCTGGGACAGCTCGGGCCAGCTCGCGGCGCGGCTGGACATCGCGCACGCGCTGGGCAGCGGCAGCGCCGGCCTGTTCCGCTACGCACAGCGCCAGGGCGACGGCAGCACCGCGATGCGCGACGAGCCGGCCTTCCCGGTGCTCTCGCGCCCGCTGTACTGGGAGGTGCTGCGGCCGCTGATGGGCGCGCACACGCGCGCCGCGCTCGACGCTGCGGCGTCGCCGCAGGACTGGAACACGCTCTACCTCGCGGCGCCCGAATTCATGTACGTCTGAGGAGACATCGATGCATCGTCGAGCCCTACTGTGCAGCGCCGGCGCCGTCGCCGCTTCGTTCGCGCTCCCGGTCGCCGCCGCGCGCGCCGGCACGCCGCGCTTCCTGCTCGTGTTCCTGCGCGGCGGCTACGACGCGGCGAGCCTGCTCGTCGCGACCTCGAGCTCGTTCTATCGCGAGGTGCGGCCGAACATCGCCGTCGCCGGCGCGAGCCCGCTGGACGCCAACTGGGGCCTGCATCCGGTGCTGGCGACGAGCGTGCTGCCGCTGGTGCAGCAGCGCCAGGCCTGCTTCATCCCCTACGCCGGCACCGACGACCTCACGCGCAGCCATTTCGAGACCCAGGACAGCATCGAGCTCGGCCAGGGCGGCGCCGCCGGGCTGCATCGCGACCTCAATTCGGGCTTCCTGAACCGGCTCGTGGCCCAGCTTGCGGGGCGCGACGCGATCGCCTTCACCGACCAGCTGCCGCTGGTGCTGCGCGGCGCGCGCGAGGTGGCCAACCTGTCGCTCAAGGCCGAGCCGCATCCCGGCGACGAGCGCCTGCGTCGGGCGCTGACCGGGATGTACCGCGGCCAGCCGCTGCAGGCCCAGATCGCCGAGGCCTATGCGGTGCGCGACGAGGCGGTGCGCGACGTCGCCGGCGTCGGTGCCGCGACCCCCTTGGCCGGCGAGATGATCGCGGCGAACCGGCGCGCCATCAACACGCGCGGCTTCGAGATCGAGGCGCGCCGCATCGCGCGCGTGATGCGCGACCATTACGCGATCGGCTTCGTCGATGTCGGCGGCTGGGACACCCATGTCGGGCAAGGCGCGGCGACGGGTTACCTGGCGACGCGGCTGGACGAGCTCGGCCGCGGCCTGGCCGCCTATGCCGACGAGCTCGGACCCGACGCCTGGCGCGACACCGTCGTCTACGTCGTGAGCGAGTTCGGCCGCACGATGCGCGAGAACGGCAACCGGGGCACCGACCACGGCCATGGCAGCGTGCACTGGGTGCTCGGCGGCGGTCTCGCCGCGGGGCCGGTGGCGGGCGAGCAGCAGGCGGTCGAGGCGCGCACGCTGTTCCAGAACCGCGACTGGCCGGTGCTCAACGGCTACCGATCGGTGCTCGGCGGGCTGTTCGCGCGCCAGTTCGGGCTGCATGCGGCGCAGATCGAGGTCATATTCCCCGGAGCGCGGCCGCGCGACCTCGGCCTGATCTAGCCCGCGCGGCTACGATGCCGCGGATGGAACGCATCCTCGTCAGCGGTTTCGAGCCCTTCGGCGGCGACCGCGTCAATCCCTCGTGGCTCGTCGCCCAGGCGCTGCAGGGGCGGTCGATCGGCGGCGCGCGCGTGGTCGCCATGCGCCTGCCCTGCGTCTTCGGCGCCGCGGTCGAGGCCATCGACGCCGCGCAGCGCCTGTACCGGCCGCGCATCGTGCTCGCCCTCGGCCTGGCCGCGGGTCGCGCCGAGCTGTGCTGCGAGCGCGTCGCCATCAATGTCGACGACGCGCGCATCGCCGACAACGCCGGGCGCCGGCGCATCGACGAGCCGGTCGTCGCGGGCGGGCCGGCGGCCTACTTCTCGACCCTGCCGATCAAGGCGATGGTCGCGGCGATGGCCGACGCCGGCCTGCCGGCCGCGGTCTCGCAGACCGCCGGCACCTTCGTCTGCAACCATGTCTTCTATGCGCTGATGCATGGGCTGCGCAGGCGGCGCGCCGTGCGCGGCGGCTTCATGCATGTGCCGCTGCTGCCGGCGCAGGCCGCGGGCCGGCCGGCGCTGGCGCTCGAGCGCCAGATCGAAGGCGTGGCGCTCGCGCTGCGCGCGGCGCAGGACCATGTGCGCGATCTGCAGCAGACCGGCGGTGCGATCGCCTGAAGCCGGCCGGTCCTTCAGGCGGCCCGGCGCCGGCCGTGGCAGCATGCGCTGGTCGCGCGCGCCTGCGGCGCCGCCCGACCCCAACACGGAGTACCCACCATGAACCAGCGTCTCGTCGTTTCCACCGCTTTCGCATCGCTGCTCGGGCTCGGCCTGGCCGGCCCGGCCGCCGCCGCCGACATGGCCAGGAACCAGGGCCGCGAGAAATGCTACGGCATCGCCAAGGCGGGCCAGAACGATTGCGCCAACCTGTCCGGCAGCCATGGCTGCGCCGGCCAGACCAAGACCGACGGCGCCGCCGACGACTGGAAATACGTCGCCAAGGGCACCTGCAAGGCGATGCGGGGGCTTACGCTGGAAGAGGCGAAGGCGAAGCTGAAGAAGAGCTGAGGCGCCGCCATCCGATGGCCGCCGATGGCGCGCCGGGCGCGGCCGGGCCGGCGCCGACCCGCCACGTCGGCATCGGCCTGCGCCAGCCGCATTGCGAGTCACTGCTGGCGGCACCGCCGGCGCTCGACTTCGTCGAGGTGCACTCGGAGAACTTCCTCGCCGCGGGCGGTGCCGCGCTCGGCGTGCTCGAGGCGGCGCGCGCGCACTGGCCGGTCAGCCTGCACGGCGTCGGGCTCGCGCTCGGGTCGGCGGCGGGCCTCGACGCGGCGCATCTGCGCCGCCTCGCGGCGCTGGCGCGGCGCATCGATCCGATCCGCATCAGCGACCATGCGAGCTGGGCACGCGCGCCGCGCCGCGGCGGCGGCCCGGTGCTCCACGGCAGCGACCTGCTGCCGCTGGCGTTCACGCCGGCGGCGCTGGACATCCTCGTCGCCAACGTCCAGCGCGTGCAGGAGGCGCTGGCGCGGCCCATCCTGGTCGAGAACATCGCCGCCTACCTGCACTGGTCCGACGATGTCATCGCCGAGCCCGGGTTCTTCAACGAGCTGACGCGCCGCAGCGGCTGCGGCCTGCTGCTCGACCTCAACAATCTGGTCGTGAATGCGCTCAACGCGGGTGCCGGCGAGGCCGCCGCCGCCGCGCAGGCCTGCGCCTGGGTCGACGCGATCGATGCGGCCAGCGTGGGCGAGATCCACCTCGCCGGCTACCGCGACTGCGGCGACATCGTCATCGACGACCATGGCAGCCGCGTCCACGCGCCGGTGTGGCAGGTCTACCGTCATGCGCTGCGGCGGCTGGGCGCGCGGCCGACGCTGATCGAATGGGACACCGAAGTGCCCGCACTCGAGGTGCTGCTGGGCGAATCGGCGCGCGCGGGGGCCGAGACGGCCGCTCATGCCGCCGCGGCGGCCGGTGTGGCCGAAGCAGCCGAAGCAGCCGAAGCAGCCGAAGCAGCCGAAGCAGCCGAAGCAGCCGGCGGCGCCGCAGCGCCTGACGCAGTCCGATGCGGGCCTGCGGCCTCCGGCAGGCTGCGGGGTCGGCGATGAGCGGCCCCGAGCGCGAGGCGCTGCGCCAGCAAGTGCTGCTGCGCTCGCTGCTGGGCGACGACGCGCCGGCCGCGCTGGCGCGCTGGATGCGCGATGGACCGCGCTTCGAGCGCGGCCATGCGGCCTACCGCGCCAACGCCGGCGCGCTCGCCGAGCGCGCGCTCGCGGCCGTCTACCCGACGCTGCAGCAGCTCATCGGCGCGGACTCGTTCGCCGCACTCGCGCGCGACCATTGGCGGCAGCGGCCGCCGCGCGACGGCGATGTGGCGCGCTGGGGCGGCGAGCTGGCCGACTTCATCGCCGGTGCCGAGTCGCTCGCCGACGAGCCCTGCCTGGTCGATGTCGCGCGGCTCGAATGGATCGTCCATCGGGCCGCCGGCGCCGCCGACGCGCTGACGCTGCAGGGCCTCGAGCGGCTCGGCCGCGACGATCCGCAGCGGCTCGCGCTGCGGCTCGCGCCCGGCACCGCGACGCTGGTCTCGGGCCATCCGGTGGCGACGATCTGGCAGGCGCACCGCAGCGATGCGGCGGATCGCTTCGACGCCGTGCGTCGGGCCTACGCCGATGGCCGCGGCGAATCGGTCGTCGTCGCGCGCCGGGGCTGGCGCGTCGAGGTGCGCGCGGTCGACGTCGGCGAGCGGCGCTGCACCGACGCGCTGCTGGCCGGCGCGTCGCTCGCCGAGGCGCTCGATGCCGGCGGTGCCGACTTCGACTTCCAGGCCTGGCTCGTCGACGCGCTGCGCCGGCAGCGCATCGAGGCCATCGAGGCGCTTTGAGCGTCGCGCCGGGCGCGACCCTGCCGCTGCGCTGAACCCCCGGGCGACGCCGCAGCCGCCGCAGGGCCATGCGGCGTCGGCCCCCGCCGCGGGCTCGAGCGTGCTCGCGTCGGACCGCAAGCCAGCGGTCGCAGGGATCGGGCAGCAGGGATAGGGCAGCCACCGAAGGCACCTGTGTGCCCGCGCTCGATCGGCCCGCTCGGGATCAGAATTAGTGATTGCAAATCATTCGCATTTGCATTTAACATCACATCCCGGCAATGGCACCGATCCACGCCGGCGCGCCGCGGCGCCCGGATGGGCAGGCCGCCGCGTCCCGACCCCAGGAGCTTCATGTCCATCACCCGATCCACCGCGGGGCTCTGCGCCGCCGCCGCCCTGGCCTGTGCCGGCGCCCCGTCCCGGGCCGCGGCCGACGTCCGCGTGCAGGAACTCGACGACCGCATGGCCCGGCTCATGCAGATGGTGCAGCAGCTCGACGCCGAGCTGCGCACGCTGAAGACCGAGAACGAGGCGCTGCGCGCGCAGACCCGGTGCACCGAGACCCGCATCGACGCCGCGGCGCCGGCCGCACCGGGATCATCGCCAGCGCCAGCGCCACCGCCACCGCCGCGCCCGTCCGACCCCGTCTACCTCTGGGGCTACGGCGAGATCTATTCGATGAACCCGGTGCACGACCGCGACCTGGCGCAGGCCGATCTCGCGCGCGCCGTGTTCGGCATCGGCTACGCGTTCAACGCCGACACGCGCTTCAACTCGGAATTCGAGCTCGAGCATGCGATCGCCTCGTCCAGCGACGCCGGCGAATTCGAGGTCGAGCAGTTCTATCTCGACCACGCGCTCGGGCCCGACCTGAGCCTGCAGGCCGGACTGCTGCTGTTGCCGATGGGCTTCCTCAACGAAAGCCACGAGCCGACGCATTTCTACGGCGTGCAGCGCAATTTCGTCGAGACCCTGATCATTCCGAGTACCTGGCGCGAAGGCGGCGTCAAGCTCGGCGGCACGACCGAGGCCGGCCTGCGCTGGTCGCTCGGGCTGACGACCGCGCCCGAGGTCTCGAAGTGGGACTACGCGCCCGCCGTCGTCCCCTACCGGACGGCGCTGGGACTCGAGAACAACGGCATCGGCCCGCTGCAGGCCACGCACCAGGAGCTGAGCCTGGCGCGGGGCCGCAACCTGGGGTCGTTCGTCGCCCTCGATGACCTGGGCCTGAACGCGCTGCGGCTGGGTGCCTCGGCGTTCATCGGCGAGGTCGGGCGCGTCGCGCCGGGCCTGCCCGCGCAGCGCGCCACGCTGTGGGAGGCCCATGCGCGCTGGACCCCGGGCGCCTGGCAGCTGTCGGCCTTGGCGGCGCAGGGCACGATCTCGCACACCGGGCCCGCGAACCGCCGCTACCCCGGCACCGCCAACCCGATGCCGGCGCGCTTCGAGGGCTGGCTCGTCGAGGCCGCCTACGACCGGCTCTGGCAGGCCGGCGACTGGCGCCTGGCGCCGTTCGCACGCTACGAGCACTACAACCTCGGTGCCGCCTACGAGGGTCTCGCGCCCGGCTTCGGGCCGCGGCCGACGGCCCCGCTGCCGACCGCCGACGGCGCCACGGCCCAGTATCCCCATGCGCAGGATCGTGTCGCGACGCTGGGCGCCAACCTCATGCTGACGCAGGGCGTCGTCTTCAAATTCGACTATCAATACTTCCGCATTAATTCAAATTTCAGTCGCCTCGACTTCGGAATTGGCATCAGCTTCGATTGATCGAATCGATAAGTCCATGCCGCCTTGTATGCGGGAGCAGGGCGGGGACCCGCGATGACAGAATCGCCGCTCCTTGGAGAGGAGCCGATGATCAAGCAGCGTCTCGGGCTGCAGGCGGTGACTTGCTGCGCGATCGCTTGGCCGCTGGCGACCGCGGCGCTGGCCGACGCCTTGCCGCGCGATGCGCGTGCGAGGGCCTGCTGGCTCGAGCACACGCGCGAACGCACGCGGGTCCATCTGAACGAACCGATCGTCGTCGATTTCGCCAATCTGCGCCACGGCTACGCGGTCCGCACGCCGTTCCGGGTCGATTTCTCGGTACGCGGCATGGGCGTCATTCCGGCCGGCAAGCTCGATCCCAAGGCCGGACACCACCATCTGCTGATCGACCAGCCGCTGCCCGCGGTCGTCACGCAGCCCATCCCGTTAAGCGACAAGTACCGTCATTTCGGCAAGGGCCAGACCGGCACCGTGCTCGACCTGGCGCCCGGGCGCCACACGCTGCGGCTGCTGTTCGCCGACTACCAGCATCGTCCGTACTTCGTCTACAGCCCCGAGTTGACGATCGACGTGACCGGGCCGCGCAGCGCGCAGCCGGTGTCGATCGATGCCGGCTGCAAGGCCTGGTACGAGGACGAGGTCACGCGGCCGCGGCCGCCGGGCCAGCGCGCCGTGATCATCAACCTGCGCAGCGGCGAGCCCGTCGTCAGCCCGTTCACCGTGCGCTTCGGTGCCGACGGCTACGGCATCGCGCCGCGCGGCAGCGGCGGGCCCGGCCTGGGCCATTTCATGTTCGACGTGTTCGGCACCGGGGGTCGCCCGGTCCGGGCGCTGGACCTCGGCAACGGCGCGACGCAGGCCCTTCTGTTCCTGCCGCCCGGCGGCTACCTGCTGCGGCTGCGCCTGCTGGGCCAGGGCCGCGAACTCGTGCCGCCGGCCGAGGTCGCGGTGCAGGTGGTGGCCCAGGAGCGCGATTGACGATGGCTCAATCGTGAGGCCTGAACTCGATCGTGAGCCGGGGCGGCACGCGGCCGTCGGTATCGGGCGGTAGGCGGCCGACCTTGTCGATCGCCTGCAGCACCGCATCGTCCCATTCCTTGTAGCCGCTGCTGGCGACGACGCGGCGCGCGATGATGGTGCCGCTGGGCGCGGTGCTGACCTCGACCCGCGTCGCCGGGTTGCCGGGCACGCTGCCGGTGAACACCGACTGGTCGCGGATCAGCTTGGCGAGGCGGGCGGCGTAGCCGCTCGAGGGCGCTGCGTCGCGGCTGGCGTTGCCGACCGAGCCGCCAGCCTCGGCCATCATGCGCTTGAGCCGCGCTTCGCGTTGAGCCGCGAGTTGCCTGGCCTCGGCCTGGGCGGCGCGCTGCTGGGCCTCGCGCTGCTTCTTCGCGGCCGCCGCGGCCTGGCGCTGTTGCGCCTCGAGCTGCTTCTGCGCGGCCGCCGCGGCCTGGCGCTGCTGGTCCGCCGCGGCCTGGCGCTGCTGTTCCTGCTCGAGCTGGCGCTGGCGTTCGGCGTCGGCCTTGGCCTGCTGCTCGCGCTGGAGGCGCTGCGCGCGCCTGAGCGCGATGTCG
>JAGWVB010000190.1 GCA_018971105.1 Burkholderiales bacterium
CATCAGGACCGCCGCGAGGACCAGCTCAGGGGTGCGCATCGGAGGACAACAGGGGCGGACTCGGGGTGGCGCCGGGGCCGGAATCGGCGCATCCGTGGGGGCGCTCGGCCGGCTTCGTAGAATCGATTATCCATGAGGGAAATCCGCTCACCGATCGCCGGGCCCGACGCCGCGCGCCAGGCCGCTTTCGGGCGCTGGCTGGCGCGCGTCGCGCCGCGCCACGGGGTCGATCCGACGCGCATCGCGCCTGCCGCCGGCCCCGGGCACGGTCGCCAGGTCTGGCGCATCGAGGGCGCGCCGGGCAGCGTGATCGCGATCGATGCGCCGCCGCCGCACGACATCCGGCCCCGGTTGCATGCCGCGGCGCTGCTGCAGGACGCCGGCATCGACGTGCCGCCCCGGCTCGACGCCGCGCTCGAGCAGGGCTTCCTGCTGCTGGCGGACTACGGCAGCGTCGACCTCCTGGATGCGCAGCGCGCCCTGCCGCCGGCGCAGGCCGAAGCGCTGTGGCGCCAGGCCCTGGCGACGCTGGTGCAGCTCGAGACCCGCATCCCGGCGCAGGCGCTGCCGCCGCTCGCGGCGCAGCGCTACGCCGACGATCTGGCGCTGTTCCCGCTCTGGTGCGTGGAGCGCGCGTTCGGCATCCGGTGGAGCGACGCCGAACACGCCGCCTGGCAGCGTGTCGCCACGGCGCTGAGCGCCTGCGCGCTGGCGCTTCCGGTCGTCGCCGTGCACGGTGACTTCGCGCCGCGCCAGCTGCGCGTCCGACCGGGCGGCACGATCGGCGTGCTCGGCGCCGGCGACGCGCATGCCGGACCGATAGGCCTCGACCTCGCGGCGCTGTTGCGCGATGGCGCGCCGGACGACGAAGCGCAGGAACTCGACCGCGCGATACGCTGGTGGGAACAGGCGCGCCGCGCCGGCCTGCCGGTGGAGGCCGACTTCGGTGCCTTCTGGCGTGCCCACGAGTGGCTCGGGCTCCTGCGCGACCTCACGCAGCTGGGCCGGGACTGCCGCGCCAGCCAGCGCGACGGCGGCGAGCTCGAAGCCGGGGCATGGCGCCGCCGCCTGGGCCGGGCCGGCCAGGTGGCGCTGCGCTACGCGCCGCTGAAGCCGCTGCTGCGCCTGCTCGAACCGCTGTCGGGTGCGCGCGTCGCGTCCGGATTCACCTTTTGAAATGAACAACCCCAGCTCGCCGCACAGGCGGCCCCGGGGCGCCCTCCCGGGCCGCCGCGCGGCGCCCCGGGCGTCCTGGACCCTCGGAGCGGCCGCGCGGCGCTGACATGCAAACCATCCTCTTCCTCGTCGACTTCTTGCTCCATGTCGACCGCCACCTCTCCGCGTTCGTCCAGGCCTACGGCGGCTGGGTCTATGCGCTGCTGTTCCTGATCATCTATG
This sequence comes from Burkholderiales bacterium, assembly GCA_018971105.1. Classification (GTDB taxonomy): domain Bacteria; phylum Pseudomonadota; class Gammaproteobacteria; order Burkholderiales; family Burkholderiaceae_C; genus Rubrivivax. The sequence continues at coordinate 1,399 of JAGWVB010000190.1, forward strand.
TCGAGACCGGGCTCGTCGTGATGCCCTTCCTGCCCGGCGACTCGATGCTGTTCGTCGTCGGCGCGCTCTGCGGCCTGGGGCTGATGAGCCTGCCGCTGACGCTGGGGCTGCTGATCCTGGCGGCGGTGCTCGGCAACCAGACGAACTACACGATCGGCCGCGCCGTCGGCCCGCGCGTCTTCGGCTGGGAGCAGTCGCGCTGGTTCAACCGCGCCGCGTTTGACCGCATGCATGCGTTCTACGAGCGCTACGGCGGCATCACGATCGTGCTCGCGCGCTTCATGCCCTTCCTGCGCACTTTCGCGCCCTTCGTCGCCGGCGTCGCGCAGATGACGCGGCGCAAGTTCTCGCTCTACGACGTGAGCGGCGGCGTGCTCTGGATCTCGACCCTGACGCTGCTCGGCTATTTCTTCGGCAACCTGCCCTGGGTGCACGGGCACCTGAGTCAGATCATCTGGGCCATGATCCTGCTGCCCGGCATCGTCGTGCTGGCCGGCGCCTGGCGCGCGCGCCGCAGGGCCGGCGCCTGAGCCTGCAGGCCCTGCGCTTCACGGGCAGGCCGCGATGACCTGCGCGACGGCGGCGGTGAGCTTCTTGCCGTAGGGGACATGCAGGAACTCGTTCGGGCCATGGGCGTTGCTCTTCGGCCCGAGCACACCGCAGACCATCATCTGCGCGGCCGGGAATCCGCGCTGCAACAGGCTCATCAGCGGGATCGTCCCGCCCTGGCCGATATAGCCCAGCGGGGCGCCGAACTGGGCGCGCGACGCGGCGTCGAGCGCGGTCTCGAGCCAGGGCGACAGATCGGGCGCGTTCCAGCCCGTCGCGCCGAGGGCGCCGGCGCGGCCGTCGGGCTCGAAGGTGACCTTGGCGTTGTAGGGCGCGTTGTCCTCGAGCAGGGCCTTGAGGCGCACGCTCGCCGCATGGCCGTCGACGAGCGGCGGCAGGCGCAGCGAGAGCTTGAACGACGTGTAGGGGCGCAGCACGTTGCCGGCACTGCCCAGCGCCGGCATGCCGTCGACACCGGTCACGCTCAACGTCGGGCGCCAGGTGCGGTTGATCAGGCCCTCGACCGGGTCGGTCGTCGTCGGCAGGGTCGGGCCGCCGTCGGCGCCGCAGGCCCAGGGCATGCGCCTCCAGACCTCGTCGCCGAGGATGGCCGCGGTCGCGCGCGCCTGTGCGAGGCGCGCCGCCGGCACCTCGCAATGGAAGCTGCCGGGCAGCAGGCGCCCGCTGGCGCTGTCCTCGATGCGGTCGAGCAGCTGGCGCAGCACGCGGAAGCTGCTCGGCACGAGGCCGCTCGCGTCGCCCGAGTGGATGCCCTCGGTCAGCACCTCGACCCGGAGCACGCCGCTGACCATGCCGCGCAGGCTCGTCGTGAGCCAGAGCTGGTCGTAATTGCCGGCACCGCTGTCGAGGCAGACGACGAGCCCGACGCGGCCCAGCCGCGGCCGCAGCGCGTCGAGATAGGCCGGCAGGTCGGGCGAGCCGCTCTCCTCGCTCGTCTCGATGAGGCCGACGCAGCGCGGCCGCGCCAGGCCCTGGCGGTCGAGCGACTCGATCGCCGTGATCGCGGCATAGACCGCGTAGCCGTCGTCGGCGCCGCCGCGGCCGTAGAGGCGGCCGTCCTCGTACTTCGGTTGCCAGGGGCCGAGATCGCTGCGCCAGCCCGCGAACTCGGGCTGCTTGTCGAGGTGGCCGTAGAGCAGCACGGTGTCGCCGCCGGCGGCGCCGGTGGCGGGGATGTCGAAGAAGATCAGCGGCGTGCGGCCTTCGAGACGCAGCACCTCGAGCCGCAGGCCCGCGACCCGGCGCCCTTCGACCCAGGCCGCGGCGTCGGCGACGACGCGGTCGATCAAGCCATGGGCCGACCAGTCGGGGTCGAACATCGGGCTCTTGGCCGGGACCGCGATGTAGTCGGTCAGCGCCGGGACGATGCGGCGGTCCCAGGCCTCGTCGGCATAGGCGCCCAGCGCCCGGGCTTCGGTGCTGCGCAGCGGTGCGTTCATGCGGTTCCTCCGGGGTCGGGCCTGGAGTCTAAATCCAGGCCGCGCCGGGCGCCGGCGCGCTCGATCCCGCGCGCTCAGGCCGGGAACGCGAGATCGCGCTGCGGCGCGCCCTTGCGCCGCCACAGCCCGGGCGCGACGCCGTAGATGCTCTTGAAGGCGCGATTGAACGAGGCCTCGGAGTCGTAGCCCACGGTCTCGGCGACCTGGCTCAGGCTGATGCGCTGGTTGCCGAGCAGGCGCGCCGCCGCGGCCAGGCGCCAGCGCTTGAGGTACTGCATCGGCGGCATGCCCAGCCGCTCGGTGAAATGCTGGGCCAGCACGCTGCGCGACATGCCCACCTGCTGCGCGAGTTCGCGCACGGTCCAGCCATGCGCCGGATCGCCGTGCATCAGCGTCAGGCAATGACCGATAGGCGGATCGCGCAGCGCGGCGAGCCAGCCCGTCTGCAGCTGCGGCAGCGCCTCCAGATGGCCGCGCAGCGCCTCGACGAACAAGGCCTCGGCGACGCGCCCCGCGATGACGCCCGATCCCGGCGGGCCGGCCGCCGCCTGCTCGAGCGCATGCGCCACCGATTGCGAGAGCCAGGCCCCGTGCGCGCGCAGCGCGATGTTCGTGACCACCAGGTGCGGCAGTGCCGCCATGAGCGGATTGGGAACCTGGTGGTCGTAAGCGAACCAGGCACTCGCCAGGCGGCATGAGGGGCCCTGACCGCCGAAGTGACGGGACACGAGTTCGGGCAGGTCGAGCACCACCGCGTCCTCGGCGCGGGGCGGGCCGGTTCCGCTGCTGCCCAGCCGGTGCGCGTCGCCGCGCGGCAGCAGCGCGATGTCGCCCTGGCGCAGTTCGCGCGCCGGCGCGCCGGGCGCCTCGATCCAGCAGCGCCCGTCGATCACGAGATGGGCGATCACGAGGTGCTGCGCCCCCGGCAGCAGCACCGGCGCCCAGTCCTCGTCGCGCGGGGCGTCGAGGCACCAGGGTGCGCCGAACTCGGCATTCAGAAAGAACGCGCCTTGCAGCCGGATCATCTGCAGCACGTCGGACAGCACGTCCATGACTACCCCCTCGCGAGACGGCCGGCCCACGCGGCTTCAGCCTGTCGACAGGTGGAGGCGGTCGGCAAGTCGCTGGAGCGTTGGGATTCCCGGGCTCGCTGTGCGCCGATCCTAGCCATCGGCGTCAGCCCTGTTATGCAAGACCGCGCCTGCCGCGGGTTCATCGTCGGCCCGCGGCCGCCCGCGGCCGTCCGCCCGCGCCCGTCCGCCCTGGCGCGGTTTCAGAGCGTGAAGTCGTAATCGATCGTCAGCGGCGCGTGGTCGCTGAAGCGCTGCGCGGTGTAGATCTGCGCCTGCCGGGCCTTGGCCGCCAGGCCTGGCGTCGCAAGGTGGTAGTCGATGCGCCAACCGACGTTCTTGGCGCGCGCCTGGCCGCGGTTGCTCCACCAGGTGTACTGGTCGGGCTGGTCGTTGAGGGTGCGGAAGACGTCGACCAGGCCGCCGGCCAGCAGCGCCGTCATCCAGGCGCGCTCCTCGGGCAGGAAGCCGCTGTTCTTGAGATTGCCCTTCCAGTTCCTGAGGTCGATCTCGTGGTGCGCGATGTTGATGTCGCCGACGAGGATGAACTCGCGCTCGGCCTTGAGCTTCATCAGATGCTTGTGCATGCCGGCCAGGAACCGGAACTTGGCCGCCTGCCGCTCCTCGCCGCTGGAACCGCTCGGGAAATAGCAGCTGATGAGGCTGAGCTTGCGCCGGGCGCTGTCGAAGCGCGTCTCGACCCAGCGCCCTTCGGCGTCGAATTCCTTCGATCCCCAGCCGACGACGACCTCGCTCGGCGCCTTGCGGGTGTAGAGGCCGACGCCCGAGTAGCCCTTCTTCTGCGCCAGGTGGAAATGGCCGGCCAGGCCGGCGATGCGGTCGAAGCGGCCGGCCAGGTCTTCGGCCTGAGCCTTGACCTCCTGCAGCCCCATACAATCCGCAGCGCTGGCCTCGGCCCAGTCGATGAAGCCTTTGGTGGCGGCCGAGCGGATGCCGTTGACGTTGAGCGTGATCAGTCGGAAAGCCAAGTCGTCCCCTTGAATCAGACCATGAGCCATACAGCCGACCCCCTGCTGGCGCAAGAGTTCGTGCAGTTCGCGGTGGAATCCGGCGTGTTGCGGTTCGGCGAGTTCAGGACCAAGGCCGGCCGTCTGTCGCCTTATTTCTTCAATGCCGGCTTGTTCTGCGACGGCGCCCGGCTGGGCCGTCTGGCCGAATTCTATGCACGGCGGCTGCTTGCCGCCGGCGCCGATGCGCCGGCATTCGACCTGCTGTTCGGCCCCGCCTACAAGGGCATCACGCTGGTCTCGGCGCTCGCGGTCGAGCTCGCGCGCCGCGGCCGCAACATCGGCTTCGCCTACAACCGCAAGGAGGCGAAGGACCATGGCGAGGGCGGCTCGCTCGTCGGCGCGCCCGTGGCCGGCCGCGTGCTGATCGTCGACGACGTGATCTCGGCCGGGACCTCGGTGCGCGAGTCGCTGGCGCTGATCACCGCCGCCGGCGCCCGGGCCGCCGGCGTCGCGATCGCGCTCGACCGCCAGGAGCGAGCGAGCGAGGACGGCCGCGATGCGCCCTGGAGCGCGGTCCAGTTCGTGACGCGCGAACTCGGCCTGCAGGTGGCCGCGATCGCGACGCTCGACGACCTGCTGCAGTACCTGCGCGCCAGTGGCGATGCGGCGGTGGCGGCTCATGCGGCACCGGTCCAGGCCTATCGCGACCGCTACGGAGTCTGAATGTCGCTCCCGCGCTCGACGACGGTTCCGCTGCTGGCGCTTGCGCTCGGGCTGGCCTGGCCCTGCGGCGCCGAGCAGCCGACCTCGACCGCGATCTACACCTGCGTCGACGCCTCGGGCCGGCACCTGACCTCGGATCGCCCGATCGTCGCCTGCACGGCGCGCGAGCAGCGCCTGCTCAACCGCGACGGTTCGGTGCGCGCCATCGTCCCGCCCACGCTGACGCCCGAGGAGCGCGCCGAACAGGAAGCGCGGCAGCGCGCGGCCGAGGCGGCGCGCGCGGCGCAGGCCGACGCGGTGCGGCGCGACCGCAACCTGCTCATGCGCTACCCCGACGAGGCCTCGCACCACCGGGCGCGCGAGGCGGCGCTCGACACCGCACGCGCCGCCGCCAAGTCGAGCGAACAGCGTCTGCGCGAGCTCAGCGCCGAACGCAAGCCGCTGCTCGACGAGGCCGAGTTCTACCAGGGCAAGCCCTTGCCGCCGAAGCTGCGCGCCGCGCTCGACGCCAACGATGCCGCGGCGGCGGCCCAGCGCGCGGCGATGGTCAATCAGCAGGCCGAGCTGGCGCGCATCAACGCCTTCTACGACGCCGAGCTCGAACGCCTGCGCCGGCTGTGGAGCGGCGCGGCGCCCGGCTCGCTCGGGCCGATCACGACCGCCGCCGGCGCGCGCGCCGCGAAATGACCAGCGCACCGGCGCCGCGGCCGGCGCCCGGGGCTACTGCAGGCGTAGGCGCAGCAGCGCGCCGGCCTGGGCCGGGTTCGCCTTCCCCTGGCTCGCCTTCATGACCTGGCCGACGAGGGCATTGAAGGCCTTCTCCTTGCCGGCCCTGAACTCCTCGACCGACTTCGCGTTCGCGGCGATGACCGCGTCGACGATGGCCTCGAGCGCACCGGCATCGTTCATCTGGCGCAGGCCCAGCGACTCGATCGTCGCGTCGACCCCGGCGCCGGCGCCGTTCCACAGCGCGTCGAAGACCTGGCGCGCGCCGTTGTTCGAGACCGTGCCGTCGGCGACGCGCGCAATCAGCGCGGCCAGCGTCGCCGGCGCCAGCGGCGCCCCGGCGATGCCGCGGCCCTCGGCGTTGAGGCGCTTGCTGACCTCGCCCATGAGCCAGTTCGCCGCCAGCTTGGGCTGGCCGCAGCCGTCGCGCAGCGCCTCGTAGTAGCGCGCCAGCGCCAGGCTCTGCGTCATCATCGCCGCGTCATGGGCGGGCAGGCCGTCGTCGCGCTGGAAGCGCGCGGCCATCGCCGCCGGCAGCTCGGGCATGGCGGCGCGCACGCGCTCGATCCACTCGGGCGCGATCACCAGCGGCGGCAGGTCGGGGTCGGGGAAGTAGCGATAGTCCTGCGCGTCCTCCTTGCTGCGCATCGAACGCGTCTCGCCGCTGTCGGGGTTGAACAGCACGGTCGCCTGCTCGATCGCCAGGCCGTCCTCGATGCGGTCGATCTGCCACTGGATCTCGAAGTCGATCGCCTGCTGCAGGAAGCGGAAGCTGTTGAGGTTCTTGATCTCGCGCCGCGTGCCCAGCGGCGCGCCGGGCCGCCGCACCGAGACGTTGGCGTCGCAACGGAAGCTGCCTTCCTGCATGTTGCCGTCGCAGATGCCGAGCCAGACGACGAGCTGGTGCAACGCGCGCGCGTACTCGACCGCCTCGGCCGAGCTGCGCAGCTCGGGCTCGGAGACGATCTCGAGCAGCGGCGTGCCGGCGCGGTTGAGGTCGATGCCGGTCTGGCCCGAATAGTCCTCGTGCAGGCTCTTGCCGGCGTCCTCCTCGAGGTGGGCGCGCGTCAGGCGCAGCGAGCGCGGCGCGCCGTCGAAGATGAAGTCGACGCGCCCGCCCTGGACCACCGGGATCTCGTACTGGCTGATCTGGTAGCCCTTGGGCAGGTCCGGGTAGAAGTAGTTCTTGCGCGCGAAGACCGACTGCGGCGCGATCTTCGCGCCGACGGCCAGGCCGAAGCGGATGGCGCGCTCGACGGCGCCGCGGTTGAGCACCGGCAGCGTACCCGGCAGCGCGAGGTCGACGGCGCAGGCCTGGGTGTTGGGCGCGGCGCCGAACGCGGTCGAGGCGCCGCTGAAGATCTTGCTCGCGGTCGAGAGCTGGGCATGGGTCTCGAAGCCGATGACGACCTCGAAGCCGCGGATCAGGGGGCTGGTGGGCATGGCGTTCAGAACCCCGGGGGCGTGCGGAGATGGAAATCGGTCGCCTGCTGCAGCGCCTGGGCGGCTTGCAGCAGCGTGGCCTCGTCGAAGTAGTTGCCGATCAGCTGCAGGCCTACCGGCATGCCCTCGGCGCCGAAGCCCGCCGGCACGCTCATCCCCGGCAGGCCGGCCAGGCTCGCCGGCAGCGTGAAGATGTCGGCGAGGTAGTTCGCGAGCGGGTCGTCGGCCTGCGCGCCGAGCTTCCAGGCCACGCTCGGCGCGACCGGGCCGGCGATCACGTCGCAGGACTCGAAGCAGGCCTGGAAGTCGTCGGCGATCATGCGGCGCAGCTTCTGCGCCTGCAGGTAATAGGCGTCGTAATAGCCGTGCGAGAGCACGTAGGTGCCGATCATGATGCGGCGCTTGACCTCGGCGCCGAAGCCCTCGGCGCGCGACTT
>JAGWVB010000483.1 GCA_018971105.1 Burkholderiales bacterium
ACCGCGACGCCGGCGCGCTCGCGGCGCTGCGCGGCCGGGCCGAGATCATCGTCGCCGACATCGAGGGCGGCCCCTGGCCGCTGGCGCAGCGGCGCTTCGGCGCCGTCGTCGTCACGAACTACCTCTGGCGGCCGCTGTGGCCGCGCATCATCGGCGCGCTCGAGGCCGGCGGTGTGCTGATCTACGAGACCTACGCCAGCGGCCAGCAGGCGCTGGGCCGGCCTTCGCGACCCGATTTCCTGCTGCGCCATGGCGAGCTGCTGCAGCTGGGCGCGGGCCTGCGCATCGTCGCCTACGAGGACGGCCTCGAGCCGCGCGAGGCGCAGGCCGCGCCGCGCTGCGTCCAGCGCCTGGCCGCGGTTGCCGCCCCGCCCGACGAGGGCACGCCCTGGCCGCATCGCCTGGGCGGCTAAAATCCGCCGCTTGTCCCGTTGCGACTCCTACCCATGAAACCCATCGTCGGCAGCATCGTTGCCCTCGTCACCCCGATGCACGAGGACGGCAGCATCGACTACCCGGCCCTGCGCCGCCTCATCGACTGGCATGTCGCCGAGGGCACCGACTGCATCGGCATCGTCGGCACGACCGGCGAATCGCCGACCGTGACGATGGCCGAGAACTGCGAGCTGATCCGCTACGCCGTCGCATGCGCCGCCGGCCGCGTGCCGGTGATGGCCGGCACCGGTGCGAACTCGACGGCCGAGGCGATCGAGCTCGCGCGCTACGCGAAGTCGGTCGGCGCCGACTGCCATCTCTCGGTCGTGCCGTACTACAACCGGCCGTCGCAGGAAGGCATCTATCGCCATTTCGAGGCCATCGCCGCGGCGGTCGAGCTGCCGCTGGTGCTCTACAACGTGCCCGGCCGCACGGTCGCCGACCTGCTGCCCGAGACGACGCTGCGGCTGGCGCAGCTGCCCGGCATCGTCGGCATCAAGGAGGCCACCGGCAACATCGCGCGCGCCGCGGCGCTGATCAAGCAGGCGCCGCCCGGCTTCAGCATCTACTCGGGCGACGACGCCACCGCCGTCGCGCTGATGCTGCTCGGCGGCCACGGCAACGTCAGCGTCACCGCCAACGTCGCGCCGCGCCGGATGCACGAGATGTGCATGGCGGCGATCGAGGGCGACCTCAAGCGCGCGCGTGCGATCCACCTCGAGCTGCTGCCGCTGCACGAACAGCTGTTCTGCGAACCCAGCCCGGCGCCGGCCAAATGGGCGATGGCCCAGCTCGGCCTGTGCGGCAGCCGGGTGCGGCTGCCGATCGTCGAATTGAGCGCCAGCGGCCAGGCCCGTGTCGGCCAGGCGCTGCGCGAGGCCGGGCTTCGTGCCTGAAGCGCGCGTCCCGCAAGCGCGCGCGCGCCACCGTCCCATCAGGCCGCGACCCGCGGCCGCCCCGGAGATTTCCAACGTGAGACTACAACCTGCTGCCATCCCCAGCCGGATCGCCCTGCTGGCCCTGGCAACGGTCCTGGTGACGGGCGTCACCGGCTGCTCGACGATCGGGGGCTGGTTCTCGAGCGGCCAGTCCGACTACCGGAAGACGCCGGTGCGTGCGCAGTCGCTCGAGGTGCCGCCCGACCTGAGCCAGCTCGCGCGCGATTCGCGCTACCAGATCCAGGGCGGCGTCATCAGCGCCGCGGCCGCGGCGGCCGGCCAGGCCTCGGCACCCGCGGCGGCGGCCGCGAGCGCGCCGGCCGGCG
>JAGWVB010000484.1 GCA_018971105.1 Burkholderiales bacterium
CGCCAGCCGGTGATGCGCGCGCGCTCGGCATAGTCATCCGATAATTCCGCCCCCCAGGCCTGATAGGGCAGCGACAGCATCGTCCAGCCCAGCGTCACCAGGGCGAAGGCGGCGGCGAGCCAGATCGCGCCCGCGTGCGCCGGCGGAAAAGCCAGCCCCACCACGCCCAGTGCCAGCGGGATCAGGGCGGCGCCGATCAGCGGCTTGCGCCGGCCCAGCCGGTCGGAAATCCGCCCGATCAGCGGATCGGTGAACACATCCAGCAGCCGCACCGCGCCGAATACCGCGCCGACCGCGGCCAGGCTCAACCGCCCCGGCGCGGTCCACATCGCCGGCAGATAGACGGTCAGCGGAATGCCCAGCAGCGCCAGCGGAATGGCGGGCGCGGCATAGGCCAGCAGGCGGGCGCGCGACAGGGCGGGATCGGGCCGATCGGGCGCGGCCGGGCGGGAAGAGGCCATGCGATCAGGCAGGACGGGCGAGCAGGCATTGCCCGACATCGGTCCAGCCGGCGCGGAACCCCGCCTCGCAATAGGCGAGGTAATATTCCCAAAGCCGCTTGAATCGGTCATCGAAGGCGCGCGCCGAGCCGCCCGGGACCATGGTGACGATGCGCGGCCAGGCGCGCTGAAACGCGCTCTGCCAGCGCGACAGCGTGGTGGCGTAATCGCTGCCGAACCAGTGCACATCTTCCCAGCGCAGCCCGGCCTTTTCGGTTTCCCGGCGCAGAATGGCGGGGCTTGGCAGCATGCCGCCGGGGAAGATGTGGCGCTGGATGAAATCGGGGTGGCGGCGGTAGGCCTCGAAATGGGCCTCGGCGATCGTGATGACCTGGACCACCGCGACGCCGTCCGGCCGCAGGCAGCGGCGCAGGGTCTCGAAATACACCGGCCAGTAGCGCTCGCCCACCGCCTCGAGCATCTCGATCGAGACGATGCGGTCGTAGCGGCCGTCCAGGTCGCGGTAATCCTGCAGCCGCAACTCCACGCGCGTCGGCGCCGCCGAGGCGGCGACGCGCGCGCGCGCATGCGCGAGCTGCTCCTGCGACAACGTGATGCCGGTGACGCGGCAGGGGTGCCGGCGCGCCAGCGCCAGCGCCAGCGCGCCCCAGCCGCAGCCGATCTCGAGGATCTCGCCGCCGGCCGGCAGCGCGTCGAGCTGCAGGCGCTCGATCACGCATTCCAGCTTGGCCGCCTGCGCCTGCTCCAGCGTCTGCGCCGGATCGCTGTAGATCGCGCTCGAGTAGATCAGCTCGGGGTCGAGCCAGCGCGCGTAGAAGGCATTGCCCAGGTCGTAATGCTCGGCGATGTTGCGCCGGCTGCCGCGGCGCGTGTTGGCGCGCGCCCAGTGCCAGGCGCGGCCGAGCCAGCGCGCCGGCCAGGCGGGGCGGCTGCGCGCGCCCCAGGAGGCCTCGTTGAGGCTGCCGAAATGCAGCAGGGCCGCCAGGTCGGGCGTGGTCCAGTCGCCGTCGCGGTACGACTCGGCCAGCCCGAGGTCGCCGCCCAGCGCCAGGCGCGCCAGCGCGCGCCAGCGCAGCAGCTGGATCGAGGCGCGCGGCCCGGGCTGCGCGCCCTGGGCCTCGGTGATCGCGCCGTCGGGCCATTCGACGCGCAGCGCGCCGTGGCTGATGGCGCGCAGCAGGCGCTGCAGCGGCCGCCTGAGCCAGCGGCCGCGCGCCAGCGCGGCCGCGGCGCCGTCC
>JAGWVB010000485.1 GCA_018971105.1 Burkholderiales bacterium
GTGCCGCCGCTGCCGCTGCCGGCGCCCGGCGCCGACGCGCACCGGCTCGCGGGGTCGACCGCGGTGCGCCTGTTCGCCGAGCGCGCACGCGCCCAGCGCGCCGATTTCGAGCTCGACGAGGCGACGCTGCCGCAGGTCGCCGAACTGGTGGCGCGGCTCGAGGGCATCCCGCTCGCGCTCGAACTCGCGGCGGCGCGCGTGCGCTCGCTCTCGGTGGCCGAGATCAACCAGCGCCTGGGCGACCGCTACCGGCTGCTCACCGGCGGCCCGCGCGTGCTGCAGCAGCGCCAGCAGACGCTGCGCGCGCTCGTCGATTGGTCCTACGACCTGCTGCAGCCGGCCGAGCAGACGCTGTTCCAGCGCCTGTCGCTGTTCGCCGGCGGCTTCGACCTGGCCGCGGCCGAGGCGGTCTGCGGCGCCGATCCGCTCGATCCGCTGGACATGCTGGACGGGGTCGATTCGCTGGTCGACAAGTCGCTCGTGCTGGCCGAGCGCAGCGGCGCGGCGACGCGCTACCGCATGCTGGAGACGCTGCGCGACTATGCGCGCGCCAAGCTCGAAGCCAGCGGCGACGCGGCGGCGACGGCGCGGCGCCATTGCGAGCATTACTGGTCCCTGGCCAAGCAGATCCGCAACGGCCTGTTCGGCGGCGCGCAGCAGGCCGAGTGGGCGCGCCGCGGCGAGGCCGACCTCGACAACCTGCGCACGGCGATGGCGCTGGCGCGCGCCGGCGGCGCCGACCCGCTGCTGGCGGCGAAGATGCCGGTGGCGCTGCAGGGCTTCTGGGTCATGCGCGGGCGCATCGCCGAGGGCCGCGAGCTGGTGCGGACGGCTCTCGAGGGGACCCCGCTGGCCGACCTCGAACGGGCGCACATCCTCTACGTCGGCGCCGCCCTCGCCCACACCCAGGGCGACGCCGCCCAGGCGCTGGAGCAGCTCGAGATCTGCCTCGCGCTGCGCCGCGGCGAGGCCGGCGACGGCGATATCGCGCAGACCCTGTCGACGATGGCGCTGGCGCAGCTGGCCACCGGGCAGGTCGAGGAGGCACTGCAATCCGAGACCGAGGCGCTCGAGCTGTTCCGCCGCGCCCGCCATCGCGTGGGCGAGACGGTCGCGCAATTGCACCTGGCCGACATCGCCATCCATCGCGATCGCTGGGACGAGGCGCTGGACCACGGCCGCGCCGCGCTGGCGCTGGCGCGCGAGGTGCAGAACCGGGAATTGGAGGGCGAGGGCGCCTGGTTGCTGGCCGTCATCCCGCAGATGCGCGGCGACGCGGCGGACCTCGATCGACTGCAGCGCTCGCTCGAGCTGTGCCTGGAGGTCGGCGACCGCATCGGCAGCGCGCGGGCGCGCCAGTCGATGGGCGAACAGGCGCTGCGCGAGGGCCGCATCGACGCCGCGCGCGGCCTGCTCGGCGACGCGCTGCGCGCGTTCCGGGATTACGAGATGCGCGCCGAATCGATCGAGGGGCTGGAGTTGCACGCCGACCTGGCGGCAGCGCTCGGGCGCGACGAGCTCGCGCTGCAGCTGCGCGCCGCCGCCGAGGCCGCGCGGTTGACCCTGGGCCTGTGGCTGCCGCCGTTCCGCGAGCGCCGCCGCGAGCACCGCACGGCGGCCTGGCGCGCGCGCAGGGAGGCGCGGGACTACGACCGGCTCTGGAGCCAGGGCCGCGCATGGACGCTCAGCGAGGCCGTC
>JAGWVB010000191.1 GCA_018971105.1 Burkholderiales bacterium
GACCACCAGCGCGCGCACCCCGGGCAGCTCGATACCAGGCCCCTGGGGGCCTTTGCGGTGACGACCACTTTCGATGCCGATATTCCTCCCGGCATCTTGTTCTGCCTGCGTGCCGAAGGTGTGGCAGCCGAGAAGGCGATCGACCCCGATTACCCGCTGGCGCCTCACTACCTCGTTCACGTAGCGGACGACGCCGCCGTGGTGCTGCCTTATACGCAGGCCAAGCGCGGGCTGGACGTGCTCAAGCGGCTGTGCGCTGGCCGCGAACTGCCCGACCCCGGCGCCTGCGTGCTGTACGACAAGGCAACGAAGCAGGGTGAGGACATGCGTCAGCCCCAGCGCCTGCTGGCCGCCGCGGTCGCCTCTGTCGTCGGCAAGAGCGAGGAACGTGCCGTCGCCAGCCTGTTTTCTCCGGGCGGCACGCATGCTTTGAAGGGTGAGTTTGCTGGCGCCAGTGACTTCGAGGTGCTGGCCTACCTGGTCGTGCTGCCGGCCGCGGCAGGCGACGCAGTCGGTACGCGCGCATGACCGCAGGCATGCCCCCCACGTCGATCACTGCCGCGGCTGTGCTGGCGGCGTTGGCGCTGCCGCCAGCCGCGCTGGTGCAACAGCGCGTCCCGAAGAAGCTGTTGATCGAGAGCGGCGCCCCCACGGCCGCCGACAAGCGCTTGATCAATGACGGCATCGAAGCCATTCACTGGCTGGCATCCCTCAAACCTGCGACCGTCGGCGTGCCTGCGTTCAAGGACGACTCCAGTCCGCCCGTGCGCGAGTACCTGGAACTGGCCGTGCTCAGCGTCCAGCTCCGCGCCGGCGGGAAGGCGCAGCGCATCGCCGAGCTCGTGCACCGGGCCATCCCGTACCCCGTGTTGCTGATGGTCGAGCTGGAGGACCGACTGACGATGACGGTCGCCCATATCCGCTGGGCGCAGAACGAGGTCAACAAGGTCGTGCTTGACGGCCCCGTCCACGAGGTCGGCCTGGACGCTCAGGTTCCGCCGGCGCTGTTGGCGTCATTCTTGAATGCCCTCGCCCTCGAGCGGCTGCCGCGGGCCGATCTCTACGCTCTGGTGCAGGGCCTGATCGACACTTTCACGCGGTTCCAAGCGGCGCAACTCAGCGGCCACTTCGCCGAAGCCCGCACACCCGACCATGCAGCGGCCCAGCGCGCCGCCCTGCAGCGGTGCATCGAGATCGACAAGAGCATCGCCGAGCTGCGCAGCGCAGCGATCAAAGAGAAGCAGTTGCCCCGCCAGGTGGCCATGAACCTCGACATCAAGCGCCTCCAGGCCGAACGCGCTGCGGTGGTTGCTAAGCTCATGTGATCGTCAGAAGAACAACGAGATGAAAGCCACCGAAGCCAACCTGCTGAAGTTCCTGCGCAAGTCACCGCAGTTCGTCATTCCGATCTACCAACGCAACTACTCGTGGACGGCCGACGAGTGCAGGCAGCTCTGGTCCGATCTGATGCGTGCTGGCCGCGACGACACCGTGCCGGCGCACTTCATCGGCTCCATCGTCTATGTCGAGCGCTCGCTGTCCACCGTCACCAATCAGGAATCGCTGCTCGTCATCGACGGCCAGCAGCGGCTGACGACGTCCACCTTGCTCATCGCGGCGCTGGCCAACTTCATCGAGAAGGCCGACCTGGGCGAACCCATCGAAGGCTTCAAGCCGAGCAAGCTGCGGAACTACTACCTGGTCAATCCGGACGAGGAAGGCGAGCGTCACTTCAAGCTGCTGCTGTCCGAGACCGACCGCGACACCCTGCTGTCGATCCTGCAGGCGACGCCGGCGCCCGCAGAGGCCAGCACGAACATCCAGAGGAACTTCGCGCTGTTCCAGGAGCTCGTGGCGCAGCACAAGGGCGAGCTGCTCGCCATTTGCAAGGGCCTGGCCAAGCTGGTGATCGTCGACGTGTCACTCGACCGCAGCCAGGACAACCCGCAGCTCATCTTCGAGAGCATGAACTCCACCGGCCGCGAGCTGAGCCAGGCCGACTTGATCCGGAATTACATCCTGATGGGCCTGGAGCCCAAGCTGCAGACCGAGCTTTACAAGAGCTACTGGCGGCCGATGGAGAAAGGCTTTGGCCAGGCCGCCTACGCCGTTCACTTCGACGCCTTCATGCGGCACTACCTCACCACCAAGACGGGCGAGATTCCCAACGTGCGCGAGGTCTACACCGCCTTCAAGGCCTACGACCGCAGCCGCAGCGGCGACACGCGCGACCTGGTGGCCGACATCCACGCCTTCGCCACCTATTACTGCGCGATGGCGCTAGGTGAGGAGACCGAGCCTGACCTGAAGCAGGCCTTCCACGACCTGCGCGAGCTGAAGGTGGATGTGGCCTACCCATTTCTGCTGGACGCCTACCACGACTACCGCCAGTACCGCATCAGCGCCGAGGAACTGCTGGGCATCGTGCGCATGGTCGAGAGCTATGTCTTCCGCCGCGCTATCTGCGCGATCCCCACGAACTCGATGAACAAGACCTTCGCGGGCCTCAGCCGCACGCTGAAAAAGGACCGCTACGTTGAGAGCGTGCGTGCCGCCTTCCTGTTGCTGCCCTCGTATCGGCGCTTCCCGCGCGATGACGAGTTCGAGCGCGACATCAAGATCCGCGACCTCTACAACTTCCGCAGCCGCAGCTTCTGGTTGCGTCGACTGGAAAATCACGGCCGCAAGGAGCGCGTAGCGATCGAGGACTACACGATCGAGCACATCCTGCCTCAGAATGAAGCGCTGTCGGCCACCTGGCAGAACGAGCTGGGGCCCGAGTGGCAGGCGGTGCAGAAGCGCTACCTGCACACCTTGGGCAATCTGACTTTGACAGGCTACAACAGCGAATACAGCGACCGGCCCTACGCCTACAAGCGCGACGGCGTGCAGGACCAGGACGGCAACCCGATCGGCCTGGCCCACAGCCCATTGAGGCTGAACAAGGGCATGGCCCAGGTGACGGCCTGGAACGAGGAGGCGATCAAGGCCCGCGCCGACCGGCTGGCGGGCGATGCCGTCAAGGTCTGGACTGCGCCCAATCTGCCGGATGACGTGCTCGACGCCTACCGACCCGGCAAGCATGGAGCGCAGTACGGCATCGATGACCACCCGTTCCTCAGGACCGGGGCCATGGTGCCGCTGTTCCAGGATCTGCGCCAGCGCATCCTCGAGATCGATCCCTGCGTTGTCGAGGAGTACCTGAAGCTGTATGTCGCCTACAAGGCCGAGACCAACTTTGTCGACGTCGTGCCGCAGGCCAAGCGGCTGCGCCTGTCGCTGAACCTGGGCTTTCATGAGATCGACGACCCCAAGGGCCGGTGCGTGGACGTGTCCAACCTGGGCCGCTGGGGCAATGGCGACGTCGAAGTGCACCTGGCGTCGGCCGATGAACTGCCCTATGTGATGGGCCTGATCCGCCAGGCCTTCGACCACCAGATGGGCAACCAGGCCGACAACTGATCGACCTCTCCCTAGCTCTACACCTAACCGGAACCCGACCCGCACCCCATGCAGAAGATCGACGCTACCTCCCCCGAAGCCCAGTCCGCCGATATCCGTGCCGAGAACATCGCCAAGCTCAGGGCGCTGTTTCCCGAAGTCTTCACCGAAGGCAAGGATGGCGCGGCCATCAATGTCGACGTGCTTAAGGGCCTGGTCGGTGAGGTCGTTGCCGACTCGGACGAGAAGTACGGCCTGAATTGGCACGGCAAACGCCGTGCCCGCCAGTTGGCGCTGATGCCCAGCACCGGCACGCTGCGCCCCTGCCCGGACGAGAGCGTCGACTGGGACACGACGCAGAACCTGATGATCGAAGGCGACAACCTCGAAGTGCTGAAGCTGCTGCAGAAGAGCTATGCCGGCAAGGTCAAGCTGATCTACATCGACCCGCCGTACAACACCGGCAAAGACTTCGTGTACCCGGACAATTTCCAGGACAGCATCAAGAACTACCTGGAATTGACGGGACAGATCGAGGGCGGGGCGAAGATCACGAGCAATACGGACGCCAGTGGGCGGTTTCATACCGACTGGTTGAACATGATGTATCCGCGATTGAGTCTCGCCCGAAATCTCCTGAAAAGCGAAGGCGTGATTTTCATCTCGATTGACGACAACGAAGTTGCGGATCTCAGGAAGGTTTGTGACGACATCTTCGGCGAAGAGAACTTTGTCGCTTCGCTAATCTGGCAGAAGATGGACAGCCCGAGCCGTAACGAAGCCGGACGAGCTGTGACCGAGTATCACGACTACATCCTCGTCTATGCTAAGTCGCGCGACGCCGTCCGTCTCAAGCGCAAGCGCAAGGAGGAAATTCTTGCTGCGTATCCGCTAACTCTGGCTGACGGGCGTCTTGCCCGGCGCCGTCAGCTACGGAAGAACGGCAAGAACGCACGGCGTGAAGATCGGCCAACGCTTTGGTTCAAGTTGACTGCCCCAGACGGGACTGAAGTCTTTCCGATTGCGCCAGAAGGCTGGGAAGGCCGTTGGGTGCTGTCGCCCGATACCTGGGCAGAACGTGAGAAAGCTGGTCTCACTGAGTGGATTGAGCGAGAGTACGGATGGGTGCCGTATTACATAGAGATTGCACCGGATGAGCCAATGGTCCCTTGGCCAACGCTCTGGACTGACGTAGACCAGAACCGGCAAGCAAAGGCTCGCTTTACGGAACTGATGGGAGGTGGAGTCGAGTTTGATAATCCGAAGCCGCCCAATCTGATTCGCCAGATGCTGCTAATGAGCACTGAGCCTGGTGATCTGGTTTTGGACTTCTTCGCTGGATCCGGTACGACAGGTGAAGCGGTTGTGGCACTCAACGGGCAGGATGGCGGTAACAGAAGATTCGTCCTCGTCCAGCTGCCGGAGAGCACTAGTAACGCCCAACTCCCAACAATTGCGGCCATCTGCCGAGAGCGCGTGCGCCGCGTTGGAAAGGAAATGCTGCAGCAGATGAGCCAGGCCGACGATATTGAGTCCGATGCTCCTGACGTCGGCTTCAGAGCCTTTCGACTTGACAGGTCGAACATTTCACGCTGGGCCCCCAGTCGAGATGATCTCGTTAAATCAATCTTCGATCACCTCGAACATATCGATGCCAGCCGAAGCGACGAAGACGTATTGTACGAGCTGCTCTTGAAGCTCGGTCTGGATCTCTGCGTCCCGATCGAACACAAGTCCATCGCCGGCAAGCAGGTGCACAGCGTCGGCGGCGGCGTGCTGATGGCCTGTCTGGATACGTCGATCGCTGCAGCGGACGCCGAACCGCTGGCCCAGGGCATCGCCGCCTGGCGCAAGGAGCTGGCGCCCGCCGGTGACTGCACCTGCGTCTTCCGCGACAGCGCCTTTGCCGACGACGTGGCCAAGAGTAACCTGGCGGCCATCCTCGAGCAGCATGGCATCGCGAAGGTGCGGAGCCTCTGACCATGCCGATGCCAGCGTGGCCCAAGATCTATCGCTTCTGCCATGTCGACCGCCTGCCGTCGATCGTTGCCGATGGCCTTCTGTCGCATGCCCAGGTGCAGCGACTCGCGCCAGCGGTTACGGTGATCGGCATGAACACTGTCAAGCAGCGCCGATTGACGCAGCTGACGCTCGCCAGCCAGGGGTGGATCGCGCCGACGCTCGCGGCGAAAGCGTCAACGTGAAGCTGCTCTTTCTAGCATTGTCAGTTCCGCGCAATGTGGCATGGCCTAAGCGTGGGATCGCTTGCGCCCGGAGTTGCGTTACGGGGCGACTCTTAAGGGCTCCAGCCATCGATACATCGAGGGAGGCGGAATGCAACTGAACGACGGTAGCAAGCGCGAGTATTCAGCCGAAGAATTGGCCGTTCTCGGCGGCGTCATCGACTACGCCGACCGGATGATCTACGAAGACCAGCACCTGAATGTGCTGGGCGGCATGGCGGATCCCCGCGGCTATGTGAGGACGACGCAGGCTCCCCTGTACCGCCTGCTGCGCAAGAACGCCTACGCGAAGACGGTCGTCATCGAGACCGAACTCAAGGGGCGGGTGATCCTGCGCCTGAGCCCGACAGAAGTGATATATCCGAACTTCTCGTCAGGTTACTGCACGCCGCACTCGCCCCAAGGTCGCTTGGCCAGCTTCGTCCAGCCAGGCTACGAACACCGAAGCAAGCTCTGGGGTGACTACAAGGTTGTAGAAGTGCGATCGTTCGAGCGCTTCGGTGGCGCTGACTTCGAGCCGAACGTGCGCAACTTCCTGCGCATGGGCGTTACAGGCGAAGCGGGCGATGGAACAGTCGCCGATCTGAAGGGTTTCCTGCGACGTGTGCACAGGGTCGGGGCGGAGTCCGCGGAGCCTCCGGTTCGCGAGATGCGACCAGAGGTCGAGGCGAAGCTCGTCACGCCAGAGCCGGTCATTCCGGCGGTGGTGCCTCCACCCCAAGTGACCGTCGTCGAGTTTGAAGTCGTCGAGGAGCCAGAGGATCGCGAGCCCGAGTTGGTGGACGAGTCCGAAGAAGAGTGGGATCGAGACAGCCCGCCGGTGAAGGCCGATGATTACTACGGTCTGAGCGAGCGCTTCTTCACGCACCAGACCGAGGAGCAGAACCAGGTCATCTCGCGCTCGCCGCTCGGCCCCATGTTCGTCGAGGGTGTGGCGGGGTCGGGGAAGACGTCGGCGGCATTGGGTCGAACAAAGATGCTCACGACGTTCAACGCGGCGAGCGTGGTCGACGAGCAGACATTCCGTGACCTTCTCGGCCCGGGGCAGGACTACTGGTCGGCGGAGTTTGCCGGGCAATTCTCTCAGGAAGCGAGCGTGGGCTTCGTCCGCACGGGCGAGCTTATCCAGTATCTGCAGGAAACCTGTCGTCGTATCGACCTGCCGGATTTGCCCGTGCAGGAATTCAAGGAACTTCAAGCCCGCTTGCGAGACCACCGCAAGCTGACCCGCAGCCTTGTCCCAGGGCGACGCTGGAGCGGAGCCACGGACAAGGTCGAGGCGCATGAAGCCACAACGATGGCTTGGTTGCATGCGACGGAGCAGGCCATCGCGCGCCGCCAGGCTGAACAATTGCTACAAACGCTGCCTACCGTGGCGGAGATTGAAGAGGCTTTCGAGCCGGAGGATCGTTCGAAGGTCGCTCGCGTCATTTCGCCGGCCTTGTCGCTGCTGGGAGAGTTGCTGAGCGAGGTATCCGTCGCGCTTCGAGACCCGCCGCGCGATGGAGCGTTTGCGCTCGATCGACTCGCACTGCGCTTGTCGAACGTCATCAGCGAGGTCCGTCGCCGCGTGACAGGGCCGCGTCTGATCTGGACCCATGTCGGCTCGGCCACGTTCCACGCCGCTGACGAGAACAACCTCGCGCGGCAACTGGTAGGGGCGAAAGCAGCACTGTACTTGCGTACCGGGCAGCGACTGGTGTTTGTCGATGACAACGGCCCTACCGATGCTTCGCTGCAACTGCTGGGGCTCGGCGGTGAACCCCTTGCTTGGGGTGCCGACACCAAGGGCTTGCTAGACGCCGGTCAGGTCGTCGTTCGAGACGTTTCAGGCAAGAACTACAGGGGCCTGGCGTCGGACATCAATCATCTCTTCTTGCGCCTGCTGCCCGAAGCGACGGATCGCATCTATACCACTGTTGGCGACCGCCTGCGTCCCCTGTCGCGCGAGCAAGGTTGGGGCCGTGCCAAGCTGCGAATGCTGCCGGCCGCGCCAGCCGTGGCGGACGACGACGAGCCGGAGGAGGAAGCCGAGGGGACCGCCGAGCCAGCAACGCCGGGGCAGCCTCGCTCTGCGACGCCGGACGCTGTCTTCGCGAGGATGGTCAAGAAGCGATTGTTTGCGTCCCTGACGGCGCTGCCGGATTTGTATTTGGACGCGCTGAGATCAGGGTCCAAGCATTTTCCATTTCCGGCGTTGGCGCAGGAGGTTCAGACACGGCTGGAGCAGTTCAAGCTCGCAGACCAGGACATCGATCTCCTTCTTTGCGTCGCACATCTGGTTGGGCGTGGGCTGAAGCAAGGCGGGTTGCCGTCTTTACGCGAGCCCACCTTCTACCAAGCGGTATTCATCGACGAGGTTCAGGATTTCACCGAGCAGCAGGTCTATCTGATGGTGGAGCAGTCCAATCCGCGCTATCGCGCGATCACCGTTGTCGGTGACTTTGCACAAAAACTTCATCACGGAACAACCATTGACTTACGAGCCTGCTTTCCTGCGCAGTCCTTGCCGATCGTCAGGCTTAGCGAGAACTTGCGGCAAAGCAATGCACCCGGCCTAGCCCTGTTCAGCGCCTTGTTCAGGACGCATTTCTTTGGCGACCCAGCGCCTTCGGATGATCTGAGGGCGAAGGCTCTTGCCGCCGGAAGAAACCTGGAGCGACCGAATTTTGTGGTCCTTCCGCAGCGGGCCGATCAGGACTGGGCGATCGTTCAAACATTGCGGTCAACGAGGCGTTCGCAGACAGTAGCGGTGTTGTTCCCGAACTCGCATCTGGCGGCGGCGACCTTTAAACGAGTGGAACCGCAGCTGCGCGCTCTCTTGATCGATGCGGAGTTGTCCGAGACGGTAAATCTTGCACGCAGGCATGTTCGGCACTTCGCCGATGTGGCCAACGCGAAGGGCCTGGAATTCGACGTGGTGATCGTCGCGGGTGCCGACGAGTTCAATCTGGATCAGGCGTCACAGGTCAATCGTCTGTACGTCGGTGTGACCCGTGCAAGATGCGCGCTGACGCTCCTGACAGGGCATGCGGGCCGTGAGAGCCAGTTGTCACAG
>JAGWVB010000486.1 GCA_018971105.1 Burkholderiales bacterium
CGGCGGCCCGGGCCTGCGCCGCCGAACTCGGCGGCGCGGCGATGGCGCTCACGCTGGACGTGCGCGACCCGGCCCAGGTGGCCGCCGCGGTCGACGCTGCATGCGCCCGCCACGGCGCCATCGACGTGCTCGTCAACAACGCCGGGCGCATGACCCAGGGGCCGTTCGAGCAGACCCCGGTGGCCGAGTTCGAGGCGCTGTTCGCGGTCAACGTCGGCGGCATCTACCACCTCGTGCAGGCGGTCGCCGCGCGCATGCGGCTACGGCGCCGCGGCGCCATCGTCAACCTCGCCTCGGTCTCGTCGGTGCGCGGCGGCGGCGCCGTCGGCAATGTCTGGTACGGTGCCTCCAAGGCCGCCGTGGTCGCGCTGACGGCAGGTCTGGCGCGCGAGCTCGGACCGCAGGGCGTGCGCGTCAACGCGATCTCGCCCGGGCTGGTCGAGACCGACATGGTGCGCCCATTCCTGACGCCCGAGCACCGGGCCCGGGTGCTGGCGCGCTTCCCGATGGGCCGGCTCGCGACGGTCGACGATGTGGCGCGCCTGGCGCTGTTCCTGTGCAGCGACGACGCCGGCTTCATCAACGGCCAGACCGTCGCCGTCGACGGCGGCTTCCTGACCCAGTAGCGCGCGCGTCGATCCGCCTAGCGGCGGGCGGGCGACTCCAGGGCGCGGATCCGCTCCTCGATCGGCGGATGGCTCGCGAACAGCGCCATCAAGCCATGCGCGCGGTCGCTGATGCCCATCGCCGCCAGGCTCTGCGGCAGCGCGCCGGGCTCGAGCCCGCCCAGGCGCTGCAGCGCGCCGATCATCGATTGCGGCCGCCCCATCAGGCGCGCCGAGCCGGCATCGGCGCGGAACTCGCGCTGGCGCGAGAACCAGGCCACGATCATCGACGCGGCGATGCCGAGCACGATCTGCAGCACGAAGCTGCTGACGTAGTAGCCGATGCCGGGGCCGTCGCGGTTGTCGCTGCGCAGCACCACCTTGTCGATGAAATAGCCGATGGCGCGCGAGAGGAAGACGACGAAGGTGTTCACGACGCCCTGGATCAGCGTCATCGTCACCATGTCGCCGTTCGAGACATGGGTCATCTCGTGGCCGATCACGGCCTCGACCTGGTCGCGGCTCATGCTGTGCAGCAGACCGGTCGAGATCGCCACCAGCGAGGCGTCCTTCGACGCGCCGGTGGCGAAGGCGTTGGGTTCGCCGTCGTAGATCGCGACCTCGGGCATGCGCACGCCGGACTGGAGCGCGAAACGCTCGACGGTGCCGACGAGCCAGCGGTGCGTCGGGTCGGTCGATTCGTTGATGACGCGCGCGCCGGTGCTCCATTTTGCCATCGGCTTGCTCATCAGCAGCGAGATGAAGGCGCCGCCGAAGCCGATCAGCGCCGAGAACAGCAGCAGGGTCGTGAGGTTGAGGCCGCCGGCGCCGAGATAACGATCGACGCCGAGCAGGCTCGCGACGACGCCCAGCACCAGCATCACGGCCAGGTTGGTGACGATGAACAGCAGGACTCGCTTCATGGCATCGAGGCGTGCGACAAGGCACGCGGTCGGGGACGAACCCCGAGGATATGGGGATCCGCCGGCGCGCTTCAATGGCCCCGGGCCGCGCCAGGGATCAGACCGGACCGCGGAGGGTCCGGTCCTTCGACCAGCACTCGCGAGTCCGCAGGGACTCGCTCGGTCC
>JAGWVB010000192.1 GCA_018971105.1 Burkholderiales bacterium
CGAGGCGCCGCCACCGCCGCCGCGGGTGGCCGCGCGCGCGGCCATCGCCAACGCTGCCGCCTGCGCGCCGACCTCGGACGACTACCCTGCCGCTGCGCGCCGTGCCGAAGCCACGGGCACGACCAAGATCCGCTTCACGGTCGGCCCCGACGGCAAGCTCGCCAGCGCCGAAGTGCTGAAGTCCGCCGGACCGTCGCGCGAACACAAGATGCTCGATCGCGTCGCGCTGGCCAAGCTCAGCGAATGCACCTTCAAGGCCGGCCTCGACGAGCATGGCAAGCCGGTCGGGGGATCTTTCGACGTCGAGTACGTCTGGAAGCTCGCCGAGTAATCCTTTCCACATGAGAGCGGCCCCGGCGGCCGCCACAGCCTGATTCCTTTGGAGTGAACATGTCTACGAACCAAATCCTGCGCGCCCGTCACTGGGCCACCCATACGCTGGCGTCGGTGCTGGCGGCCTTCGCGTTTGCCGGCGTCCCGATGCTCGCCCATGCGCAGGCGGCCTCCGAGCCCGCCGCGGCGTCCGCCGCCGCTCCCACGGCTCCCGAGCCCGCCGCCGCACCGGCGCCGGCACCGGTCACCCCCGCGGTGTCTGAGGAAGCGGTCGAGAATCCCTACGGCCTGCAGGCGATGTGGAAGCAGGGCGACGTCGTCGCCCGCGGCACCCTCATCGTGCTGGCCATCATGTCGATGTTCAGCTGGTACGTGATCTTCACCAAGCTGTACGAGCAGGCCAAGATGCTGCGCAGCGCGAAGAGCTCGGCCGAGACCTTCTGGAAGGCGGGCTCGATCAAGTCCGGCGTGAACGACCTGCAGGAAGGCTCGGCCTTCCGCTACATCGCCGAGGAAGGCATCCGCGCCAGCGACCACCACGAAGGCACGATGGTCGAGACGATCGACAAGCACACCTGGATCAGCATGTCGGTCGACCGCGCCGTGACGAGCATCAACAACCGGCTGCAGGACGGCATGGCCGTGCTCGCGACGGTCGGCTCGACGGCGCCTTTCGTCGGCCTGTTCGGCACCGTCTGGGGCATCTACAACGCGCTCGTGAAGATCGGCCTGTCGGGCCAGGCCTCGATCGACAAGGTCGCCGGCCCGGTCGGCGAGGCGCTGATCATGACCGCCATCGGCCTGTTCGTCGCGGTCCCCGCGGTGATGGGCTACAACTGGCTCATCCGCCGCAACAAGCAGGTGATGGACCAGACGCGCGCCTTCGCCGGCGACCTGCACAACGTGCTGCTCGCGGGCAAGCGTTGAGGCGCGACGGAACGCTCAACGCAGCCAGGAGATCGCCATGGCGATGAACGTGGGCAGCCCCGAAGGCGGCGAAGAGAGCTTCAACAACACCATCAACACGACGCCGCTGGTGGACGTGATGCTGGTGCTGCTGATCATCTTCCTGATCACCATCCCGGTGGTCACGCAGTCGGTCAAGCTCGAATTGCCCAAGGAACGCAACGTACCGACCCAGACCAAGCCCGACAACATCGTCATCGCGGTGAACCGCGACGGCGAGGTCTTCTGGGGCATGGAACGGATGCCGGACAACGAGGCCATCGTCGCGCGGCTGAAGGTCGAGGCCGTCAAGGAGCCCCAGCCCGAGGTCCATATCCGCGGCGACGCGGAAGTGCGCTACGAGGCCGTCGGACGCGTCGTGGTCGACTGCCAGCGCGCGGGCATCTTCAAGGTGGCCTTCATCACCGAACCGCCCGCCGGCGTCAACGCGAAGTACTAGGAGTCAGACATGGCCATGAATGTGGGCACCGCCGGCGGTGATCCCGAGGGCGACGTGATGGTCGACATCAACACCACGCCGCTGATCGACGTGATGCTGGTGCTGCTGATCATGTTCATCATCACGATCCCGATCCAGACCCATGCGGTCAAGATGAACATGCCGACGCCGAATAACGCGCCGCCGCCCAAGCCGCCGCCCATCGTGCGCATCGACCTGGACTTCGACGGCACGATAGGCTGGACCTGGCCCGACGGCCGCAGCGAAGTGATACCGGCGGGCGACCGTCCGGTCATCGAAGCCCACCTCGCCCAAGTGGCGGCGCAGGCCGACCAGCCCGAAGTCCACCTGCGGCCGAATAAACTGGTGACCTACAAGTACGTCGCCATGGTCATGGCCGAGGCCCAGCGCCTGGGCGTGACCAAGATCGGCATCGTCGGCAACGAGCAATTCCTCTGAACGTATCACCTTGCATCCCATGAAGACCCTGCGCGCCCTCACCCTCGCCCTGATCGCCGCCGGCACGTTCTCGATCGCCGCGGCCGAGGGCGTCAGGCCGGAGATCGGCAAGCCGCTGCAACAGGCCAGCGAACTGCTGCGCGCCGGCAAGGCCAAGGAGGCGCTGGTCAAGGTGCGCGAGGCCGAAGCCGTGGGCGGCAAGACCGCCTTCGAGCAGTTGACGATCGAGCGCATGAAGGCCGCGGCGGCGCAGCGCGCTGGCGATACCGCGGCCGCGATCCAGGCGCTGGAGGCGCTCTACGGCCGCGTCGGCGGCGCCGAGCAGGGCCAGATCGCCGAGCAGATCGCCTCGGCCTATGCCCAGCAGCGCAACAACGCCAAGGCCGGCGAATGGCTCAACAAGGCCATCGCCGCGGGCGACAACAGCGCGACGGTGCACCAGCTGCAGAATTACCTGCATGCGGCCAGCGGCGACTACAACGCCATCGCCAGGGAGGCAGGGGCGGCCGTCGCCGCCGCCGAGCAGGCGGGCCGGCGCCCGGAGGAGAACGACCTCCTGCGCCTGGCCGATGCGCAGCTGCGGCTGAACAACACAGCCGGCCATATCGCGACCCTCGAGAAGCTGGTGCTGTTCTACGGCAAGAAGGACTACTGGAGCGCCCTGCTCTCGCGCCTGCCGCGCAAGCCCGGGTTCTCCGATCGCTACTCGCTTGACGTGCTGCGCCTGCGCCAGGCCACCGGCACGCTGACGTCGGCCGAGGACTACATGGAACTGGCGCAGATGGCGATGCAGGCCGGCCTGCCCACGGAGGCGCGCAAGGTCACCGAACTCGGCTTCAAGAACGGCGTCCTGGGCACCGGCGCCGAGGCCGCGCGCCACCAGCGCCTGCGCGACCTCGCGATCAAGGAAGAGGCCCAGCTCAAAGGGCAGATCGCGACCCAGGCCAACGAGGCGCGCGGCTTCAGCGAGGGCGATGCGCTCGTCAAGGTCGGCACCAGCTACGTCGGCATGGGCGAGGTCGAGAAGGGCATCTCGCTGATCCAGGCCGGCATCGCCAAGGGCAAGCTCAAGCACCCCGAGGAAGCCAGGCTGCGGCTCGGGCAGGCCCAGATGCTGGTCAAGCGCCAGCAAGGCGTACAGACGCTGCGCGGCGTGCACGGCGGCAGCGGCGCCGACGAGATCGCGCGCCTGTGGATCGCCGCCAACAGCAACGGCTGACCGGCCCGCACCGATGGCCACCGCGCCGCGGCGCGGCCCGGACACCCTGGACACCGAGAGCCGGACCAGCGACGAGGACCACCTCGCGCTGCGTCTGTGGTTGCGCCTGCTGGCCTGCACCAACCGCGTCGAGGCGCCGCTGCGCCAGCGCCTGCGCGAGCAGTTCGAGGGTTCGCTGCCGCGCTTCGACCTGATGGCCCAGCTCGAGCGCCATCCCGGCGGCCTGCGCATGAACGAGCTCTCGGCGCGCCTGATGGTGACCGGCGGCAACGTCACCGGCCTCACCGACCGGCTCGTCGCCGAGGGCCTGGTCGACAAGCGCACGACGGACAGCGACCGCCGCGCCTGCATCGTCGCGCTGACCCCCGCCGGGCGGCGCCAGTTCGCCGTCATGGCGCGTGCGCATGAATCCTGGCTCGTCGAACTGCTGGGCGGGCTGTCGGCGTCGCAGCAGAAGCAGCTCTACGAACTGTTGGGCCAGCTCAAGTCGGCGCTGCCGTCGAAGTAGGCGCGCAGCCCGTCGCCGCGGCGGGGTGCGTTCCGGGGACCGGCCGCCCGATCCCGCACGCCTGCATCGAATGCACGCGCTTGGCAAGTTAGGGAAATTCTCAACACCAGTTTGAAGGTCTGTTGCTGACAAGTTGCCCAATGTGTGGAGACAATGCCTGATCGCAACAAGGCATGGATCACCCGGGTCCCGCGCTCGGCAATGAACAAGGTACTTCCGCCTCCGTCCGCCGGGGGCCTCGACTTCGTCGGCTGCGGCCTTGTCGCGCCAGCCGGCCGCGCCGCCACCCCGCGGGGTGCTGCGGCGATCGAATTCCCGCTCGCGACGCACCGCGGTGCCCATACCGCCGTCGGTGCGCCAGCCGGCCCAAGCCGTGCGCCGTGCGCGCCGGATCCGGCCGCCGTCGGCACCGGGGTGCGCCGGCGCGGGAGCCGAGTTCAGGCCTGATCCGCCTGGACACCGGGTGCCCTGGGGGGGCATCGGGGTTTTCAAGGGCGTCTCTCGGGACGCCCTTTTTTTCCGCCTCGGTGACAATGCGCCCATGCAATTCCTCCACACCATGCTGCGCGTCGGCAATCTGCAGCGCTCGATCGACTTCTACACCCAGGTCCTGGGCATGCAGCTGCTGCGCACGACCGAGAGGCCGGCGCAGAAATACAGCCTCGCCTTCGTCGGCTACGCAGGCCAGCAGGCCGAGATCGAACTGACCTACAACCACGGCGTCGACCATTACGAGCTCGGGACCGCCTTCGGACATGTGGCGATCGGCGTCGACGATGTCGCGGCAACCTGCGCGGCGGTGCGCGCGCGCGCGGCCGCGCTCGGCGGCGCGATCACGCGCGAACCCGGTCCGGTCCAGGGCGGCGCCACCGTGATCGCCTTCATCACCGACCCCGACGGCTACAAGATCGAGCTGATCGAGCGCGCCGGCTGAGCGCCCATGTACCAGCCCGCGCATTTCGCCCCGCCCGCAGCCGACGCCTGCGCGACGCTGATGCGCGAGCACCCGCTCGCGACGCTGGTCACGCAGCAGGATGGCGAGTTCGCGGCCGACGCCGTGCCGCTGCTCTACGACCCCGCGGCGTCGCTGTTGCGCGGCCATGTGGCGCGCGCGAATCCGCTCTGGCGGCGCGCCGACGGGCAGCCGGTGCTCGCGGTGTTCAACGGGCCGCAGGCCTATGTCAGCCCGGGCTGGTACCCGAGCAAGGCGACGAACCCGAAGGTCGTGCCGACCTGGAACTACGCCGTCGTCCATGCCCATGGCACGCTGCGCGCCGTCGACGATGCCGCGTGGCTGCTCGACTTCCTGCGCCGCTTCACGGCCGTGCACGAGGCCGACCAGCGCCGGCCCTGGTCGGTCGACGACGCGCCGGTCGACTACCTGCAGCAGATGGCGGGGGCCATCGTCGGCATCGAGATCAGCGTCGCGCGCATCGAGGGCAAATTCAAGCTGAGCCAGAACCGCAGCGCGGCCGACCGCGCCGGCGTCGTCGCCGGTCTCGAGGCGCGACAGGACCGCGGCTCGCTGGCCCTCGCCACGCTGATGTCGCGCGCATGACCGCGCCAGCCTGATGTCGCGCGGCTGACCCGCCGGGCTGCGCCCGCCCGGCGGTGGCGAACCGGTCACGCCGCCGCGCCGCGGGCGAGGGCGCGGGCGTTCAGCGGCGCAGCGCCGTCGCGGCGCGCGCGAGCGCGGTGATGCGACCCCAGTCGCCGGCGTCGACGGCGTCCTGCGGCGTGAGCCAGGAGCCGCCGCAGACCTTGACGTTGGGCAGGGCCAGGAACTGCGGCGCCGTCTCGACCGTGATGCCGCCGGTGGGGCAGAACGCGACGTCGGGGAACGGTCCGGCCAGGGCCTTCAGCAGCGGGATGCCGCCGGCTGCGCTGGCGGGGAAGAACTTGAGGAAGTCGATGCCGTCGGCCTGCGCCGCCATCACCTCGCCCGCGGTCGCGACCCCGGGCAGCAGCGGCAGGCCGGCGGCGCGGCAGGCGGCGCCGACGGCGGCCGTGTAGCCGGGGCTGACGCCGAAGACGCTGCCCGCATCCTTGGCCGCGCGCGCATCGGCGGCGCTGCGTATCGTTCCGGCGCCGACGAGGGCCTCCGGCACCTCGCGCGCGATGGCCTCGATCGCGCCCAGCCCCGCCGGCGTGCGCAGCGTGACCTCGAGCACGCGCACGCCGCCGGCGACGAGCGCACGCGCCAGCGGCACCGCGTCGGCGACGCGCTGGATCACGATGACGGGGATGACGGGGCCGCAGGCCGCGAGTTCGAGCGTGTTCTTCATGGGGTTCAGATCCAGGTGATCGCGCCTTCCTCGGCGCTCTTGACGTTGCGCCGCAGGCCGGCGAAGAGTTCGCGCCCGAGGTCGTGGCCGTTGGCTTCGGCCCGTGCCGGATCCAGCATCGCCGGCACGCGCGCCGCCCATTCGGCGTCGGGCACGAGCGCCTGCAAGGTGCCGGCGACGGCGTCGAGGCGGATCAGGTCGCCGTCGCGCACCTTGGCCAGCGGCCCGCCGGCCAGCGCCTCGGGGCTGACGTGGATCGCCGCCGGCACGCGGCCGCTGGCCCCGCTCATGCGGCCGTCGGTGACGAGCGCGACGCGGTAGCCCTTGCCCTGCAGCACCGCCAGCGGGGGCGTGAGCTTGTGCAGCTCGGGCATGCCGCAGGCCTGCGGGCCCTGGAAGCGCACGACGGCGACGAAATCATGCTCGAGTTCGCCGGCCTTGAACGCGGCCTGCAGCTGCTCCTGGCTGTCGAAGACGCGCGCCGGCGCCTCGACGACATGGCGGTCCTCGGGCACGGCCGAGATCTTGATCACCGCGCGGCCGAGATTGCCCTGCAGCAATTCCAGGCCGCCGGTCTCGGAATACGGCGCGCTCGCCGGCCGCACGACATCGGGGTCGCTGCTGCCGGCGGGCAGCGCGCGCCAGCGCAGCGCCGTGCCGTCGAGATGCGGCACCTCGGCATAGGCCGCCATGCCGCGGCCGCGCACCGTCGCCACGTCGTCGTGCAGGCAGCCGGCGTCGCGCAGCTCGCGCAGCACGAAGCCGGGGCCGCCGGCGGCCTGGAACTGGTTCACGTCGGCGCTGCCGTTGGGGTAGACGCGCGCCAGCAGCGGCACGACGGCGGCGAGGTCGGCGAAATCGGTCCAGTCGATCGCGATGCCGGCCGCGCGCGCCACCGCGACCCAGTGGATGAGGTGGTTCGTGCTGCCGCCGGTGGCCAGCAGCGCGACCATCGCGTTGACGATCACGCGCTCGTCGACGAGGCGGCCGATGGGGGTGAAATTCGCCTTCGGGCCGATGCCCACGAGCGTCGTGACCGCCTCACGCGTCAGCGCCTCGCGCAGCGGGTCGTCGGGGTGGACGAAGGCGGCGCCGGGCAGGTGCAGCCCCATCGCCTCGAGCAGCATCTGGTTGCTGTTGGCGGTGCCGTAGAAGGTGCAGGTGCCGGCGCCGTGATACGCCGCCGACTCCGCCGCGAGCAGCTCGTCGCGACCGATCTTGCCCTGCGCGTACTGCTCGCGCACGGCGCTCTTGGCGCTGTTCGACAGGCCGCTGCCCATCGGCCCGGCGGGCACGAAGACGCAGGGCAGATGGCCGAAGTGCAGCGCCCCGATGAGCAGACCGGGGACGATCTTGTCGCAGATGCCCAGCAGAAGCGCGCCGTCGAAGACATCGTGGCTGAGCGCGATCGCCGTGCCCATCGCGATCACGTCGCGCGAGAACAGGCTCAGCTCCATGCCCGGCAGCCCCTGGGTGATGCCGTCGCACATCGCCGGCACGCCGCCGGCGACCTGGGCCGTCGCGCCCAGGGCATGGGCCTGCGCGCGGATCAGCGCCGGATAGCCCTCGTAGGGCTGGTGCGCCGACAGCATGTCGTTGTAGGCGGTGACGATGCCCAGGTGCGGGCCGCGCTCGGCGACGATGCGCAGCTTGTCTTCGGCCGGCAGCGCCGCCACCGCATGGGCGACATTGGCGCAGCCCATGCGCCGCGCCCCCGGCGGGCGCTGCGCCAGGCGCTCGATGCGCGCGAGGTAGGCGGCCCGCGTCGCGGCGCTGCGCTCGGCGATCCTTTGCGTGACTTCGGTGACGGCTGCTTTCATGATCGTCCTTGTAACCTACGATGCGATTATTAGGTAACCCAGTTACATCGTCAAATCGCCCCGCGCCGGTCCCGCACGCGCGGCGGCGCCTCTTTGTGCGATGCTGCGCCACCGTGGACGAACCGGTAGCCCGTCACCTGATCCTGCGCGACCCCGAGGCCGCGCTGCGCGAGCTGCGCCGGCGCTGGCCCGCCAGCGCGGAGCGCTGGGTCTTCGGCTATGCCTCGCTGATCTGGCGCCCGGAGTTCGACGCCGCCGAACATCGCGCCGCCCGCGTCCAGGGCTGGCACCGCGCGCTGCGCATGCGCTCGCGCGTCAATCGCGGCACGCCGCAGCAGCCCGGGCTGGTGTTCGCGCTGCTGCCCGGCGGCGCCTGCCGCGGCGTCGTCTATCGGCTGCGGCCCGAACAGGCCGAGGCCGAACTCGACCGCCTGTGGGCGCGCGAACAGCCGACCGGCGTCTACGACGCGCGCCTGCTGCCGGCGATCACGCCGCAAGGCGTCGTGCCGGCGCTGGCGTTCACGCTCAGCCGGCACAGCGAGGCCTGCCTGCCGCGGCTGCCCGACGCCGAGATGCTGCACATCCTGCGCCATGCGCACGGCCGCTACGGCAGCACGCTGGACTATCTGGCCGCGACCGCGGCCGCGCTGCGCGCGCGCGGCCTGCGCGACCGCGAGGTCGAACGCCTGAT
>JAGWVB010000487.1 GCA_018971105.1 Burkholderiales bacterium
GCCGGCGGCGCAGGCGCTGCGCGGGGGCCGCGCCGCGAGCGCCGAGCGCATCGAGGTCGACGGCGCCGGCGGCGTGCCGCGCGTGATCGTCAATTCGGCCGTGCCGCTGCAGGACGAGCGCGGCCAGATCCTGGGCTATTTCGAGGTCGACCAGGACATCACCGGCCTGCACTCGACCGAGCAGCGCCTGCGCGCCACCGAGCGCATGCTGCGCAATCTCTCGCTGCGCCTGCTCGACGCGCAGGAGCAGGAGCGGCGCTGGATCGCGCAGGAGCTGCACGACGACATCGGCCAGGGCATCGCGGCGATGCGCTTCCAGCTCGCCCGCATCGTCGAGCAGAGCCGCGAGGATTCGGCGCGCGAGATGGCGGCCGCGGCGCTGACCTCGTCGCAGCAGCTCGGCGACCGGCTGCGCCAGATCTGCCTCGGGCTGCGCCCGTTCGAGCTCGACGCCTTCGGCCTCATGGCCGGGCTGCGCAGCGTCGTCGCGGCGCTCGCCGGCAAGTCCGGGCTGGCGCTGCGGCTGCACTGCATCGGCGCCGAGCTGCGCTACCCGCCGGCGATCGAGACGGCCGCGTTCCGCATCGCCCAGGAGGCGGTCGGCAACGCGCTGCGGCACAGCGGCTGCGGCGCGATCGAGCTGCGCGTCGAGATGGCGCCGCAACGCCTCGTCGTGACGGTCGAGGACGACGGCAGCGGCTTCGATGTCGCCGCCGCCACCACCGCCGAGGCCGGCGCCGGCCACCTCGGACTGGCCGGCATGGACGAGCGCGCGCGCGCCGCCGGCGGCCGCCTCGCGCTGCAATCGCGCCCGGGCGCAGGCACCACGGTCGAGGCCCTGTTCGAGCTCGACGCCCCGAAACCCCCGGCGCCCGCCGCCACCCCCCGATGAAGATCCTGCTTGCCGACGACCACGCCCTGTTCCGCGCCGGGCTGCGCGCGCTGCTCGCCGACATCCCCGGCGTCGAGATCGTCGCCGAGGCCAGCGACGGCGCCGAGGCGGTGCGGCTGGCCGCGGCGACCGAGCCCGACCTGGCCTTCCTCGACATCGCGATGCCGGTGCTGGGCGGGCTCGCCGCGGTCGAGCAGATCAAGGCGGCGCGGCCGCAGTTGCGCGTCGTCGTGCTGTCGATGCACCTCAACAGCGACTACATCGCGCGCGCGCTCGGCGCCGGCGCCGACGGCTACATGGTCAAGGACTCGGCGCCGTCGGAGCTGCGCGTCGCCGTCGACGCCGTGATGGCCGGACGCAACTACCTCAGCCCGGCGGCAGCGTCGCTGCTGATCCAGCAGGCGCTGCCCGGCATCAAGGAGGCGGACCCGCTGCGCACGCTCTCGCCGCGCCAGATCGAGGTGCTGCGCCTCGTCGCCGAAGGCTGCAGCACGAAGGAGATCGCGCGCAAGCTCGAGCTGAGCCCGAAGACCGTCGACATCCACCGCGCCCAGCTGATGCAGCGCCTCGACATCCACGATGTCGCCGGACTCACGCGCTTCGCGATCAAGGTCGGCATCGTCGGCACCGATTGAGCGCGGGCGGGGGCCGCGGCGGCGCCGCGGGTCTGGATAATCGCGCCCATCCTAGCCTCGGGATGGCGACGATGATGGGCAGCCTGCTCCGCTCGGCCGGAACATGCCCGGCGCCGGTACGCCGCGCCGGCGCCGCCGCGGGGCTGGCGGCGGCGCTGCTGCT
>JAGWVB010000488.1 GCA_018971105.1 Burkholderiales bacterium
CCGCGGCAGCGGTGGCCGAGGTCGGTGTGCAGGCTGTACGCGAAGTCGATCGGCGTGCCGCCGGCCGGCAGGTCGATGATCGTGGCCTGCGGCGTGAAGACGTAGATGCGGTCGTCGAAGACCGCCGCGCTGTCCTGGCGCGCGAAGTCGCGCTCCCAGGCCAGCAGTTCGCGCAGCACCGCCTTGCGCGCCTCGGCGATGCGTTCCTCGAACTCGCCGGCGGCGCTCACCCCGGCGTAGCCGCGCGCACCCGCCTCCTTGTACATCCAGTGCGCGGCGACGCCGTGCTCGGCGTGTTCGTGCATGGCCCGGGTGCGGATCTGCACCTCGATGCTGCGCCCGTCATCGCCCAGCACCACGGTGTGCAGCGACTGGTAGCCGTTGGGCTTGGGGCGCGCGATGTAGTCGTCGAACTCGCCTCCCACCGGGCGGAAGCGGTCGTGCACGCGCGCCAGCGCGGCGTAGCAGGCGGCCTCGTCGTCGACGACGACGCGCAGGGCGCGCAGATCGAACACGCGCTCGAACGACAAGCCCTTGCCCTGCATCTTCTTCCAGATGCTGTACAGATGCTTGGGCCGGCCCTGGACGTCGGCCTTCACCCCGGCTTCGGCCAGCAACCGGGCCAGCGTCGCGCGCGCGGCTTCGACCCCGGCCTCGCGTTCGAGCCGCGTTTCCTGCAGCAGCTGCGCCACCCGGCGATAGTCGTCGGGCTGGAGGAAGCGGAACGCGAGGTCCTCGATCTCCCACTTGATCTGCCAGATGCCGAGCCGGTTCGCCAGCGGCGCGAAGACCTGCAGCGATTCCTCGGCCAGCGCCTGCGGGCAGGGCCGGCGGCTCGCCGCGAACCAGCGCAGCGTCTGCAGGCGCGAGGCCAGGCGCAGCAGCACCACGCGCAGGTCGCGCGAGAAGGCCAGCAGCATCTTGCGCACCTGCTCGGTCTGCTGCGGCCCGGCAGCGGCCCCGCCCTGCGCGATGCGCACCGCGCGCTGGATCTGCACCAGCTTGCGCGTCAGCGCCACCAGGCTCGCGTACGAAGGCCCGAAGGCCTTGCGCACCATCTCCTCGGGCCGCTGCAGGTGGTCGCCGGCGTAGACCAGGTAGGCCGCCGCGCACAGCGCCGGGCCGCCGCCGATCGCGCGCAGCACCGCCGCCACGCCTTCGGCGTGGCCGAAGGCCTCTTCGCCAGTGTCGAGCTTGTGCCCTGCGAGCAGCGGCTCGGCGAAGGCGCGCGCGCGCTCCTCGGGGTCGGCCTGCTGCGCGTCGGCCGCGATGGCCAGGTGGACGATGGCCGCGGCGCCCTGGGCCGGCGCGCCACCGGCAGCCGGCTTCATGGCCCGAGCAGGAACTCGCGCACGACCGCGCGCTGCTCGGCCGCGACCAGCGTCGGCGCATGGCCGACGCCGGCGAACTCGTGCAGCCGCGCCTTCGGGCCGCGCTCGGTCATCGCCTTCGCGGTGGCGGTGCTGAGCAGATCGCTGTCGGCACCGCGCAGCAGCAGGGTCGGGCAGCGCAGGCGGTCGTAGCTCTGCCACAGCATCGCCTCGCCGGCGGCGGCGAGCTCGGGCGTGACGCCGCGCAGGCCGAGCGCGATCGCCGGGTCGTAGTGCGACTTGAAGCCGTCGCCGTCAACCACCAGCTGCGGCCGCGTGAGCGCCAGCCACTGCTCGCGCGTGTGCGGCCCGAAGCC
>JAGWVB010000489.1 GCA_018971105.1 Burkholderiales bacterium
CTGGCCAGCCTCGGCCTGCAGCTCGCCGCCGCGCCCACGGCCCCGGCCGCCCTGCTGCCGGGACTGGCGGCGACGCTCGTCGGCGCCTGGGCTGCGGTGCTGGTGCAGCTGCTGGCCACGGTGATCGGCGCCTACTCGTCGCGCTACCTCGAGGGCGAAGGCGCCCAGCCGCGCTACGTGACGGCGCTCGCCGGCGTGCTCGCCGCCGTGCACCTGCTGCTGCTGGCCGACCATTGGCTGGTGCTGCTGGCCGCCTGGGCCGCCGTCGGCCTGGCGCTGCAGCGGCTGCTGTGCTTCTACGACGACCGTCCGTTCGCGCGCCTGGCCGCGCACAAGAAGCGCGTCGCCGACCGGCTCGCCGACGCGCTGCTCATCGCCGCGGCCGCGCTCGCCTGGCATGCGGTCGGATCCGGGTCGCTGCCCGCGCTGTGGCGCCACCTCGGGTCCGGCGCGCCCTCGGCCGCGCTGCAGGCGAGCGCGGTCTGCCTCGCCCTGGCCGTCGTGCTGCGCACGGCGCTGCTGCCGGTGCACGGCTGGCTGATCCAGGTGATGGAGGCGCCGACGCCGGTGTCCGCGCTGCTGCATGCTGGGGTGGTCAACCTCGGTGGCTTCGTGCTGATCCGCTGTGCGCCGCTGCTCGCGGCCGTGCCGCCGGCGCGCTGGCTGCTGGTCGGTTTCGGCCTCGCCAATGCGCTGCTGGCCGGCCTGGTGACGCTGACCCGCGTCAGCATCAAGGTCCGGCTCGCCTGGTCGACCGTGGCCCAGATGGGTTTCATGGTGCTCGAGTGCGGCCTCGGGCTGTACCGGCTCGCCATGCTGCACCTGATCGGCCATGCGCTCTACAAGGCGCATGCCTTCCTCGCCGCCTCGGGGGTGGTCGATGAGACGCGCCGGCGCCTGATGCGCGGCGTGGCGGCGCCGACGATGGCGAGCCGGGTGGCGGCGCCGTTCGGCGTCGCGGCCCTGCTTGCCGCCCTCACGGGCTGGATGGCGGTGCCCGCCTGGCCCGCCTGGTGGAGCGGCCTGCTCGCGTTCGCCTGGGCGCCGCTGCTGTGGTTGCCGGCGTCGCAGCCGGCCGATGCGCCCGGCGCGGCGCGCCGGCTGCTGGCGGGTGCCGCGATGGTGGCGGTGCTGACCGTCGCCGCGCTGGCCGGTCATGCGCTGCCCTTCGGCCTCGCCGATGCGCCGCAGCGCGCCACCGGTCTCGCGGCACTCGCCGGCATGGCGCTGGGCTACCTGGGCCTGGCGTCGTTGCAGACGCGGTCGCCGGCGCTCGCCGCCTGGCGCCGCTGGAGTTACGCCGGCTTCTATGTCGACGAGTTCTCGACCCGCGTCGTGCTGCGCCTGTGGCCCACGCGCTGGATGCCGGCGGCCGAATGATGCGTAGCGAGGACATGCCGATGGAAGCCCCGCCCGTGGCGCACGCCGAACCGTCGCCGGCCGCTGCGCCGGCCGCGCCCCCGGGCCCGGCCCGCGCGCCCTCCGAGGCCGATACCGACCGCCTCATCGACCGCGCCTGCGAGCGCGCCTGCGGCGCGATCGCGCCGGCCTGGCCGCTGGACCGTGCGATCGCGGTGAACCCGCATTGGCAGCGCATCGACCGCCCGCTGCGCCGCGTCGCCGCACGCATGGCGGTGCTGGGCGGCATCCGCGTCCTGCCGCCGCGGGAGCAGCTGCGCGCGGCC
>JAGWVB010000490.1 GCA_018971105.1 Burkholderiales bacterium
GCGGGCGCCGGCGCCGCGGCAGCGGTCGCGGTCCGGGCTTGGTATCGAGATCGAGCCTGCGCAGCCGCGCGCGGCTCAGTCCAGCGGCGCCGGCTGGGTCTCGGAGACGACCTGCGGCGGCAGCTCGATGCGGAACAGCGCGCCCTGCGGGGCCCGGTTCGAGGCCCGGATGGTGCCGCCATGGGCGTCGACGATCTTGCGGCAGATCGCCAGCCCGAGCCCGGTGCCGCCCGAGCCGTCCTTCGTCAGGCTGCTCTGGACGAAGGCCTCGAACACGCTTTCGAGTTCGGCCTCGGGTATGCCCGGGCCCTCGTCGGCGACGCTGAGCTGCAGCTGCCCGTGCGCGTCGACGGCGCCGGCGATCGTGATCACGCCGCCCTCGGGCGAGAACCTGATCGCGTTGGCGAGCACGTTGCGCACGACCTGCTGCATGCGCAGCGGGTCGACCTTGGCGCGCAGCGGCCGCTCGGGCATCTCCAGGCGCAACTGCAGCCGGCGCGGGCGCAGCAGCGGATCGATCTCGCGCGCCACGGCGCGCACGAGGGCGCGCAGGTCGCTGCGCTCGATGTTCATGGTCCCGACCTGGCTCTCGATCTTGGCCACGTCGAGCAGCGCGTTGACGAGTTCGAGCATGCGCTGACCGGCGTCGTGGATGTCGGTGAACATCGCCGCGAGCTTGGCGTGCGCGCGCCCGCGCACGAGGCCGAGCTCGGAGAAGCCGATGATGGACTGCAGCGGCGTGCGCAGCTCGTGGCTGATGTTGGCGACGAACTCGGACTTCGCGCGCGACGCCTCCTCGGCCTGGTCGCGCGCCTCGATCGTCGCGCGCTCGGCGCTGCGGAATTCGGTCACGTCGATGAGCGACGAGAGGATGAACGCCGGCCGCCCGTCGGGTCCGGGCAGCGGCAGCTTGACGACGACGACATCGCGCAGCGAGCCATCGGCGTGGAGGTAGCGGTCCTCGAAGCGCTCGCTGCCGCCGGTCTGCAGCAGCCAGCGCTCGATCTCCTCGCTGCGCTGGCGCTGGACGCGCGTGAGATGGGCGCCGGCGGCCTGGCCCAGCGCCTCGTCGCGGCGGCGCCCGGTGAAATCCTCCCAGGCCTTGTTGACGAGCGTGTAGCGGTGCGACGCGTCGGTGACCGAGCTCGGCAGCGGGCTGATCTCGATCAGCTGCTCGGTCAGCGCGAGCTGGTCGCGCAGGCGGCGCTGCGCGGCCACGAGGGCGCTCACGTCGCTGGCGCTGCCGGCGTAGCCGGCGTCGGCGCCGCGGCCGGGCAGCGCCATCACCGCGATGTCGAAGGTGCGCGGCGTGCCGGCGGCGTCGACCAGCGTCGCCTGCAGCGTATGCCGGCCGCTGCCGCGCGCGCTGGCGAAGAGCGCGCGCACGGCCTCGCGCTGCTCGGGCTGCACGAATTCCCAGAGCCGGCGCCCGACGCCGCTGCGCGTGCCGGTGATCGGTGCCCAGCGCTCGTTGGCGTAGGTGATGATGCCCTGCGCGTCGGTGCGGAAGATGAGCTCCTGCAGGCACTGGAGGGTGACGCCGAGTTCATGCTCGCGGCGCGCCGTGTCGCGCTGCGCCCGCTCGAGCTGCGCCCGCGTCGCGAGTCGCGCGCGCGCGCCGCGCATGGCCAGCGCCGTCAGGGCGCCGATCAGCAGCAGCGCCGCCGCGGCGATCGCGGCGAGG
>JAGWVB010000491.1 GCA_018971105.1 Burkholderiales bacterium
TGGCATGCAGGAAGATCTCCTGCAACTCTTCCCGGGTCACGCCGTTGTTGAGCGCACCGCGGACGTGGACCTTCAACTCGTGCATGCGACCCAGGGCCACGAGCATCGACACGGTGACGATGCTGCGCGTGCGCAGGTCGATCCCGCCGCGCTGCCAGGTGTTGCCCCAGGCGTTGCGCGTGACGAGTTCCTGCAGCGCTTCGGTGAAGGGCGTCGCCTTCGCGAGGGCAATGTCCCGATCGCTGTTGAACCGTTGACGGTGACGGCTCCGATTTCATGATGCTACGCGGCTTTCCGTTCGGCCTCTCCGGCTTCGGTTTGAGCGCAGCGTTCCAATGCGCCGACAAGGATTCGCATGTCCTTGTATCCACGCAGTTTGCGCATTCGGCCGGCCGCATCGCTCAACGCGCTGGCCACCCAACGCAACGTCATCGCACCGTCCTTCCAGCGCTTGACGTTGCGCGTGAAGCCGGCGATCAGGCCATTGAGATTCTCGATCGGATTGCTCGTTCGCAGGGTCCGGTACAGCGAGCCCGTCACACCCAGGCCTTGAACCGTCAGCGTTTCATCCAGGCCTTCTCTGAGGCTGGCCGCGGCACCGGGGTGGCGGGCCGCCAGCGAGGTCGCCAGGCGCTGCAACTGCTTCTTGGCCAGTTCGGGGTTCTTCGCTCCCCAGGCGTCGCGCAGGGTGCGGTTGACGCTGGCGTGCATTTCCCGGGGCAGGTGCTCGATGACGTTTCTGCGCTTGTGTTCCTGGCAGCGCTGGATGAGCGCCGTCGAGCCGAAGCATTCGACGATGGCCTTGCGAAGCGCCTTGCCGCCGTCGATCACCCACAGCCGCGTGCGCTGGGCATCCAGGCCGCGATCGATCAGGTCGGCCAGCAGCGAGCGCACCACGCGCGTGGCTTCCGTCGATCCTTCGCGCAGCCCCAGAACATGCTTGTTTCCCTGGGCATCGATGCCCAGCGCGACCAGGATCACGCGGTCGCCGAAGTAGATGCCGTCGATCATGACGACGACCATATCGAGCTCGGCCAGCGAGCGGCCAAGCCATTCGTCGAGCTGTTGCTGGCTCAGCGCGACGAAGCGCCTGGACACAGCGCTCTTAGACGTCGACAGCCCTTCGTGCGGCTCGGGCAGTGCTTCCTGAGTCCTGCCATAACGGCGCGTGGTGACGCCCGCGGCGACCGCCGCCATGGTCGCCGCGTTCAGTGGATCGGTGTTCGCCGCCCAGGTGTAGGTCGGCAGCTCCAACTCGCCGGCGTCGGCGCCCGCTTCGATGGCGCGGACCCGTGGGCGCTTGATCGCGATGCGCTGGCCGCCCAGAACGACCTGGCTGCGCGTCGTCCCGCCGCGCGTCGCCCGGCGGTTCACATCGGGCACCCCTTTGGTGCCGCACAGCGCCACTCGATCGGCTTCCATCATCGCGCCGAGCACCTCAAAGCCAGCTTGGACGCACAGCCCATAGAAGGCGTGCTTCACGTCCTTCAAGACGCCCTGCAAGGGCAGCGAGACCTGTACTTGGACAGGCGCAACAACCCGCAGCGCGGGCTTCGTGCGAGACTTCATTTGGCGGTTCCTTTCTTTGCTTGCGAGGCACCCGCATGTTCACATGCGGGCGAAAGGAGCCGCCACCGTCAGCTCACGCGTTCAACAGACCTCGGGACATCGCCTTCGCGA
>JAGWVB010000193.1 GCA_018971105.1 Burkholderiales bacterium
GCGGCGGCGGACATCGGCGGCGGGGGCCCTGGCCCGGAGGGAGCGGGCCTGCGGCGTCGATTCTCCGCGCTGCCGGCCGCGCCCAGGCGCCGAACAGGACCGTGAAGGCGGGCGAAATCGGAGCGGCCGGCCCGCAGGCCGCGCAGCGCTCAAGTGGCCCCGGCTCGGGTCGATAAACAGGGCACCCGCAGCCCTCCGCCGCAATCCGCCATGTTCGCAAGCCCCCAATTCGGTTCCGCCCGTTCGCCGCTGAGCGCCGGCATGTACCAGGACGTCCAGTCCCACACCGGCGTCAACGGCGCCAATCCGCACCAGCTCGTGGCGCTGCTGTTCAGCACCTGGGCCGAGGTGGTGACGCGGGCGCGCGGCGCGCTGCGCAGCGGCGACATCGTCGCCAAGTGCCGCGCCGTCGGCCATGCGGTGCGCATCGTCGAGGAAGGCCTGCGCGGCGGCCTCAACCTCGAGGCCGGCGGGCGCCTGGCGCACGACCTGAACGACCTCTATGCCTATGTGACGGCGCGGCTGACCTACGCCAATCTGCACAACGACGACGCGGCGCTGGCCGAATGCCTGGGCCTGATGCGCCAGGTCCAGGACGCCTGGACCGCCATCGCCCTCGACCCGGCGGTGCGTGCTTGAGCGCCGCCCCGACCCGCCCGCCCTTGCCCACCCGGCGCCACCCCGGACTCGCGATGGACCCTCAATTGCTGACCTACTACGAAGCCATCGAGCGCGCCAGCGCCGACATGCTCGCCGCCGCGCGCAGCGGCAACTGGGACGAGGTGCTCAAGCTCGAGGGCGCCTGCGTGCTCCTCATCAGCCAGCTCAAGCATGCCGCCGAGGGCCAGGAGGCGGCGCAGCGCGAGGCGCGCGACGAGCGCGCGCGCGCCGCCGCCAAGGCCAAGTCGGCGATCATGCAGCGCATCCTCATCAACGACGCCGAGATCCGCCACCTCGCCGAACCCTGGCTGCAGGAACTCGACGAGACGCTGGCGGGCCGCCGCCAGACGCTGCACTGAGCGCGGCGCGCGCCATGTTCCAGGACACCCGACCGGCCGAGATCGACCCCGCGGTCGCGCAGTGGGCCGAGTTCCGCGTCACCCATCCGACCGAGCGCCTGCGCCTGCTGCGCGAACTGCGCGACGGCAGCGTGCCGGTGAGCCTGAACGCGCCCGACGGCACCGCCATCACGGTCGGACTGTGGTCGCTCGACCAGACGCCGCAGCGGCTGAACTTCAGCGTCGAGCCCGACGCGCCGCAGCTCGAGGCCCTGGTCGACGCCGACGAGGCGGTCGCGGTGGCCTACCTCGCCAGCGTCAAGCTGCAGTTCGACCTGCACGGCTTCGTGCTCGTGCGCAGCGCGCGCGCCTGCGCGCTGCAATGCGCGATGCCGGCCGAGATCTACCGCTTCCAGCGCCGCCATT
The DNA here is from genome assembly GCA_018971105.1 of Burkholderiales bacterium. Lineage (GTDB taxonomy): Bacteria > Pseudomonadota > Gammaproteobacteria > Burkholderiales > Burkholderiaceae_C > Rubrivivax. The sequence continues at coordinate 1,425 of JAGWVB010000193.1, forward strand.
CCTACCGCGTGCGCACGGCCGGGCGCAACGACCCGGTGGCGCGCTTCCGCCACCCGGCGCTGCCCGACATCACGCTGTCGCTGCGCATGCTCGACCTGAGCATCGGCGGCTGCGCGCTGTGGCTGCCGAGCGACCTGCCGCCGCTGCAGCCCGGCACGCGGCTCGGCGAGGTCCAGGTCGAGCTCGATTTCGAGACCCGCTTCGCCGCCCCGGCGACGCTCCAGCATGTGACCTCGATCGGCCTCGGCGAGCATGGCGTGCGCCTGGGCTGCGAATGGCAGGGCCTGACGGGCGCGGCCGAACGCGTGCTGCAGCGCTGGATCGACCGCAGCCAGCAGCGGCGGCGCCGGCTCGCGCTGGAGTAGCGATGCGCCCGCCGCGCGGTTTCACGCTCGTCGAATGCGCCGTCGTCTGCGCCGTCGCGCTGACGCTGGCCACCGTCGCCCTGCCCGACCTGCGCGCCACGCAGCGCCGCGCCGCGCGCATCGACGCCACCGCCGCGCTCACGCGCGTGCAGCAGGCGCAGGAGGCCTACCGCGCGCTGCACGGCGGCTACGCGCCGGCGCTCGAGAGCCTGCGCGGGGTCGCGCCGCGCAGCGGCCGCGGCCTCTACGCGATCACGCTCGAGCCCGACGGCGCCGACGCCTACCGCGCCAGCGCCGTGGCGCGCGGCGACCAGGCCGGCGACCGCGGCTGCGCGACGATCACGCTCGACGTGCGGCTCGGCTTCTCGACCCCCGGCCCCGACGCCGGCTGCTGGAACCGCTGATGGCCGCCACCCGATCGATCGCGCGCGGCCTGACGATGCTCGAGCTGGCGATCACGATCGCCGTGCTCGCCGTGCTGGGCGCGCTCGCGGCGCCGCAGATGGCGGCGCGGCTGGACCATCAGCGCCTGCGCAGCGCCGCCGAGGTGCTGGCCGGCGATGTCGCCGAGGCGCGCTTCCTCGCCGCCGAGCGCGACCGCGAGATCCATCTCGGCGCCCATGTCGGCCGGGCCTGGTGCTGGACCGTCGCGACGGCGCCGGGCTGCGGCTGCGACGCCGGCAACGCCTGCCTCGTGCATGCCGGCCGCGCGGCCGACCACCCGGGCGTGACGCTGATCCAGGGCGGCACGGTGAACCTGGAGCCCAGCGGCCAGGCCAGCGTGGCGACGCTGGCGCTGTTCGAATCGCGCCATGGCGAGCAGTTGCGCGTCGATGTCGGCGCCATGGGGCGCGCGCGCCTGTGCGCGGTGAAGGGCCGCTGGCCGCTGGTGCCGGCCTGCTGAGCGCCGCGGCGGTGCCGGCGCTAGACCTGCATGCTCATGATGTCGGTGTAGGCCTGGGCGAGGCGGTTGCGCACCTGGAGCACGGCCTGGAAGCCGATCTGCGCCTTCTGCATCGCGAGCACGGTCTGCTCGACGCTGACGCCCGGGTCGTCGAGCGAGAGCCGCTGCTGCAGCTGCTCGGCCTGGTTCTGGCTCGCGCTGACCTGGCCCAGCGCCTGCGCCATCGCACTCGCGAAGCTGCCGCCGGCGGCACCGGCGGCCGCGGCCGTGCCGGCGATCGGCATGCCGTCGGGCTGCAGCCCGGCGCGGGCGACGGCGGCCTGGAAATCGAACGGGCGGATGCGGAGGTCGTTCATGGCTGGGTTGCGGTCGGCCGGCTGGAGCCGCCTTTGCCGCACCGTCACTGTAGGCCGCCGCGGCGCCTCCGAAGGCGCGATCAGATGCGCATTTGTCGGCCTTCTCGGGCCACAGCGCCGGCCCGCGACGGCGAACAATCGACCCCGCACAGCCGGAAGTACCCGACTCCCCATCCATGGACAACGCCGTCGCGACCATCGCCCCCACGCCGCTGAAGCCGATCCCCGCGCCCGGCGCGGCGCCGGGCCAGAACGCCGCCGCGAGCGGACCGCTGTCGCGCTGGCAGCAGCTGCCGCTGCGCACCCAGCTCGCGGCGCTGGCCGGTCTCGCCGCGCTCATCGCCGTGCTCGCCGTGATGTTCTCCGGCGCGCGCGATTCCGACTACCGGCCGCTGTTCCCGAACCTGTCGGAGAAGGACGGCGGCGCCGTCATCGACAAGCTCGTGCAGATGGGCGTGCCCTACAAGTTCGCCGAGGGTGGCAGCGCGATCATGGTGCCCTCGGGCCGCGTCGCCGAGCTGCGCATGAAGCTCGCCGCCCAGGGCCTGCCGAGCACCGGCGCCGGCGGCGTCACCGGCTACGAGCTGCTGGACAAGAACACCTTCGGCCAGACCCAGGGCCAGGAGCGCATGCGCATCCAGCGCGCCATCGAGGGCGAGCTGACGACGACCATCGAATCGCTGGAACAGGTCAAGAGCGCGCGCGTGCACCTGGCGCTGCCGCGCACGAACGGCTTCTTCCGCGAGGAGGAGAAGCCCTCGGCCTCGGTCGTGCTGATGCTGCAGCCGGGCCACCAGCTGGACCGCAACCAGATCGCCGGCATCGTGCGCCTGGTCTCGGGCAGCGTGCCCGACCTCGCGCCCAAGAACGTCAACGTCGTCGACAGCACCGGCGCCCTGCTCACGGCCGGCAACGACGGCGACGGCGGCCAGGGCCTGGACAGCGAGCAGCTGCAGTACCGCCACGAGATCGAGGCGAGCGCGCAGCGCCGCATCCTCGACCTGCTCGACCCGGTGCTGGGGCGCGACAACGTGCGCGCCACCGTGAGCGCCGACATCGACTTCTCGCAGGTCATGCAGACCGCCGAGGCCTACCACCCGAACCAGGGCGCGAGCGCGCCGGCGGCGGTGCGCGAGCAGCGCACCGAGCAGTCGATCCAGCCCGGCAGCGCGACGCCCTCGGGCGTGCCCGGCGCGATGAGCAACCAGCCGCCCGTGCCGGCCTCGGCGCCGATCAACGGCCCGGCGCAGACGCTGCAGGGCACGCAGGTGCCGGGCGCAGGCGGCGGCAGCGAGCGGCGCGATTCGGCCACCCGCTACGAGGTCGACAAGACCGTCACCGTGACGCGCCAGGTGCCCGGCAGCGTGCGCCGGCTCAGCGCCGCCGTCGTCGTCAACAACCGCACCACGACCGACGCCAAGGGCAAGACGACCTCGACGCCGCTGACGACCAAGGAGCTCGACCAGCTCACCGCGCTCGTGCAGCAGGGCATCGGCTACAACGCCGCGCGCGGCGACATGGTCAAGGTCGTCAACGCGCCGTTCCGCGTCGAGGCCCTGCCCGCGCCCGAGGCCGTGCCGCTGTGGAAGCAGCCCTGGCTCATCGACCTGCTCAAGACCGCCGCCGCGCCGCTCGCGCTGGCCGTCGTCGCGCTCGTCATCGTGAGCAAGATGATCAAGCCCGCGCTCAGCGTGATGCTGGCGCCGCCGCCGGCGCCCGAGCCCGGCAGCCAGGTCAACGAGGCCGTCGACGACGCCGTCGTGCTGCCGCCGCCCGAGCCGCCGATGATCATGGTGCCGGGCCAGGGCGACAAGGTCGACGCGGTGCGTGCGCTGGCCAAGAGCAACCCGGCCGCGGTCGCGCACATCGTGCGCGGCTGGGTCAACGGCGAATCCGCCTGAGGGCGCGACCATGCCAGCCGACAAGGGCGACGACCAGGGCCTCGAGGACGCCGCGATCCTGCTCATGACGCTGGGCGAGGAGGAGGCCAGCGAGGTCTTCAAGCACCTCGCGCCCAAGGAGGTGCAGCGCCTGGGCGAGACGATCGCGCGCATGAAGGCGGTGACGAGCGAGCGCGTCAACACCGTGATGGTGAACTTCGAGAAGGTCGCGTCGAGCGAGCGCATGCTCGTCGCCGACAGCAACGAGTACGTCAAGGCCGTGCTGCGGCGCGCGCTCGGCGACGACAAGGCCAACCTGCTGATCGACCGCATCCTGCAGGGCAGCGACGTCACCGGCATCGAGAGCCTGAAGTGGATGGACCCGACCTCGGTCGCCGAGCTGCTGCGCAACGAGCATCCGCAGATCGTCGCGGCCATCCTCGTGCACCTCGAATTCGACCAGGCGGCCGAGGTGCTCAAGCTCTTCACCGAGCGCCAGCGCAACGAGGTGATGGTGCGCATCGCCACCCTCGACGGCATCCAGCCGACGGCGCTGCGCGACCTCAACGAGGTCATGAGCAAGGTGCTCGCCGGCGGCGACCGCGGCCGCAAGAGCACGCTCGGCGGCGTCAAGACGGCGGCCGAGATCATCAACATGATGGGCAGCGCGATCGAGACCTCGGTGCTCGACTTCGTGCGCGAGGCCGACAACGACCTGGCGCAGAAGATCATGGACAACATGTTCACCTTCGACGACGTCGAGAAGATCGACGACAAGGGCATCCAGGCGCTGCTCAAGGAAGTGCAGAGCGAATCGCTGATCGTCGCGCTCAAGGGCTCGACGCCGGCGCTCAAGGAGAAGATCCTGAAGAACATGTCCAGCCGCGCCGCCGAGACGCTCAAGGAAGACCTCGAATCGCGCGGCCCGGTGCGCCTGTCCGAGGTCGAGGCCGAGCAGAAGGAGCTGCTGAAGGTCGTGCGCCGCCTCGTCGACGAGGGCCAGATCGTGCTCGCCGGCGGCAGCGACGAGCAGTTCGTCTAGCGCCCGAGGCCCCATGAGCAAACCGACGATCAAGAACGTCCCGCCGCCGCCGGGCTCGAAACCGGCTTCGAGCTACCAGCGCTTCATCCCGCGCGAGGAACTGGGCGACTTCGCGAGCTGGAAGCCCGGCACCTTCGGCGCCAGCGCCGAGGCCGCCGCGCCGCCGCCGCCGCCCGAGCCGACGGCCGAGGACTGGCGCGAGCGCATCGCCGCCGCGCGCCAGGCCGGCTACCAGGAAGGCTACCGCGACGGCCTCGTCGCGCTCGAGAGCTTCAAGCAGAGCTTCGCGCAGCAGGCGACATCGCAGATCGGCGCCCTGCTCGACGCCTTCGACGCCCAGTTCAACGCCCTCGACGCCGCGATGGCGCAGGCGCTCACGACCGCCGCCGTGCAGCTCGCGCGCCAGGTGCTGCGCAGCGAGCTCGCGCAACGGCCCGGGCTCGTGGCCCAGGTCGCCACCGACGCCGTCAACGCCGTGCTGATGAGCGCGCGCCACATCTCGGTGCAGGTGCATCCGCAGGACCTGCCGCTGGTCTCCGAGGGCGCCGAGGAGGCGCTGCGGTCGCGCCAAGCGCGCCTGATCGCGAATCCCGCGATCGCGCGCGGCGGCGTGCTCGTCGAGAGCGACGCCGGCGCCGTCGACGCGCGCATCGAGAGCCGCTGGGCGCAGGCGGTGGCGACGCTGGGCAGCGAGCTGCCGCTGGACGACGGGGCGGCCTCGTGATCCACCTGCCCGAGCGCCTGGCGGCGCGCACCGAGCGCTGGCAGCGCTACCTCGGCGACCTGCGCGACTACACGGCGCAGCCGCAGCCGCTGCAGACCGTCGGCACGCTGCTGCGCGTCACCGGGCTCGTGCTCGAGGCCGCCGGCGTGCGCACGCCGGTGGGTTCGGTCTGCGATGTCGTCTGCGAGGGCCAGAGCCCGGTGCAGGCCGAGGTCGTCGGCTTCAACGGCGACCGCGCCTTCCTGATGCCCACCGGCGAGCTGCACGGCCTGGCCAGCGGCGCGCGCGTCGTGCCGCGCCCGGCGCCGAGCGCGCCGCCGCAATGGGGGCGCGACAACCACCCTTGGCGGCGCAGCGAGGACCGCGGCCTGCACCTGCCGATGGGCGACGGCCTGCTCGGCCGCGTCGTCGATCCGCAGGGCCAGCCGATGGACCGCCAGGGCCCGCTGACCGAGGTGCGCGCCGAGCCGATGGTGCGCCGGCCGATCAACGCCATGGACCGCGACCCGGTGCGCCGGCCGCTGGACACCGGCGTGCGCGCGATCAACGCGCTGCTGACGGTCGGCCGCGGCCAGCGCATCGGCCTCTTCGCCGGCACCGGCGTGGGCAAGAGCGTGCTGCTGGGGATGATGGCGCGCTACACCGAGGCCGACGTGATCGTCGTCGGCCTGATCGGCGAGCGCGGGCGCGAGGTCAAGGAATTCATCGAGGACATCCTCGGCGACGAGGGCCGCGCGCGCAGCGTCGTCGTCGCCGCTCCGGCCGATGCGCCGCCGCTGCTGCGCATGCAGGGCGCGGGCTACGCGACGGCGATCGCCGAGCATTTCCGCGACCGCGGCCTGCATGTGCTGCTGCTGATGGACAGCCTGACGCGCTATGCGATGGCGCAGCGCGAGATCGCGCTCGCCATCGGCGAGCCGCCGGCGACCAAGGGCTATCCGCCGAGCTGCTTCGCGCGCCTGCCGCAGCTCGTCGAGCGCAGCGGCAACGGGCTGGGCGGCGTGGGCTCGATCACCGCCTTCTACACCGTGCTGAGCGAGGGCGACGACCCGCAGGACCCGATCGCCGACGCCGCGCGCGGCATCCTCGACGGCCACATCGTGCTCTCGCGCGAACTCGCCGAGGCCGGCCATTACCCGGCGATCGACGTCGAGCGTTCGGTCTCGCGCGTGATGACGGCGGTGGCCGGGCGCGACCATCTGCAGGCGGCGCGGCGCATGCGCCAGCTGCTGTCCAAGGTCAACAAGGCGCGCGACCTGATCCAGCTCGGCGCCTACCAGCCGGGGCACGACACCGAGCTCGACCTCGCGGTGCGGCTGCAGCCGCAGATGAACGCGCTGCTGCAGCAGGACATGCACGACCGCGCCGCGCTCGCGAGCAGCCGCAACCAGCTCTGCGCGCTGATGAGCGCCTGACATCGAAAGAGAACGACATGACGCGATCCCTGTACCCGATGCTCCAGCTCGCCGAGCGCGACCGCGACGCCGCGCTGGCCGCGCTGCGCCAGGCCGAGGCCCAGGCGCGTCAGGCGCGCGACCAGGCGGCCCAGCTCGAGCAGTACCGCGGCGAGGTGCGCCAGCGCCACCCCGCCACCGGCGGGCGCAGCGCGACGATCGAGATGCTGCGCGTGCACTTCGGCTTCGCCCAGCGCCTGGACCAGGCCTTGACGCAGCAGCAGGCGACGACGACGCAGGCCGAGGCGCGGCTGGCGGCGCTGCGCGCCGAACTGCTGGCGCGCGAGACCCGCGTCGCCGCCGTGCGCAAGCTGATCGAGCGCCGTGGCGCCGAGCAGCAGCGCAGCGCGGCGCGGCTCGAACAGCGGCGCGCCGACGACGCGGCGCAGCGCCCGCGCAATCATGCGGGCGCGGCGCCCTCGTGGCAGACCGTGACCGGGTATTGAGGCATTGACCGCGATGCCGCCGCTCGCCCTGCCCGCTCTGCCTGCGGCCC
>JAGWVB010000194.1 GCA_018971105.1 Burkholderiales bacterium
GCCGGGCGACAACGTCAGCATCACGGTGAAGCTGATCGCGCCGATCGCGATGGAAGAAGGCCTGCGCTTCGCGATCCGCGAAGGCGGCCGCACCGTCGGCGCCGGCGTCGTCGCCAAGATCATCGAGTAAAGGAATCCGCAGGGGCATAGCTCAATTGGCAGAGCGTCGGTCTCCAAAACCGAAGGTTGGGGGTTCGATTCCCTCTGCCCCTGCCACCCGACCGTGGTCAGGTCAGCCCGCTGGGGACATGGGTCCCGGCGGGCTTTGCTGCTCTGCATTGCGGCTCGCCCGTAGCGATTGAAAGACATGTCCACATCACCCCAAGTCGAAACCGTCTCCACGACCGCTGACAAGGCCAAGCTTGCCGGTGCCGTCGTGCTGCTGGTGGTTTCGATCGTCGCCTTCTACTACCTGGGCAAGCAGGACCTGTGGGTGCGCGTGGTCGCCCTGCTGGCACTGCTCGGCGCGGCGGTGGCGCTGTTCTTCACCTCCGAGTCGGGCAAGCAGCTCGTCGCCTTCGGCCGCGATTCGGTGCGCGAGGTCAAGAAGGTCGTCTGGCCGACGCGCAAGGAAGCGATCCAGATGACGGGCTATGTCTTCGCCTTCGTGTTCCTGATGGCGCTGTACATGTGGCTGACCGACAAGACGCTCGAATGGGTGTTGTACGACCTGATCCTGGGCTGGCGTCATTGAGGCATGACCATGACTGAATCGACCGAACCGACCGCCGCCGCCGCCGTCGCATCCACCAAGCGCTGGTACATCGTCCACGCCTATTCGGGCATGGAGAAGGCGGTCGAGCGCAATCTGCGCGAGCGCATCGATCGCGCCGGCATGCAGGACAAGTTCGGCCGCATCCTGGTGCCGACCGAAGAGGTCGTCGAGCTCAAGAATGGCAAGAAGAGCGTCACCGAGCGTCGCATCTATCCGGGTTATGTCCTCGTCGAGATGGACATGGCCGACGACACCTGGCACCTGGTCAAGCACACGAGCAAGGTCACCGGCTTCATCGGCGGCGCGCGCAACCGCCCGGCGCCGATCTCCGAGGCCGAGGTGGCGAAGATCGTCAACCAGATGCAGGAAGGCGTCGACAAGCCGCGGCCGAAGGTCGAGTGGATCGTCGGCGAGCTCGTGCGCGTCAAGGAAGGCCCGTTCACCGACTTCAACGGCGCCGTCGAGGAAGTCAATTACGAGAAGAGCAAGGTCAAGGTCTCGGTCACCATCTTCGGCCGTGCGACCGGTGTCGAGCTCGATTTCGCGCAAGTAGAAAAAGTGTGATCGGCCCGGCCCATCGCACTTCGCCCAGACCCGCGAGGGCCGCAGGCAAAGTCTGAATCTTTCGGGCGCGCCGCCCCGACCCCGGCGCGCCGTCAACCATCCGGGTCGATAGACGAGGAGCTCGTCGGATTCATCGAATCCACGGGCGCTTGAACTCGAGGAGTGCCACATGGCAAAGAAGATCGTCGGCTTCATCAAGCTGCAAGTACCGGCCGGCAAGGCCAATCCTTCGCCCCCGATCGGCCCGGCGCTGGGCCAGCGCGGGCTCAACATCATGGAGTTCTGCAAGGCGTTCAACGCCCAGACGCAGAGCTACGAGCCGGGTCTGAAGCTGCCGGTGGTGATCACCGCCTTCGCCGACAAGTCGTTCACCTTCGTGCTCAAGTCGCCGCCCGCGACGGTGCTGCTGAAGAAGGCCGCGAAGATCGACAAGGGCTCGGCCAAGGCCCACCTCGACAAGGTCGGCAAGGTCACGCGCGCCCAGCTCGAGGAGATCGCCAAGACCAAGATGAAGGACCTCAACGCCGCCGACCTCGACGGCGCGGTGAAGATCATCGCCGGCTCGGCCCGCTCGATGGGCCTGACGGTCGAAGGAGTCTGATCATGACCAAGCTCACCAAGAAGGCGAAGTCGTTCCAGGGCAAGGTCGACTCGACCAAGCTGTACCCGCTCGACGCGGCGCTGGCGCTCGTCAAGGAATGCGCCACCGCCAAGTTCGACGAGTCGATCGACGTCGCGGTCCAGCTCGGCATCGACGCCAAGAAGTCCGACCAGGTCGTGCGCGGCGCCGTCGTGATGCCCGCGGGCACCGGCAAGACCAAGCGCGTCGCGGTGTTCGCCCAGGGCGCCAAGGCCGAGGAGGCCAAGGCCGCCGGCGCCGACATCGTCGGCATGGACGACCTCGCCGCCGAGATCAAGGCCGGCAACATGAACTTCGACGTCGTCATCGCCTCGCCCGACACGATGCGCATCGTCGGCACGCTGGGTCAGATCCTGGGCCCGCGCGGCCTGATGCCGAACCCGAAGGTCGGCACCGTGACGCCCGACGTCGCCACCGCGGTGCGCAACGCCAAGGCGGGCCAGGTCCAGTTCCGCGTCGACAAGGCCGGCATCATCCACGGCACGATCGGCCGCCGCTCGTTCGAGGACGGCCGCCTGGTCGAGAACCTGCGTGCTCTGGTCGACGCGCTGAACAAGGCCAAGCCGGCGAGCAGCAAGGGCGTGTACCTGCGCAAGGTGGCGGTGTCGTCGACGATGGGCGTGGGCGTGCGCGTCGACACCTCGTCGATCGTCGTCGCGGCGCAGTAGGCAAGGACAGATCGACAGACAGAGTGAGTGGTGGGCCGGAGCCGGGCAACCGGATCCGGGTCATCCGAGACCGCTGGCGGGACGCGAGTCCCCTAAACGAGGCCACCCGGCCGCAGCCAGCGCAGATGGCGGTCCCGCTGAGAAGGTTTCCTGCAAGGGGTTCCAGACCAGATGGCTGCTGATTTCTTGAGTGCCCGAAGGCCCGTCAGGGTCGAGGGCTGTGTGAGGAGCAGACCTTGAGTCTCAATCGCAACGAGAAGGCAACCGTGGTCACGGACGTGTCGGCGCAAGCCGCGCGTTCGCAGACCTTGGCGTTGGCCGAGTACCGTGGCCTCACCGTGGAAAACCTCAACAAGCTGCGCCGCGATGCGCGCGACAAGGGCGTCTATCTTCACGTGCTGAAGAACACGCTCGCCCGTCGCGCCGTCGCCGGCACGCCTTTCGAGGTCGCCCAGGGTGCCATGGTCGGCCCGCTGATCTACGGTTTTTCCGAGGATGCCGTCGCCGCGGCCAAAGTCATCGCCGACTTTGCCAAGGCCAACGACAAGCTCGTCATCAAGGGCGGCGCCTACGCCGGCAAGGTGCTGGATGCGGAGGGCGTCAAGTCCCTCGCCGCCATCCCGAGCCGCGAAGTGCTGATCGCCCAGATCGCAGGCCTGATGAAGTCGCCGATGCAGCGCTTCGCCGCGGTCCTGGCGGCGCTGGCCGAAAAGCGCGGCGGCGGTGCGGAAGCGCCGGCCGCCGAGGCGCCCGCAGCGGCCTGATGACGCAGCAGCCTCCCTTTCATTCAATTCATAGTTTCGTAGGAACCCCAAATGGCATTCGATAAAGACGCTTTCCTGTCCTCGATGGACAGCATGTCGGTGATGGAACTCAATGACCTGGTCAAGGCCATCGAGGAGAAGTTCGGCGTCACCGCGGCCTCGATGGCCGCTCCGGCCGCCGGCGGCGGCGGTGGTGCTGCCGCTGCGGCGGTGGAAGAGAAGACCGAATTCAACGTCGTGCTGCTCGAAGCCGGCGCGAACAAGGTCTCGGTCATCAAGGCCGTGCGCGAACTCACGGGCCTGGGCCTGAAGGAAGCCAAGGACCTCGTCGACGGCGCGCCGAAGCCCGTCAAGGAAGCCATCCCCAAGGCCGACGCCGATGCCGCGCTGAAGAAGCTCGTCGACGCCGGTGCCAAGGCCGAAATCAAGTAATCGATCGACCCGGAGCTACTGCGCGACCCGATATTGATCCTGCGATGCTCGCCGTACGGGTGTACGGCTGCGCTTCTCGAACCAATCTCGGGCCGCTCGCGACGCTCCGCATCCGATCGATGGCGCTGCGAGAACAGCGCAAAGCCTGCGGGCTTTGCAGTGTTCTCTGATCCGACTGCAGAGAACAGGTTTGGTCGGACTGAGGTGCAACGCCTCGGTTGTCCGCCAGCGGCAGGTAGTGGCCTGCCACCAAGCCTCGGGCGCAATGCCTGGGTCGCCAGTCGCCGATGAATCCATGCCCGGCCAGGCGTGGGTTGTCGACAGGAGTGTTCAATGGCGCAAGCAACCCCCTACACCTACACCGAGCGCAAGCGCATCCGCAAGAGCTTCGGCAAGCGTGAAAGCGTTTTGAAGGTTCCTTACCTGCTGACCATGCAGCGGGAGTCCTACGTCGCGTTCCTCCAGAAGGACGTTCCAGCCGCCAAGCGCAAGCCCGAGGGCCTGCAGGCGGCCTTCCTCTCCGCGTTCCCGATCACGTCCCACAATGGGTTCGTGGAGATGAAGTTCAGCGAATACAACATCGCCAAGCCGCCGTTCGACGTGCGCGAATGCCAGCAGCGGGGCCTGACCTTCGCCGCGGCCGTGCGCGCCAAGCTGCAGATGATCATCTACGACCGCGAATCGCATCCGCAGAAGCTGGTCAAGGAGATCAAGGAGCAGGAGGTCTACATGGGCGAGGTGCCCCTGATGACCGACTATGGCTCGTTCATCGTCAACGGCACCGAGCGCGTGATCGTCAGCCAGCTGCACCGCAGCCCGGGCGTGTTCTTCGAGCACGACAAGGGCAAGACGCACAGCTCGGGCAAGCTGCTGTTCAGCGCCCGCATCATCCCGTACCGCGGCTCCTGGCTCGACTTCGAGTTCGACCCCAAGGACATCCTCTACTTCCGCGTCGACCGCCGCCGCAAGATGCCGGTGACGATCCTGCTCAAGGCCATCGGCCTGAACCCGGAAGCGATCCTGGCGCATTTCTTCCAGAACGATAACTTCCGCCTCATGGACACGGGCGCCCAGATGGAGTTCGTGCCCGAACGCCTGAAGGGCGAGGTCGCGCGTTTCGACCTCACCGACAAGGCCGGCAACGTCGTCGTCGAGAAGGACAAGCGCATCACCGCGCGCCATGTGCGCACGCTCGAGCAGGCCGGCACCGGCTTCGTCAGCGTGCCCGAGGACTTCATCATCGGCCGCGTCATCGCGCGCAACATGGTCGACCCCGAGACCGGCGAGATCGTCGCCAAGGCCAACGACGAGATCACCGAGGCGCTGCTGAAGAAGCTGCGCGTCGCCGGCATCAAGGAGTTCCAGTGCATCTTCACGAATGAGCTGAACCAGGGCGGCTACATCAGCCAGACGCTGGCGATGGACGAAACCGCCGACCAGCTGGCCGCGCGCGTGGCGATCTACCGCATGATGCGCCCCGGCGAGCCGCCGACCGAGGACGCCGTCGAGGCGCTGTTCCATCGCCTGTTCTACAGCGAGGACACCTACGACCTGAGCCGCGTCGGCCGCATGAAGTTCAACGCCCGCGTCGGCCGCGACGTGCCCGAAGGCAAGATGACGCTGAGCAACGACGACATCCTCGATGTCGTCAAGATCCTCGTCGACCTGCGCAACGGCAACGGCGAGGTCGACGACATCGACCACCTGGGCAATCGCCGCGTGCGCTGCGTCGGCGAACTGGCCGAGAACCAGTACCGCTCGGGCCTCGCGCGCATCGAGAAGGCGGTCAAGGAGCGCCTCGGCCAGGCCGAGACCGAAGCGCTGATGCCGCACGACCTGATCAACTCCAAGCCGATTTCCGCGGCGCTCAAGGAGTTCTTCGGCGCGTCGCAGCTGTCGCAGTTCATGGACCAGACGAACCCGCTGAGCGAGATCACGCACAAGCGTCGCGTCTCGGCCCTGGGCCCGGGCGGCCTGACGCGCGAGCGCGCCGGCTTCGAAGTCCGCGACGTGCACCCGACCCATTACGGCCGCGTCTGCCCGATCGAAACGCCTGAAGGCCCGAACATCGGGCTCATCAACTCGCTGGCGCTGTTCGCGCAGCTCAACGAGTACGGCTTCCTCGAGACGCCTTATCGCCGCGTCATCGACGGCAAGGTGACGATGGAGATCGACTACCTGTCGGCCATCGAGGAAGGCAAGTACGTCATCGCCCAGGCCAACGCCTCGCTCGACGCCGAAGGCAAGCTGATCGACGAGCTCGTCTCGGCGCGCGAGAACGGCGAATCGGTGCTGCTGAGCCCCGAGCGCGTCCAGTACATGGACGTGGCACCGGCGCAGATCGTCTCGGTCGCCGCCTCGCTCGTGCCGTTCCTGGAGCACGACGACGCGAACCGCGCGCTGATGGGCGCCAACATGCAGCGCCAGGCCGTGCCGGTGCTGCGCCCCGAGAAGGCCCTCGTCGGCACCGGTGTCGAGCGCGTCGCCGCGGTCGACTCGGGCACCGTCGTCACGGCGCGCCGCGGCGGCATCGTCGATTACGTCGACACCAACCGCATCGTCATTCGCGTCAACGACGCCGAGACGGTGGCGGGCGAGGTCGGCGTCGACATCTACAACCTGATCAAGTATCAGCGCTCGAACCAGAACACGAACATCCACCAGCGGCCCATCGTCAAGCGCGGCGACCATGTCGCGGCGATGGACGTCGTCGCCGACGGTGCCAGCACCGACCTCGGCGAGCTGGCGCTGGGCCAGAACATGCTGGTCGCGTTCATGCCCTGGAACGGCTACAACTTCGAAGACTCGATCCTGATCAGCGAACGCGTCGTCGCCGAAGACCGCTACACCTCGATCCACATCGAGGAACTGGTCGTGATGGCGCGCGACACCAAGCTCGGCAGCGAGGAAATCACGCGCGACATCCCGAACCTGAGCGAGCAGCAACTGGCGCGCCTCGACGAATCGGGCATCGTCTACATCGGCGCCGAGGTCAACCCCGGCGACGTCCTCGTCGGCAAGGTCACGCCCAAGGGCGAGACGACGCTGACGCCGGAAGAGAAGCTGCTGCGCGCGATCTTCGGCGAGAAGGCTTCCGACGTGAAGGACACCTCGCTGCGCGTCGACCAGGGCACCAACGGCACCGTCATCGACGTCCAGGTGTTCACGCGCGAGGGCATCACGCGCGACAAGCGTGCGCAGCAGATCATCGACGATGAGCTCAAGCGCTTCCGCCTCGACCTCAACGACCAGCTGCGCATCGTCGAGGCCGACGCCTTCGACCGGATCGAGAAGCTGCTCACCGGCAAGGTCGCCAACGGCGGCCCGAACAAGATCGCCAAGGGCACGGTGATCAGCAAGGATTACCTCGCCAGCGTCGACAAGTACCACTGGTTCGACATCCGTCCGGCCGAGGACGAGGTCGCGAACCAGCTCGAGAGCATCAAGAACGCCAACGACCAGACGCGCCACAGCTTCGACCTCGCTTTCGAGGAGAAGCGCAAGAAGCTGACCCAGGGCGACGAGCTGCCGGCCGGCGTGCTGAAGATGGTCAAGGTCTACCTCGCCGTCAAGCGCCGCCTGCAGCCGGGCGACAAGATGGCCGGCCGCCACGGCAACAAGGGTGTCGTCTCGAAGATCGTCGCCGTCGAGGACATGCCCTACATGGCCGACGGCACGCCTTGCGACATCGTGCTCAATCCGCTCGGCGTGCCGTCGCGGATGAACGTCGGTCAGGTGCTCGAAGTGCACCTGGGCTGGGCCGGCAAGGGCATCGGCCAGCGCATCGGCACGCTGCTGCAGGAGCATGCGGCGGTCAGCGAGATCCGCCAGTTCCTCGACGAGCTCTACAACAAGTCCGACGGCAAGCGCGAGGACCTGGCCCAGCTCAGCGACGAGCAGGTCGTCGAGATGGCGCAGAACCTGAGCCATGGCGTGCCGTTCGCGACGCCGGTGTTCGACGGCGCGCATGAATCCGACGTGCGCGCGATGTTGAAGCTGGCGTTCCCGGATGACATCGCCGCGCGCAAGGGCCTCACCGCCACGCGCACCCAGGCGACGCTGTCCGACGGCCGCACCGGCGAGCCCTTCGAGCGCCCGGTCACGGTCGGCTACATGCATGTGCTGAAGCTGCACCACCTGGTCGACGACAAGATGCATGCGCGCTCCACCGGTCCGTACAGCCTCGTCACCCAGCAGCCGCTGGGCGGCAAGGCCCAGTTCGGCGGCCAGCGCTTCGGCGAGATGGAGGTCTGGGCGCTCGAGGCCTATGGCGCGAGCTACATCCTGCAGGAGATGCTCACCGTCAAGTCCGACGACGTCAACGGCCGGACCAAGGTCTACGAAAGCATCGTCAAGGGTGAGCACGCCATCGAGGCCGGCATGCCCGAATCGTTCAATGTCCTTGTCAAGGAGATACGCTCCCTCGGCATCGACATGGAACTCGAACGCAATTAAGGAGAAGATGCATGAAGGGACTACTCGACCTTTTCAAGCAATTCACCCCCGATGAGCATTTCGATGCCATCAAGATCGGACTCGCCAGCCCGGAGAAGATCCGCAGCTGGTCGTTCGGCGAGGTGAAGAAGCCCGAGACCATCAACTACCGCACCTTCAAGCCCGAACGCGACGGCCTGTTCTGCGCCAAGATCTTCGGCCCGATCAAGGACTACGAGTGCCTGTGCGGCAAGTACAAGCGCCTGAAGCACCGCGGCGTGATCTGCGAGAA
>JAGWVB010000006.1 GCA_018971105.1 Burkholderiales bacterium
TATGACAACGGGCTTAGCCACGAGGCTGCCGACCTGCTACTGATGAAATTTCCGGGCTAGGTCGAGCGCGTGCGCTCAGACCCAGAGCTTGGGCAGCCCCGGATCGCTGACCGCGATCAGCCGCTTCAGCGCATTGCGCAGCGCCGCGGCGTCGATTTCGCCAAGGCGGCCGACGACATCGGCCTCGACCCCCTTGGCCGCCGCCATCACGTGCAGGATGGCATCGCGGCCGCGCTCGGCCAGTGCGTAGCCGCCGGCGTCGCAGCGCAGCAGGCCGCGCGCGACGAGCGCATCGAGCAGCACCGCGCCGACGTCTATGCCGGTGTAGGCGATATGGGCGGCGATCTCGGCGGCGCTGAAGGGCGCGCGCACCGCCAGCAGCGAGAGCACGAAGAACGCCGCGTCGTCGAGCCCGCGTTCGTCCAGCGTGCGCCGGAAGCCGGCGACGAACTGGTAATGCGCGCGCCCGAGCAGGTAGCCCAGCAGGTTCTCGGAATAGGGCGCCGAGCCGGCATCGGCGTCGGCCCCGGTCGAGACATTGCCGGCGACCTTGGCCGCGAGCGCGTAGCCGCCGGTGACGAACAGCAGCGGCGCGCGCTCGCTGCGGTCGTAGGCGACGACCTCGCCGACGAAGATCAGGTGGTCGCCGCCCTCGTAGCAGAACGCGGTGCGGCATTGGAAGCGGGCGCTGCAGCCCTGGATCAGCGGTGCCTCGCCGGCGCCGGTGTCGAGCTCGAGCGCGGCGAACTTGTCCTCGCCGGCGCGCGCGAAGCGGTTCGACAGCGCCTCCTGGTCGTTGGCCAGGATATGCACGTTCCATTGCGAGGCGGCGCTGAACACCGGCAGGCTGCGCGCCGTCTTCGCCAGGCTCCACAGCACCATCGGCGGGTCCATCGAGACCGAATTGAAGCTGTTCGCGGTGATGCCCACCGGCGTGCCGTCGGCGCCTCGCGCGGTGATGATCGTCACCCCGGTGGCGAAGCGCCCGAGGGCGAGGCGGAAATCCCTGGCGTCGAAGCGTGGTGCAGCGGCATGCATGGGCGCGAGACTGATGCCTGCGGCGCTGCGCGCAATCCTCCATTTGGACCAGATGCGACGCCGCCGCGCACGCGGCGCCGACGCGGCCGCCGCGTTAGTCCGAACAGACGATGAATGCGCGACCCCCGCGATGGGACGATCACGCCGCGCCGCGGCATCCTCCGCGGCCGGCGTGGAGAGACGACGACATGGGTGCAAGACTCGACAGCGGCCTGATGGGCGGCAACACCGACGACTGGCTGACGCCGCAGGCGCAGGCGCTGATCGACCGCGCCCGCGCGCTGGCGCCACGGCTGGCCGAACGCGCGGCGCAGGCCGAGCGCGACGGCATCGTGCCGCGCGCCAGCGTCGAGGAGATCCGTGAGGCGGGGCTGTTCAAGGTGCTGCAGCCGCAGCGCTGGGGCGGTTACGAAATGGACCCGCGCGTCTTCTACTCGATCCAGATCGCGCTCGCCGAGGGCTGCATGGCGACGGCCTGGATCTACGGCGTGATCGGCGTCCACAACTGGCAACTGCCGCTGTTCCCGGCGCAGGCGCAGGACGATGTCTGGGGGCGCGACCCGCAGACACTGATCGCCTCGACCTACATGCCGGTGGGCAAGGCCGAGAAGGTCGACGGCGGCTACCGCCTCAGCGGCCACTGGAGCTGGAGCAGCGGCTGCGAGCATTGCGAATGGATCTTCCTCGGCGGCCTGCTGCCGCGCCGCGACGGCTCGGGCGCACTCGAGCACGTGACCTTCCTGCTGCCGAAGTCCGACTTCAAGATCGTCCACAACTTCGACGTCCTCGGCCTGCGCGCCACCGCCAGCCACGACATCGTCGTCGAGAATGCCTTGGTGCCCGAACACCGCACCCAGCGCACCAACGACTACAGCGACGAAGGCTGCCCCGGGCGCCAGGTCAACGGCGGCTGGCTCTACCGCATCCCCTTCATCCAGGTCTTCCAGCGCGCCGTCTCCAGCGCCTGCATCGGCGCGCTCGACGGCGCGGTGACGATGTTCCGGGAGCGCTCGGCCACGCATGTCGGCAAGCATGGCAGCAAGTCGGCCGAGGACGTCGCCGCGCAGATGGCGGTGACGCAGGCGATGATGGCCAGCGACGAGGCCAAGCTCGTGCTCTACCGCAATTACGCCCAGGTCGTCGGCTACGCCAAGGAGGGCGGGCGCATGCCGGTCGAGCAGCGCCTGATGCAGCGCGCGCAGGCCTCGGCGGTGCCCAAGCGCTGCGCCGAGCTCGTCAACGAGATGCTGCGCACCTGCGCCGCCAACGGCGTCTTCAAGAGCAATCCGCTGGAGCGCATCTTCCGCGACCTGCATGTCGCGCGCGGCCATATCGCGAACAATGCCGACGCCTACGCGCGCGCCCACGGCGCGGTGATGCTGGGGCTGCCCAACACCGACCCCTTCGTCTGATGACGGATCCCACGCGCGTCGACCTTGTCGTGGTCGGCTCCGGCGCCGGGGCGCTGATGGGGGCGGTGCGCGCCGCCGACGCCGGGCTCTCGGTGCTGGTGGTCGAGAAGTCGGCGCTCGTCGGCGGCACCTCGGCGATCTCGGGCGGCGGCATCTGGGTCCCGTGCAACGACGACCAGGCGCGCGCCGGCGTCGCCGACCGCATCGAGGACGCCTTCCTCTACCTGCGCACCTGCGCGCGCGGCCTGGCCAGCGACGACCGCGTGCTGGCCTACCTCGAGACGGCGCGCGCGATGGCCGCGTACCTGGCCGAGATCGGCGTGCCCTATCGCTGCATGCCGCTGTATGCCGACTACTACCCGACGCTGCCCGGTGCGCGCCCCGGAGGCCGCACGATGGACCCGCTGGCCTTCGACGCGGCGCGGCTCGGGCTCGATGCGCTGGGCCGGCTGCGGCCGACGAATCCGGGCCAACTGATCTTCGGCCGCATGAACATCGACGCCTTCGACGCCCGCACCATGCTGGCCAAGGAGCGCGGCGCGAACTGGGTGCTGGCGAAGATCATGCTGCGCTATTTCCTCGACTATCCCTGGCGGCGCAGGACGCGTCGTGACCGGCGCCTCACCGGCGGCCAGGCGCTGGTCGGCGGGCTTTACGCGGCGCTGCTCAAACGGAAAGTGCCGATCTGGCTCGAGTCGCCGCTGCGCGAACTGGTGCGCGAGGGGGAGGGCGGCCGCGTCACCGGGATCGTCGTCGAGCACGAGGGGAAGCCGGTGACCGTGCAGGCGCGCCTGGGTGTGCTGCTCGCAGCCGGCGGCTTCGAGCGCGACCCGGCGCTGCGCGCCGAGCATCTGCCGCAGCCCACCGACGCGGCCTGGACCGCGACGCCGCCGGGCTGCAACACGGGCGATGCGATCCGCGCCGGCGCCGCCGCCGGCGCCGCGCTGCACCTGATGGCGCATACCTGGGGCGCGCCGACGCTGGATGTGCCCAAGGAGGACAAGTTCCGCGCCCTCTTCGTCGAGCGGTCGCTCCCCGGCTGCATGGTCGTCAACGCGCGCGGCGCGCGCTTCCTCAACGAATCCTGTCCCTACCCGGAATTCCAGCAGGCGATGTACGCCGACCATGCGCAGGGCGGCGGGGCGATCCCGGCCTGGATCGTCTTCGACGCCGGCTTCCGCGCCCGCTACCCGATCGGCCCGCTGATGCCGGCCTCGGCGGTGCCCGACGCCAAGGTGCGGCGCAGCTGGTGGAACAAGGTGGTGTGGAAGGGCGCGACGCTCGATGAACTCGCGGCGGCCATCGGCGTCGACGCCGCCGGCCTGCGCGCGAGTGCGGCGCGCATGAGCGACTACGCGCGCAGCGGCAAGGACCTCGAATTCGACCGCGGCGGCAATGTCTTCGACCGCTATTACGGCGACGTCAACGTCAAGCCCAATCCGAACCTGGCGCCGATCGAGCGCGGGCCCTTCTACGCGATGAAGCTGTGGCCGGGCGACATAGGCACCAAGGGCGGATTGGTGACCGACCGCGACGCCCGCGTCCTCGACACCGCGGGTCGCGTCATCGAGGGCCTGTACTGCGTCGGCAACAACAGCGCGTCGGTGATGGGGCCTTCGTACGCCGGCGCAGGGTCGACGCTCGGGCCGGCGATGACCTTCGCCTTCCGCGCCGTCGCGGCGATGCGCGGCCAGGCGCTGGCGCTGCAGCGCACCGACCTGCTGCAGGCGCCGGGATGACGCAGGCGGCGACGGAGAAGTCCACCGTCACGCCGATCGAGCCCGCGCTCGAGGTCGGCTCGGCGGCCGAGCTCGACTGGAGCGACAGCGCCGATGTCGTCGTCGTCGGCTGGGGTGCCGCCGGTGCCTGCGCAGCGATCGAAGCGCGCAGCGCCGACACCGACGTCATCGTCGTCGACCGTTTCGGCGGCGGCGGCGCGAGCACGCTCTCGGGCGGTGTCGTCTACGCCGGCGGCGGCACGCCGCAGCAGCGCGAGGCCGGATTCGACGACACGCCGCAGGCGATGGCCGACTACCTGCGCCACGAGGTCAACGGCGTCGTCTCTGACGCGACGCTGCTGCGCTTCTGCCGCGAGAGCGCGGCCAATCTCGCCTGGCTCGAGGCGCAGGGCGCGCGCTTCGGCTCGACGATGCCGGCACACAAGACCTCGTATCCGCCCGACGGCGTCTACCTCTATCACTCGGGCAACGAGGTCGTCCCGGCCTACGGCGGCGCCGCACCGCCGGCGCCGCGCGGCCATCGCACGGTGGCGCGAGGCCAGTCGGGCGCGACGCTCTACGCGGCGCTGCAGGCGGCGACGTTGCGCGCCGGTGCGCGGCCGCTGACGCAAGCCGCCGTGCGCCGTCTCGTCGTCGAACGCGGCAAGAATGGCACGCTTGGGCGCATCGTCGGCGTCGAGGTCTGGCAATTGCCGCAAGGCCATTCCAAGACGAAGCGCCACGCCGAACTCGACGCGCTGATCGCGAAATGGCGCCTCGTCCAGCCGGCCAAGGCGGCCGCCGGCCGGCGCGAGGCCGCGGCGATCGAGCGCGAACTGGCCGCGCCGCTGCGGCTGCGCGCGCGCCGCGGTGTCGTACTCGCCACAGGCGGCTACATCTACAACCCCGAGCTGATCCGCGAACATGCGCCGCAGTACCGGCGCGGCTGGCCGATCGGCGGTGCTGGCTGCGACGGCAGCGGACTGCGGCTGGGGCAGAGCGTCGGCGGCGCGGCGCAGGACCTGGGCAATGTCTCGGGCTGGCGCTTCATCACGCCGCCCTCGGTCTGGCCCAAGGGCCTCGTCGTCAACGAACGCGGCGAGCGCTTCTGCAACGAGCAGGTCTACGGCGCCAAGCTCGGCCACGAGATGGTCGAGCACCAGGGCGGTCGCGCCTGGCTCGTGATCGACTCGCGGCTGCGCTGGCAGGCGGTGCGCGAATGCCTGTTCGGCCGCCTCTGGTCGTTCCAGTCGCTGCCGGCGCTGGCGCTGATGTTCCTGGCCGCGCGCAAGGCGTCGACGATTGAGGGGCTGGCCCAGCAGATCGGCGCCGACCCGGCGCGGCTGCGCGCCAGCGTCGATGCGGCGAACGCCGCCGCGCGCGGCGAGCGCGAGGACGCGTTCGGCAAGTCGCCCGACATGCGCCAGCCCTGCACGCGCGCGCCGTACTTCGCGCTCGACATCTCGATCGGTTCGAAGCTGTTCCCGCTGGCCACGCTGACGCTGGGCGGGCTGCGCGTCGACGAGGCCGACGGCGCCGTGCGCGACGCGCAGGGCGCGTCGATCGCCGGCCTCTACGCCGCCGGCCGCAGCGCCATCGGCCTCCCCTCGTCGCGCTATGTCAGCGGGCTCTCGCTCGCCGACTGCGTGTTTTCGGGCCGTCGCGCCGGCCGCGCCGCGGCGCAGGCCTCGGAGGATTGAATGACGACGCTGCAAGGCAAGCTGGCGATGGTGACGGGCGCGGGCGGCGGGCTCGGGCGCGAGATCGCGGCGCAGTTCGTCGCCGCCGGCGCGCGCGTGCTGCTCACCGACATCGACGGCGAGCGCGTTGCCGCGGCGGCGCGCGAACTCGGCCCGGCGGCTGCGGCCTGCACGCTCGATGTCGCCGACGAATCGAGCTGGGACGCTGCGATGGCCGCGGCGGCGGCGCTCGGCGAGCTCGACATCCTCGTCAACAACGCCGGCATCCTGCTGCCCGGCAGCATCGAGGACGCAACGCTGGCGCAATGGCGCCAGCTCATGCGCGTGAATGCCGATTCGGTCTTCATCGGCTGCCAGCGGGGCTTGCGCGCGATGAAGTCGCGCGGTGGCGCCATCGTCAACATCGCGTCGATCTCGTCGTGGATGCCGGTCGACGGCTACGCCGCCTATGGCGCAAGCAAGGCCTCGGTGGCGGCGCTGACGCGCTCGGTCGCGCTGCATTGCCGCAAGCGCGGCATCGCGGTGCGCGTCAATTCGGTCCACCCGGACGGCATCTGGACGCCGATGATGCAGGCCAGCGCGCCCGGCGTCGACGCCGCGCGGCTGCTTTTCGATGCGAAGGCCAACCGCGGCGGCCGCGCCTGCACGCCCGACAAGGTCGCGCAGGTCGTGCACTTCCTGGCCTCGGACGCGGCCTCGCATGTCAGCGGCACCGAGATCCGCGTCGACAACGCGATCCTGGGCTACGGGCTGTGAGCGCGGGCACGGGCGTGGGCGTTGCCGAGGGCTACCGCAGGCTGCGCGTCGCCGCGATCGTCGACGAGACGGCCGACGCGAAATCGATCGTCTTCGATCTGCCCCCGCCCGAGCGCGCGGCCTTCGCCTACCAGCCGGGGCAGTTCGTCACGCTGCGCCTGCCGATCGCCGGGCAGGTACGGCTGCGCTGCTATTCGATGTCGAGCGCACCGGCGCTCGACGAGGGGCTGCGCGTGACCGTCAAGCGCGTCGCCGGCGGGCGCGCATCGAACTGGATCTGCGAGCGGCTGCGCGTCGGCGACGAGGTCGAGATGCTGCCGCCCGCGGGCGCCTTCACGCCGCGCTCGCTCGACGGCGACTTCCTGCTGCTGGCCGCCGGCAGCGGCATCACGCCGGTGTGGTCGATCCTGCGCTCGGTGCTTGCCGGGGGCAGCGGTCGCGTCGCGCTGTTCTACGCCAACCGCGACGAACGCTCGGTGATCTTCCGCGCCGAACTCGCGGAGCTGGCCGCCGCGCACCCGCGCCGGCTCGCCGTCGTGCATTGGCTCGATTCGGTGCAGGGCGTGCCGTCGACGGCGCAGCTCGCGGGCCAGCTCGAGGCCTGGGCGCGGCCCTGGCCCGCGGCGCGCGCCTATATCTGCGGTCCGGCGCCGTTCCGCGACGCGGCCTGCCTGGCGCTGGCCGCGATCGGCGTCGCCGACGATGCGGTCCATGTCGAGCGCTATGCCTCGCTGCCGGACGAGGTCGATGCCGGCGCCGCGACGGATGGCAGCGCGGCCGCGGCGGCGGAATCGCCGGCCGCGGCGACCGCGGCGCCCGCCCGCGTGCGGCTGCGGCTCGACGGCCGCGACCATGAATTCGACTGCCGCGGCGGCGAGACGCTGCTCGACGCCGCCGTGCGCGAGGGCATCGCTGCGCCGCATGCCTGCCGCGCGGGCGTCTGCGGCGCCTGCATGTGCCAGCTCGTCGAGGGCCAGGCGACGATGCGCCACAACGAAGCGCTCGACGCCAAGGACCTCGCGCGCGGCTGGATCCTCGCCTGCCAGGCGACCCCGGCGAGCGCGCAGCTGACCGTGAAGTACCCCGGATGAACGCCACGCTCCCTGACTCCTTGCCCGCGTCTTCCGCGGGCGCGCTTCCCCCCTCGATACCCGCGATGCTGGCCGCGGCGGCACATAGCCATGGCGATCGTCCCGCGATCGTCGACGGCACCACGACGCTGAGTTACGCCGAATTGCTGCAGGCCGCGCGGCGCGCCGCGCGCTCGCTGATCGCGCATGGCATCGAGCCCGGCGACCGCGTCGCGATCTGGGCCCCGAACCGCTGGGAATGGATCGTCGCCGCCTGCGGCATCCAGGCCGCCGGCGCGATCCTGGTGCCGATCAACACGCGCATGAAGGGGGGCGAGGCGGCCGACATCCTCGCGCGCAGCGGCGCAAGGCTGCTCTTCGTCGTCGGCGATTTTCTCGGCGCCTACCTGCCGGCGCAGCTCGACGGGCTGCGGCCGCCGACGCTCGAGCAGATCGTCGTCATCGGCGAGGGACTGCGCGAGGCAAGCGGTGCCCGCGACTGGCCGCACTTCCTCGAGTCCGGCGCCGCCGTGCCCGAGGCCGCCGTCGACGCGCGCGTCGCCGCGCTCGGCCCCGACACCACGGCCGACCTGATGTTCACCAGCGGCACGACCGGTCGGCCCAAGGGCGTGATGGCCGCGCATGGACCGACGCTGCGCGCCTTCGACGTCTGGGCGCGCGTCGTCGGCCTCGGCGAGGGCGACCGCTATCTCGTCATCAACCCCTTCTTCCACAGCTTCGGCTACAAGGCCGGCTGGGTCGCGGCGCTGCTGCGCGGCGCCACCATCTACCCCTGCGCCGTGTTCGACGCCGACGACGTGCTGCGCCGCATCGAGCGCGACCGCATCAGCTTCCTGCCCGGACCGCCGACGCTGTTCCTGACGATGCTCGCGCATCCGCGGCTGCGCGAGTTCGACCTGTCGTCGCTGCAGGGCGCGGTGACCGGCGCGGCCAGCGTGCCGCCGGTGCTGATCGAGCGCATGCGCAGCGAGCTCGGCATCCGTCGTGTCACCACCGCCTACGGCCTCACCGAATGCGGCGGCTGCGCGACGGTCTGCGACCCCGTCGACGATGCGCAGACGGTCGCGACGACCTGCGGCAAGGCGCTGCCCGGCACCGAGCTGCGCATCGCCGACGCCGCCGGCCGCAGCGTCGACGCCGGCAGCGCGGGCGAGGTGCTGCTGCGCGGCTACCACGTGATGCAGGGCTATTTCGAGGACGCGGCGGCGACGCGCGAGGCGATCGACGCCAAAGGCTGGCTCCACACCGGCGATGTCGGCGTCGTCGACGAGCGCGGCTACCTGCGCATCACCGACCGCCTCAAGGACCTCTACATCAGCGGCGGCTTCAACGTCTATCCGGCCGAGGTCGAGCGGCTGTTGAGCCCGCACCCGGCCATCGCCCAGGTGGCGGTGATCGGCGTCGCCGACGAGCGCCTGGGCGAGGTCGGCTGCGCCTGGGTCGTCGCACGGCCCGGCACCGCGATCGACGAGGCCGCGCTCGTCGCCTGGGCGCGCGGGCAGATGGCCAACTACAAGGTGCCGCGGCGCGTGCGCGTCGTCGACGCGCTGCCGATGAACGCCTCGGGCAAGGTCGACAAGCAGCGGTTGCGCGCGCAGGCCGGCTGACGGTTCCCTGTTCCGTCGTCCCATCGTCCCATCGTCCCATCGGACGATGGCGCGGCGCCCGCACCTGCCTACGCTGGCGTCTCGATGTGGCGCCATCCGGACGCCGGGAGACCCAGGATGAGACTCGAGAACAAGGTGGCGATCGTGACCGGCGCCGGCCAGGGGATGGGACGGGCGATCGTGCGCCGCTATGCCGCCGAGGGCGCGATCGTCGTCGCGCTCGATGTCAACCTCGCCGCGGCGCAGGAGACGCTGGGTGCGGCCGCCGGCCTCGCGCTCAAGGTCGACATCGGCGACAGCGCCGCCGTCGATGCCGCCTTCGAGCAGGTGCGCGCGCGCCACGGCCGCGTCGACATCCTCGTCAACAACGCCGGCGTCGGTTCGGTCGACGCCTTCGCCGACATCCCCGATGCGACCTGGGCGCGTGTCATCGGCGTCAACCTCACCGGCGCCTTCTATTGCGCTCGCGCCGCGGTGCGGACGATGAAGGCGGTCGGTAACAAGGGAGCCATCGTCAACATCGCCAGCACCGCCGCCGTCAGCGGCGACGGTCCGGCGCATTACTGCGCCAGCAAGGCCGCGCTGATGGGCTTGACGCGCAGCATGGCCAAGGAACTCGCGGGTGCCGGCATCCGCGTCAACACGCTGGTCCCCGGACCGACGAACACGCCGATGATGCAGGGCATCCCGCAGGAATGGGCCGACGCGATCATCAAGGGCGTGCCGATGGGCCGCATGGCCGAGCCCGAGGACATCGCGGCCGTCGCGCTGTTCCTCGCCAGCGACGACGCCGGCTTCGTCACCGGGCAGAACGTCGCCGTCAACGGCGGCAGCGCCTTTCTCTAGGAGGCCGCGATGGCTGCAAGACTGGCCGGCAAGGTCGCCTTCATCACCGGCGGGGGCAGCGGCATCGGCGCGGCAACCGCCGAGCGCTGCGCCGACGAGGGCGCCGTCGTCGTCATCTGCGGGCGCCGGCAGGGCCCGCTCGATGAGGTCGCGTCGCGCATCGCCGCCGCCGGTGGTCGCTGCGAGGCGGTCGCCGCCGATGTCGCTGACGAGGCGCAGATCACCGCCGCGATCGAGGCCGCGGCGCAGCGCCACGGTCGGCTCGACATCCTCGTCAACAACGCGATGGCCTACAGCTGGGGCGCGCTCGAATCGACGACGACGGCCGACTGGCACGCGAATTTCGCGACCTCGGTCGACGGCACCTTCTGGGGCACGCGCACGGCGATGAGGCTGATGAAGGAGCAGGGCGGGTCCATCGTCAACGTCTCGTCGATCTGCGGCACGCTGGGCACGGCGTGGATGGCCGGCTATTCGGCGGCGAAGGCGGCGATCATCAACTTCAGCCGCGCCGCCGCGGCCGAGGGCGCGGCGCAGGGCATCCGCGTCAATGTCGTGATCCCGGCCGTCGTCGAGACGCCGGCCACCGCCGGCATGCTCGCCGACGCCGCGTCGCGCCAGGGCACTGAAAAACTCATCCCGATGGGCCGCGTCGGCCGCCCCGACGAGATCGCGCAGGCGATCCTTTTCCTGGCCAGCGACGAGGCCTCGTATGTCACCGGCGCCGCGCTGCCGGTCGACGGCGGGCGCTCGGCCGTGCTGGTGACGGCGCTGTGAGGCGGCCGCGATGAGCGCCGCGGCGACACTCGAGGAACGCATCGACCGCCTCGAATCGATCGAGGCCATCCGCCAGCTCGCGGCGCGCTATTCGCTGAGCCTGGACATGCGCGACATGGACGCCCATGTGAACCTGTTCGCGCCCGACATCCGCGTCGGCCGCGACAAGGTCGGCCGCGCGCACTTCAAGGCCTGGCAGGACGCGACGCTGCGCGACCAGTTCACCGGCACCTCGCACCACCTGGGCCAGCACCTGATCGAGTTCGTCGACCGCGATCACGCGACCGGCGTCGTCTACTCGAAGAACGAGCACGAGTGCGGCGCCGACTGGGTGATCATGCAGATGCTGTACTGGGACGACTACGAGCGCATCGACGGCGTCTGGCTGTTCCGCCGCCGCCTGCCCTGCTACTGGTATGCCACCGACCTGAACAAGCCGCCGATCGGCGACATGAAGATGCGCTGGCCCGGGCGCGAGCCGTATCGCGGCACCTTCCACGAGCTGTTCCCGAGCTGGCAGGAATTCTGGGCCCGGCGTCCCGACAAGGACCAGCTGCCCGAGGTCGCGCCGCCGGCGCCGCTCGATCAGTTCCTCAAGCAGATGCGGCGCGGCACGCCGGCGCCGCGGATGCGAGTGCGCTGATGACGCGGCAACTCTTCGAGCCGCTCGAACTCGGCGCGCTGCGCCTGGCGAATCGCGTCGTGATGGCGCCGATGACGCGCAACCGCGCCGAGGCCGACGGCACGCCGGGCGCGCTGATGGCCGACTACTACGGCCAGCGCGCCGGTGCCGGTCTCATCGTCGCCGAGGGCAGCTGGCCCAGCGCCAACGGCCAGGCCTATTGCCGCCAGCCGGGGATCGCCAACGCGGCCCAGGTCGCCGGCTGGCGCCGCGTCACCGACGCGGTCCACGCCCGAGGCGGCTGCATCGTCCTGCAGATCATGCATGGCGGACGCATCGGCAGCCATCACATCAAGCCGGTCGGTGTCGAGACCGTCGCGCCTTCGGCGCTGCGTGCCGCGGGCGAGGTCTGGACCGACGCCGCCGGCCTGCAGCCCTACGACGATCCTCGCGAACTGACGACAGCCGAGGTTCGCGATGTCGTCGCCGAGCATGGCCGCGCCGCGCTGCTGGCGCGCGAGGCCGGCTTCGACGGCGTCGAACTGCACGGCACGAGCGGCTACCTGCCGATGCAGTTCCTCAGCTCGGGCAGCAACCGGCGCAGCGATGCCTATGGCGGCGCGGCGGCCGAGCGCGCGCGCTTCGCCATCGAATGCCTGCAGGCGATGGCCGCGGCGATCGGTGCCGGCCGCGTCGGCCTGCGGCTGAACCCCGGCAACACCTACAACGACACCTCGGACGAAGACAGCGAGGCCACGCATGCCGAGCTGATGCGCCAGGCCGCGACGCTCGACCTCGCGTACCTGCACGTGATGCGTTCGCCGCTGGCGACGATCGAAGCGTTCGCGCTCGCGCGGCGCCATTTCGGCGCGCGGCTGATCGTCAACGACGGCTTCGACTGCGATGCGGCCGAGGCGGCGCTGGCGCAGGGCAGCGGCGACGCGGTCTCGTTCGCGCGCCACTTCATAGCCAACCCCGATCTGCCGCGCCGCCTGCGCGACGGCATCGCGCTGGCGCGCTTCGACCGTCGCACGCTCTACACCGCGGGCGCGGCCGGCTACAGCGACTACCCGAGCGCCTGAATTTCACATCGTTGCCCGTGCGGCGCCGTTAGTCTCAACGGACGATGTTGCCGCAGGGGGTGCCGACGAAGATGAGCTCACGCCGGGACGACCCGGCCGCTGCGGGAGCGAAGCACGACATGATGGACTTGCGCGGACTGGCCTACGTGGTGGCCGAATCGACCGACCTCGGGCGCTGGCGGACCTACGCCGAGGGCGTGCTCGGCATGCCCTGCGAGACCGTCGGCGACGGCCTGCGGATCAAGATGGACGAGCGTCAGTTCCGCATCGCCGTCGAGGCCGGCCGGCGCGATGCCTATCTCGCGTCGGGCTGGGAAGTGCTGGGGTCCGCCGAATTCGCCGCCGCCGTCGCGACGCTCGAGCGCGCCGGTGTCGCGCACGCCATCGGTGACGCCGCGCAATGCGCCGCGCGCGGCGTGCAGCAGCTCGTCGCGTTCAGCGACCCGGCGGGCAACCGCCACGAGGTCGTCTGGGGCTACCGCAGCGATTTCACGCGCTTCAACTCGCCCGCCGGCGTGCCGCGCTTCGTCACCGGCTCGATCGGCATGGGCCACACGGTGCTGCCGGCCCCGGCCTTCGACGCCACCGTGACCTTCGTGCGCGAGGTGATGGGATTCGGCCTCTCCGACATTTTCAATTTCAAGCCCGCGGGCGATGCCGGCCCGGTGCTGCCGATCCATTTCTTCCACTGCAACAACGGCCGCCACCACAGCCTGGCGTTGTGCGGATTCCCGGTCGAATCCGGCTGCGTCCACGTGATGGTCGAGGTCGACGACATGCCCGAGGTCGGCCGCGCGATGGACCGCATGGCCGCGCATGGCGTGACGCAGACCGCCACGCTGGGCCAGCACACGAACGACCGCATGATTTCGTTCTACATGCGCAGCCCGTCGAATTTCGATTTCGAATACGGCTATGGCGGCGCCGTCGTCGACTGGCAGCAGCACATCGCCCACGAGTTCACGAAGGTGAGCCTGTGGGGCCATGACTTCAGCATCGCCCAGCCCAAGGCCTGAACCATGCGCGACAAGACGATGACCGCCGCCGCCGTGGTGGCGGGACTGCACGACGGCATGACGCTGGGCATCGGCGGTTGGGGGCCGCGGCGCAAGCCGATGGCGCTCGTGCGCGAGCTCCTGCGCAGCCCCGTCAAGGACCTGACCCTGGTCGCCTACGGCGGCGCCGATGTCGGCATGCTGTGCGCCGCGGGCAAGGTGCGCAAGCTCGTGTTCGCCTTCGTCTCGCTCGACTTCATTCCGCTCGAACCCTATTTCCGCGCCGCGCGCCAGGCCGGCGCGATCGAGGTCATGGAGCTCGACGAGGGCCTGCTGATGCTCGGCTTGAAGGCGGCGGCGATGCGCGTGCCCTACATCCCGACGCGCGTCGGTCTGGGCACCGACCTGCTGCGCCACAACCCGGCGCTCAAGCTCGTCGGCTCGCCCTACGACGCGCGGGACTGGGTCGCGATGCCGGCGCTTCCGCTGGACGCGGCGTTGATCCATGTCGACCGCGCCGACCGCCATGGCGTGTGCCAGATCAAGGGCCCGGATCCCTATATGGACGACCTCTATGCGCGTGCCGCGCGGCGCACCTATGTCAGCTGCGACGAGCTCGTCGACCCGGGTCATTTCGCGCAGGGCGACGAGGCGCGCTACGTGCATTGGGAGCGCGCGCAGACCAGCGGCGTCGTCCATCTGCCCTGCGGTGCACACCCGAGTTCCTGCGCGCCGCTCTACGGCCACGATGCGAAGCATTTCAAGGAATACGCCGCGAGCGCCAAGGAGCCCGGCGGCTGGCAGCAATACCGCGGGCGCTACGTCGATTGCAGCGAAGCCGAATACCTCGAGCGCGTCGGCGGCGCCGATGCGGTGCGGCGACTGCCGCTGCCGGTGTTCTGAGGGCGCGACGGCGATGAGCGACACGAGCCTGATCGACAGCATCATCTGCGCGGCGGCGCAGGCCTGGAAGAACGACGGCGAGGTGCTGGCCACCGGCATCGGCATCGTGCCGCGGCTCGCCGCCGGGCTGTGCATGGCGTCGATCAACCGCGAGCTGATGATGACCGACTCCGAGGCCTGGCTGGTGCAGGAGCCGGTGCCCGTCGGTCCGCGCGGCGACTACCAGGTGCGGCGCGAAAGCCATATGGGCTTCGCTCGCATCTTCGATAACGTCTGGGGCGGCAAGCGCCATGCGATGGTCGGCCCGACGCAGATCGACCGCCACGGCCAGGCGAACATCTCGATGATCGGCGTCGATTACCAGCGCCCGAAATCGATGATGCTGGGCGTGCGCGGATTCCCCGGCAATTCGATCAATCACGCGAATTCCTTCTTCGTCCCCAACCACAGCCCCAAGGTCTTCGTCGCCGGCGAGGTCGATTTCGTCTGCTCGGCCGGCTACAACCCGGCGCGGCTGGCGCGCGGCTGGACGCTCGAGGAGATCGACATCAGGCTCGTCGTGACCAACCTTTGCCTGATGGATTTCCGCGGCCCCGGCCATCGGCCGCGGCTGCTGAGCCTGCACGCCGGTGTCAGCGCAGAACAGGTGCAGGCCGCCACCGGCTTCGAGCTGCTGATCGAAGGCGCCGTGCCCGAGACGCCGGCAGCGAGCGAAGCGCAGCGTGCGCTCATCGATCGCCTCGACCCGCATGGCCTGCGCGCCGCGGTGCTCGGCGGCTGACCATGGGTGACGGCACCAAGCGTCGGGCGCAGGGCCCGGTCTACGAGACCGCCGATCCGGTGCTCTACGAGGCCCGTGAGGGCATCGCCTGCGTGACGCTGAACCGGCCGCAGTTCAACAACGCGCAGAACTCGCAGATGACCTATGCGCTGGACGCCGCGCTGCGCCGCGCCGCCGACGACGATGCGGTGCGCGTCGTCGTGCTGTGCGGCGCGGGCCGGCATTTCAGCGCCGGCCACGACATCGGCACGCCGGGGCGCGATGTCGACCTCCCATTCGAGCGCCGCTCGCTGTGGTGGGACCACAGCGACAAGCCCGGCGGCGAGAAGTATTTCGTGCGCGAGCAGGAGGTCTACCTCGGCATGTGCCGGCGCTGGCGCGACCTGCCAAAGCCGACGATCGCGATGGTGCATGGCGCCTGCATCGCCGGCGGGCTGATGCTGGCCTGGGTCTGCGACCTCATCATCGCCTCCGACGATGCCTTCTTCCAGGATCCGGTCGTGCGCATGGGCATCCCGGGGGTCGAGTATTTCGCCCATGCCCATGAATTGCATCCGCGCGTCGCCAAGGAATTCCTGTTCCTGGGCGAGCGCATGAGCGCCGAGCGCGCCTGCCGCATGGGCATGGTCAACCGCGTCGTGCCGCGCGCCGAGCTCGAGGCCAGCACCTTCGACTGGGCGACGCGCATCGCGGCGCAGCCGCGAATGGGACTGGCGCTGACGAAGACCGTGATCAACCGCGTCGAGGATCTGCAGGGCCTGCGCGCGACGATGGACCTGGCCTTCGGTTACCACCATTTCGCGCACACGCACAGCCAGCTTCTGGGCGAGGGCACGCTCGGCGGCCAGGACGCGCGCTCGATGGCGGCCGGCAACAAAAAGCAGGTGCGATGAGCGCGGCATCGTCCACGTCTTCGCCGTCGCTGCGCACGCCGCTGTGCGATCTGCTCGGCTGCCGCCATCCGGTCGTGCAGACGGCGATGGGCTGGGTCGCCGGACCCGGGCTCGTCGCGGCGACGACGGCGGCCGGCGGCTTCGGCTTCCTCGCCGGCGCGACGATCCCGGCCGAGCGCATCGAGTCCGACATCGTGCGCGTGCGCGAGCTCACCGGCGACCGTCCGTTCGGGCTCAATTTCCACATGTTCCAGCCCAACGCGCAGCAGCTGCTCGACCTCGCGGTGAAGCATCGCATCCGCGCCGTCAGCTATGGCCGCGGGCCCGACAAGAAGGTCATCGGCCGGCTGCGCGACGCCGGCATCGTCTGCATGCCCACCGTCGGCGCGCTCAAGCATGCGCTGAAGGCGATCGAGATGGGCGCCAACGTCGTCACGATCCAGGGCGGCGAGGGCGGAGGCCATACCGGCAGCGTGCCGACGACGGTGCTGCTGCCCCAGGTCGTCGACGCCGTGCGCGTGCCGGTCGTCGCCGCCGGTGGCTTCTACGACGGCCGCGGCCTCGCCGCGGCGCTGGCCTATGGAGCGCAGGGCATCGCGATGGGCACGCGCTTCCTGATGACGACCGACTCGGGCGTGCCGCCGGCCACGCTCGAGCGCTATGTGCAGGCGCGCGACGCCGAGCAGATCCGCATCTCGCATCTCGTCGACGGCATGCCGCAGCGCATGCTCGCCAACGAATACCTGCGGATGCTGGAGCGCGCCCCGGCGTTCAAGCGGCTGCGCATCGCGCTGGCCAGCGCCTGGCAGTGGAAGGCGCAGACGGGGATGACGACGGGCCAGGCGCTAGCGCTGCTGTGGCGCACGCTGCGCGAGGATGCCGGCAGCGTCGCGCAGACCGTGATGGCAGCCAACGCGCCGGTGCTGCTCGAGCGCTCGATGGTGCAGGGGCTGCCGGCCGAGGGCGTGATGTCGTCGGGCCAGGTCGCCGCCGTGATCGGCCAGCTGCAATCGTGCCGCGAGGTCATCGACGGCATCGTCGCGCTCGCGCTCGAGCGCCTCGATGCGCTGCAAGGCCTGAGGAGCCCCGCATGAAGACGCCGCCATTCCGGACCCTGCTCGACGCCCAGGGCATCGCCGAGGTCGTGCTCGACCAGCCGCCCGTCAACGCCTTGAACAGCGCCGGCTGGATGGCGCTGGCGGCCGAGATCGCCGCGCTCGGCGCGCGGGCCGAGGTGCGCGTGATCGTGATCCGCGCCGAGGGCCGCGGCTTCTGCGCCGGCGTCGACATCAAGGAGCTCGACGCCGACCCGGGGCTGATCGTCGCCGTCAACGCCGGCAATTACGCCACCTTCAAGGCCGTGCACCTGAACCCGGTGCCGGTGATCGCGGCGGTGCACGGCTTCGTGCTCGGCGGCGGCATCGGCATCTGCGGCGCCGCCGACATCGTCATCGCCGCCGACGACGCGCGCTTCGGCCTGCCCGAGGTCGACCGCGGCGCGATGGGCGGCGCGGCGCATCTGCAGCGCATGTTCGGCGTGCAGAAGACGCGCTACCTGTTCTTCACCGGCGAGATGATCGGTGCCGCCGAGGCGCTGCGCCTGGGCGCGATCGAGCGTGTCGTCGCGCGCGATGCGCTGCGCGAGACGGCGCTGGCCATCGCCGCGCGCATCGCGGCGAAGAGCCCGGCGATGATCCGCATCGCCAAGGAGGCGCTGACCGGCATCGAGGACGGCGACCTCGAGGCCCGCTACCGCTGGGAGCAGGGCTTCACGCTGCAGGCCTATATGAGCCCCGATTCGGCCGAGACCCGGCGCGCCTTCGTCGCCAAGCGCGACGCGAAGTTCTGATCCCTCCCCCCCGATGGACCTCGACACCACCCCCGAACTCCAGGCCTTCCGCACCGAGGTGCGCGACTGGCTGCGCACCCATGTGCCGTCGCACCCACTCGGAAGCTACGACACCCGCGAGGGCTTCGAGCAGCACCGGCAATGGGAGGCCGCACTCGCCGCCGGCGGCTGGAGCAGCCCGACCTGGCCGCGCGAGCTCGGCGGCCGCGGCTGCGACCTCATCCAGTGGCTGATCTTCGAGGAGGAATACTGCGCCGCCGACGCGCCGCAGCGCGTGAACCAGAACGGCATCCTGCTGCTCGGGCCGACGCTGATGGAGTTCGGCACGCCCGAGCAGAAGGCGCGCTTCCTGCCGCGCATGGCGCGTTGCGACGACATGTGGGCGCAGGGCTGGAGCGAGCCGAACGCCGGCTCCGACATGGCGGCGATCACGAGCCGCGCGCTGCGCGACGGCGACGACTACGTGATCGACGGCCAGAAGACCTGGTCGACGCGGGCGATCTACGCGAACTGGCTCTTCGGCCTCTTCCGCAGCGACCCGGCGTCGACGCGCCACCATGGCCTGAGCTATCTGCTGGTGCCGCTGGACGCGCCGGGCGTGACGGTGCGGCCGATCAAGGCGCTCAACGGCCGGCCGGCCTTCGCCGAGATCTTCTTCGACGCCGTGCGCGTGCCGGTGAGCCAGCGCCTGGGCGACGAGGGGCAGGGCTGGCATGTGGCGATGGCCACGGCAGGCTTCGAGCGCGGCCTCCTGCTGCGCTCGCCGGCGCGCTACCAGCGCACGGCGGCGCGGCTCGTTCAGCTCTATCTGCGCCATCGCGAGCAGGCCGACCGCGACCCTGCGATCCGCGACGCGGTGCTCGAATGCTGGATGGGCGCCGAGGCCTACAACCTCGCCAGCTACCACACGGTGGGGCGCCTCGCGCGCGGCGCGACGATAGGCGCCGAGGCGAGCACGAACAAGATCTACTGGAGCGAGCTCGACCTGCGCATGCACGAGACCGCGATGCATATCCTGGGCGCGCGCGCCGAATGGCGCGACGACGCCGAATCGCAGGACTGGCTCGAGGGCTTCCTGTTCGCGCAGGCCGGTCCGATCTACGCCGGCACGAACGAGATCCAGCGCAACATCATCGCCGAACGCATGCTCGGCCTGCCCAAGTCCTGAGGAAGGGAAGCAAGCGATGGACTTCACCTTCAGCGACGAGCAGATCGCTTTCCGCGACTCGATGAGCCGCTTCCTGATGACCGAGGCCGCGCCCGAGATGCTGCGCGAGATCTGGGCGACCGAGGTCGGGCGCTCGCCCGAACTGCGCGCGAAGATCGCCGGCCAGGGACTGATGGGCCTGTCGGTGCCCGAGGAGCAGGGCGGGCTCGGCCTGGGCGACATCGACTGGGTGCTGATGACCCAGGAGCTGGGCTATTACGCGATTCCCGATTCGCTCGCCGACACCGCCTATGTCGCCACCGGCCTCATCGCCGGGCTGCCAGCAGGCCATCCGGCGCGCTCGCGCTGGCTGCCGCGCATCGTCGACGGCAGCGTGCGCATCGCCGTCGGCCATGCCGTCAACCCCTGGGTCGCCGACGCGCATTTCGCCGATCTGCTGCTGCTGCCGCATGCGGGCGCCGCGGGCATCGAGCTGCACGGCGTCACGCACGACGCAGTGACGCTGACGCCGCATGCCAGCATCGACGCCTCGCGCCGGCTCGCCAGCGTCGGCTGGACGCCCGGCGCATCGACGCTGCTGGCGGCGGCGCCGCTGGCGAAGTCGCTGTGGGACAAGGCACTGGACCGCGGCGCGCTGAATGCCGCCGGCCAGCTCGTCGGCCTGGCGCAGCGCATGCTCGACATGTCGGTCGATTACGTCGCGCAGCGCAAGCAGTTCGGCAAGGCCATCGGCAGCTTCCAGGCCGTCAAGCACCATCTCGCCGATGTCGCGACGCGCATCGAGTTCGCGAAACCGGTGCTCTACCGCGCCGCGCTCGCGCTCTCGCGCCGTGACCCGCGCTGCGCGACCCTGGTCTCGCACGCCAAGCTCGCCTGCGGCGACGCCGCCTGGACCGCGGCGCGCAAGGGTGTGCAGGTGCATGGCGCGATGGGCTACACCTGGGAGGTCGACCTGCAGATGTTCATGAAGCGCGCCTGGGTGCTCGACGCGGCCTGGGGCGATCGCGGCTTCCACAAGTCGCGCGTCGCCGCGGCGCTGTTCGCCGACGGTGCCCGCCTGGGTCCGGCGGCGATGCTCGACTGAACGGGAGCCTTCGATGGCCGAAGCCTATATCGTCGACGCGCTGCGTACGCCCACCGGCAAGCGCCGCGGCGCGCTCGCCGCGATGCATGGCGCCGACCTCGGCGCCCATGTGATCCGCGCCGTCGTCGATCGCAACGCGATCCCGGCGGCCGAATACGACGACGTCATCTTCGGCTGCGTCGACACCATCGGCGCGCTCGCCGGCGACATCGCGCGCACGGCCTGGCTAGTCGCCGGCCTGCCGCTGAACGTGCCGGGGACGACGATCGATCGCCAATGCGGCAGCTCGCAGCAGGCGGTGCATTTCGCGGCGCAGGCGGTGATGAGCGGGACCCAGGACGTCGTGCTCGCCGGCGGCGTGCAGACGATGAGCGCGATCCCGATCGGCTCGGCGATGCTCGCCGGCCAGCCGCTGGGCTACTCGACGCCTTTCGCCGAATCGCCGGGTTGGCGCGCGCGCTTCGGCGACGCGCCGGTGAACCAGTTCTACGCCGCGCAGCGCATCGCCGACCATTGGGGCCTGAGCCGCGAGGCGATGGAGGTCTACGCCAAGGAAAGCCACGATCGTGCGTTGCGTGCGCTGGCCGAGGGGCGCTTCGAGCGCGAGGTCGTCGCGGTGGGCGAATTCCGCGCCGACGAGACAGCGCGCGCGAGCACGCTCGAGAAGATGGCGACGCTCGCGCCGGTCGATCCGGCGTACCCGAAGATCACCGCCGCGGTGTCGAGCAGCACCTGCGACGCCGCCGCCGCGCTGCTCGTCGTCTCCGAGGCCGCGCTGCGCCGCTACGGGCTGAAGCCGCGCGCACGCATCCACCACATGACCGTGCTCGCCGACGACCCGATCTGGCATCTGACGGCGCCGATCCCGGCCACCGCCCGCGCGCTCGCGCGCAGCGGCATGAAGCTGGCCGACATCGACCGCGTCGAGATCAACGAGGCCTTCGCGTCGGTCGTCATGGCCTGGCTCGCCGAGACCGGCTACGACGCCGCGAAAACCAATGTCAACGGCGGCGCGATCGCGCTCGGCCATCCGCTGGGCGCCTCGGGCGCGCGGCTGATGACGACGCTGCTGCACGAACTCGAACGCAGCGGCGGCCGCTACGGCCTGCAGACGATGTGCGAGGGCGGCGGCCAGGCCAACGTGACGATCATCGAAAGGATCTGACCATGGCCCTGTGCGCCGGACGCACCGTTCTCATCACCGGCGCCGGCGGCGGCCTCGGCCGTGCCTATGCGCTCGCCTTCGGCGCCGCTGGCGCCAACGTCGTCGTCAACGACATCCGCGCCGACGCCGCGCAGGCCGTCGCCGACGAGCTGCGCGCCGCCGGTGTCCGCGCCCGCGCCGACAGTGGCGATATCACGACGCTGGCCGGCGCGCAGGCCATCGTCGACGCCGCGTGCGCCGAATTCGGCGAGGTGCAGGTGCTCGTCAACAACGCCGGCGTGCTGCGCGACCGCATGTTCCTCTCGCTGTCCGAGGACGATTGGGACACCGTGATGCGGGTGCATCTGAAGGGCCACTACTGCCTCGCCAACGTGCTCGGGCGGCGCTGGCGCGATGCGCACAAGGCGGGGCGGCCGGTCGACCATCCTCGCATCGTCAACACGAGTTCGGGCGCCGGGCTGCAGGGGTCGATAGGGCAGAGCAACTACGCCGCGGCAAAGGCCGGCATCGCCGGGCTGACTCTCGTGCAGGCGGCCGAGCTGGCGCGCTACGGCATCACCGTCAACTGCCTCGCGCCGGCGGCGCGCACGGCGATGACCGAGGGCGCGATGCCCGAGCTCGTGCGCAAGCCCGAGCAGGGCTTCGACATCTGGGATCCGGCGAATGTCGCGGCCATCGTCGTCTGGCTCGGCAGCGCGCTGTCGGCCGGCGTCAGCGGCCGCTGCTTCGAGGCGCGCGGCGGCGAGATCTCGATCGCCGACGGCTGGCACACCGGCGCCGTCGTCGACAAGGGCGCGCGCTGGGAGCCCGCGGAGCTCGGGCCCGTCATCGAGCGGCTGATTGCCAAAGGCCGGCCGCCGCAGAAGGTCTACGGCACCTGATCGCGGCGATGGACCTGAGTCCGAGCGGGGAACAGCAGCTCATCGTCGACGCCGCGTCGGCCTTCCTGGCCGAGCGCGCGAGTTCGGCGGCGACGCGCGCGGCGATGGCCAGCGCCAGCGGCATCGATGCGTCGCTGTGGCGCGAGATCGGCGCGATGGGCTGGTGCGGCGTCCATCTGGGCGAGGCCATCGGCGGCATGGGGCTGGGACTCGTCGAGCTCGTGCTGCTGCAGGAACAGCTGGGGCGGCGGCTCGCTTGCGTGCCTTATTTCGACAGCGTCGTCAGGGCCGGCACGCTGCTGGTGGATCTGCTGGGGGATGCCGATGCCGCCAGCGTCATCGGCACGACGCTGGCCGCGCTCGGCTGCGGCGATCTCGTCGCCGGCGTCGCGAGTCTCGACGCCGAAGACGGCGCGCAGGCGACGGCGACCGCGCAGCCTGGCGGCTGGACTCTCGATGGCGACTGGCCGCGCGTCGGCTCGGCCGCGGCTGCGGATCGGCTGCTGCTGGTCGCTCGCGGTCCGGGCGACGAATCGCTGCTGTTCCTGTGCGCGCCGCGCGGCGCCGGCATCGAGGTGCGCCCGCTCGAGACGATCGACCGCACGCGCCGCGTCGCCGCCGTGAGCGCCCGCGCGGCCTCGTTACCGGCGGTGGCCTGCATCGCCCGTGGTGCGCGCCTGGATGCGGCACTGGCGCGGCTGCGCTGCGTGGCCGCGATCGCGCTCGCCGCGGAGCAGCTCGGCAGCGCCCAGCAATGCCTCGATCTGAGCGCCGCCTACCTCGGCGAGCGCGTCCAGTTCGACCGTCCGCTGGCCTCGTTCCAGGCCGTCAAGCACCGCTGCGCGCAGATGGCGGTGGCGGTCGAATGCGCGCGCTCGGCGGTGTACGGCGCGGCCTGCGCCGCTGCGGCCGCCCCGGACGACGCCGCGACGCTCGAATTCGAGGCCGCGCTCGCGCGCTGCGAGGCGACCGAAGCGTCGCAGTTCTGCGCCCAGGAAGCGATCCAGCTCCACGGTGGCGTCGGCTACACCTGGGATTGCGACGCCCAGCTGCATTTCAAGCGCGCCCAGGCCTCGAGCCAGCGACTCGGCGCCACAGGCGCTTGGCTCGATGCCGTCGCGCGGCGCTTGATCGACGGCGTGCCGGCATGAACCTCGTCGAAGCGGCCGCCGATCGCGCATTCCGCGCCGCCGTGCGCGACTGGATGGCGACCGAACTGGCGGGCGAGTTCGCGCCGCTGCGCGAGGCGCGCGGCCCCGGCGCGCCGGGTTTCGACCTCGATCTCGCGCGGCGTTGGGAGCAGCGGCTGGCGGCCGGCGGCTGGGTCGGCATCGGCTGGCCGCGTGCGGCCGGTGGCGACGGCCTGCCGCTGTCGCAGCAGCTCGTCTTCCACGAGGAATACGTGCGCGCCGGCGGACCCGGGCGCATCGGCCATATCGGCGAAACGCTGCTCGCGCCGACGCTGATCGAGCATGGCAGCGCCGCACTGCGCGAGCGCTTCCTGCCGGCGATCCGCGCCGGCACCGAATATTGGGCCCAGGGCTATTCCGAGCCCGGCGCCGGGTCCGACCTCGCCAACGTGCAGACGCGCGCGACGCTGGCCCACGGCACCTGGGTGCTGCGCGGCCAGAAGCTATGGACCTCGTGGGCGCGCGAAGCCGATTGGATCTTCGTCCTCGCCCGCAGCGAAGCCGGATCGAAGCGCCACCAGGGGCTGACGCTGCTGCTCGTGCCGCTGCGCCAGCCCGGCATCGAGGTGCGGCCGATCCGCCAGATCGGCGGCGGCGCCGAGTTCAACGAGGTCTATTTCGACGGCGCCCGCACCGAGGGCTGGATGCACCTGGGCGATTGCGGCCAGGGCTGGCGCGTCGCGATGTCGCTGCTCGGCCACGAGCGCGGCGCGTCGACGCTGGGCCAGCAGGCGCATTTCAGGCGCGAGCTCGAGTGCATGGTCGATCTCGCGCGCCGCCGCGGCGCCGACGCGGTGCTGCGCCGCCGCCTCGCGCGCGCCGCACTCGGGCTGCAGATGCTGCGCCGCCATGCGCTGCGCGTGCTCGGTGCGCCGCCTTCGACTTCGGGCTCGACCGCCACGGGCGCCGCGCTGGTCTCGAAATACGCCTGGTCGAACTGGCATCGCGACCTCGGCCGCCTCGCCGCCGACCTGCTGGGCGCCGACGCCGACGTCGTCGCCGACGACGACCCCGGCTCGGACCCCGACCCCGACCGTTCTGCGCTGCAGCAGCTGTGGCTGAGCAGCCGCGCCGACACGATCTACGCCGGCACCAACGAGATCCAGCTCAACCTGATCGCCGAGCGTGGCCTGGGCATGCCGCGCTGAGCCGCTCGGCGCTGAGCGGTGTAGACAGCCCGGCGCCCGACTCGTCCGTCAGGACGATGCCGGCCGCCGCCCCGCGCCCCATGCTCGGTGGCTGTAGCGGAGATTGCTCGATGGCGCTCAAGCCCGGTCCTGAATATGTCCCTGCCCATGGCCTGCTGGCGGGACGCTCGGTGCTCGTCACGGCGGCGGCCGGCGCCGGCATCGGCTTCGCCGCGGCGCGCCGCTGCGCCGAGGAGGGCTGCCGCGCGCTCGTCGTCAGCGACGTGCACCCGCGGCGGCTTGACGAGGCGGTGCAGGCGATCCGCGAGCAGACCGGGCTCGCGGCCGTCCATGGCCAGCTCTGCGACGTCAGCCGTCAGGACCAGGTCGATGCGCTCGTCGCGATGGCCGAGGAGCGGCTGGGCGGCATCGACATCCTCATCAACAACGCCGGGCTGGGTACCAGTCGCCGCATCGTCGAGATGGGCGACGACGAATGGCAGCGCGTCATCGACGTCACGCTCACC
This sequence comes from Burkholderiales bacterium, assembly GCA_018971105.1. GTDB lineage: Bacteria > Pseudomonadota > Gammaproteobacteria > Burkholderiales > Burkholderiaceae_C > Rubrivivax. The sequence goes on from JAGWVB010000006.1 coordinate 25,213, forward strand.
GGTACCTTCCGCATGACGCGCGCCGCGTTGCGCGTGATGCAGCCGCGGGGCCGCGGCGTCATCGTCAACAACGCCTCGGTGCTGGGCTGGCGCGCGCAGACCGAGCAGGCGCATTACGCCGCCGCCAAGGCCGGCGTGATGGCGCTCACGCGCTGCGCCGCACTCGAGGCTGCCGACCATGGCATCCGCATCAACGCCGTCGCGCCCTCGATCGCCATCCACGCCTTCCTGAAGAAGTCGGCGAGCGAGGAACTGCTGGACGAACTCGCCGGCCGCGAGGCCTTCGGCCGCGGCGCCGAACCCTGGGAGGTCGCCAACGTGATGGTCTTCCTCGCCAGCGACTATTCGAGCTACATGACCGGCGAAGTCGTCGCTGTCAGCTCGCAGCGGGCCTGAGACTATGACTTCGCCGGTCTTCGACTCCGCGGCCGGACTGCTGGCCGCCGTCGGCCACGAGCTCGGGCACACCGACTGGATGGTGATGGAGCAGTCGCGCATCGACGGCTTCGCCGAGGTCACCGGCGACCACCAGTGGATCCACGTCGACCCCGATCGCGCGGCAGCCGGCCCCTTCGGCGGCTGCATCGCCCATGGCTACCTGACGCTGGCGCTGGCCAACAAATTCCTGCCCGAACTCGTGCGCTGGGAGCGCCTGCGCATGGGCGTCAACTACGGCTGCGACCGCGTGCGCTTTCCGACGCCGGTACGTGCCGGCGCGCGCATCCGCGGCCATGGCGAGGTCGTCGCGGCGTCGGCGCTGCCGGGCGACGGCGTCCAGGCGACCGTGCGCATCACGGTCGAGATCGAGGGATCCGACAAGCCCGGCTGCGTCGTCGACACGATCAGCCGCCTGTATTTCGAATGAAGGACCCGGATGAGCAGCCATGACGCGGTGATCGTCTCGACCGCCCGCACGCCGATCGGCCGCGCCTACCGCGGCGCCTACAACGACACCGAGGCGCCGGTGCTCGGCGGCCATGTGATCCGCGCCGCGCTGGCGCGCGCTGGCGTCGACGGCGCCGAGGTCGACGATGTCGTGCTCGGCATCGCCGCGCAGCAGGGCACGCAGGGCTACAACCTGGGCCGCCTGTGCACCTACACGGCCGGGCTGCCCGAGAGCGTGGCCGGCATGACGATAGACCGCATGTGCGCCTCGGGGCTGATGGCGATCGCGAGCGCGGCCAAGAGCATCCTCGCCGGCGAGCAGCGCATCGTCGTCGCCGGCGGGCTCGAATCGATCTCGCTGACGCAGAACGCGCACAAGAACAGCCATCGTGCGCAGTCGCAGGCGGTGCTCGAGGCGGCGCCGACGGCCTATATCCAGATGATCGAGACGGCCGAGATCGTGAGTCGGCGCTACGGCATCGCGCGCGCGGCGCAGGACGCCTATGCGTTGGCGAGCCAGCAGCGCGTCGCCGCGGCGCAGGCGGCGGGGCGCTTCGACGCCGAGATCGTGCCGCTGGCCAGCGTGCGCCAGCTCTACGACAAGCAGGGCCAGGCGACCGGCAGCGAGGCTCTCACGCTCGCGCGCGACGAGGGCAACCGCGCCGACACGACGCTCGAGAGCCTGGCCGCGCTCAAGCCGGTGTGGAAGAACGGCCGCTGGATCGAGCAGGGCGAGTTCATCACCGCCGGCAACGCCTCGCAGCTATCCGACGGCGCGTCGGCGGCGGTGCTGATGAGCCGCGCCGAGGCGAGCGCGCGCGGACTCGCGCCGCTGGGCGTCTACCGCGGCCTGGCGGTGGCTGGCTGCGCCGCCGACGAGATGGGTATCGGCCCGGCGCTGGCGATCCCCAAGCTGCTGCAGCGCCATGGCCTCGCGGTCGGCGACATCGGCCTGTGGGAGCTCAACGAGGCCTTCGCCTGCCAGGTGCTGTACTGCCGCGACCGCCTCGGCATCCCCGACGAGCGGCTGAACGTGGACGGCGGCGCGATCGCCATCGGCCATCCATTCGGCATGTCGGGCGCGCGCATGGTCGGCCATGCGCTGATCGAAGGGCGGCGCCGCGGCGCCCGCCATGTCGTCGTCAGCATGTGCGTCGGCGGCGGCATGGGCGCCGCCGGCCTGTTCGAGATCGATTGATGCGGCGCGACGGCCCGGGTTTCCCGCCATCGGCGGCCGCGGGTGCGGCCCGTACACTGCGGCGCACATGACCGTCGCCGGGCCGATCCAGTCGAATGCCGCCGCCCGCGCGACGGGGCTCACGCTCGACCGCTTCGGTGCGCTTGTCGAGGCCATCTACGACGCCGCGCTGGTGCCGGCGAACTGGGCCGACTGCCTCGAGCTGATCCGCTCGGAGTTCGACGGCAACTACGTCTCGCTGATCGTGCGGCCGGGCCTGCGCGACGACCTCGGCCTTATCGTCTCGGCCTCGGGCGGGCGGCGCATCGTCAACCCGGGCAACCCGCTGCTGCAGATCAGTCCCTTCACCGGCCTCGTACCCGACAAGCTGGTGACGATCGGCGACATCCTCTCCGAGACCGACTGGCGCAACTCGCAGTATTACCGCGACTGGTGCGCGCCGCGCGGCGTGTTCCATGTGCTGGCGGTCGACATCGGCACCAGCGATGGCGGCATCTACGGTTTCCGCGTCACGCGGCCCGAGGGCAGCCCGGACTTCTCCGAGGCCGACCGCGCGCTGTGCCGGCGCCTGCTGCCGCACCTCAAGCGGGCGCTCAACCTGCACCTGACGGTGAACCAGGATCGCAAGGTCAACCTGCTGTACAGCGAGGCGATGGCGCACCTGATGGTCGGCGTCATCGTGCTCGACGAGCATGGCGAAGTGCTCGAGTGCAACCCGATGGCGCGCCTCATCGTCGAGATGGACGACGGCCTGCGCATCGTCGGCAAGCAGCTCGAGGCGACCTACGTCAACGACAACCGCAAGCTGCAGCGCATGGTGCGCGACGCGCTCGGCCCGCGCACCGATGCCGGCATCGCGCTCGTCGAGGCGATGGCCGCCAGCCGGCCCTCGGGCAAGGTCAGCTGGGGCCTCGTCGTGCAGTCGATGGAGCCCGACCAGTGGACCGAGGGCAAGCACCGCCCGAGCGTGGCCGTGTTCGTGCGCGACGCCGAGGGCAAGGCGCACCCGCCGGTGAAGCTGGCGCAGCAGCTGTTCCAGCTCACGCCGGCCGAGACCGCGCTGGCGATCCAGCTCGCCAACGGCCTCTCGCTCGAGGAGGCGGCCGAGGCGCTGAACATCCGGCGCAACACGGCGCGCGCGCATCTGCGATCGATCTTCTCGAAGACCGGCGTGCGGCGCCAGACCGAGCTCGTGCGCATCTTCCTCAACAGCGTGGCCTGGCTCGGCGCCAGCGAATAGCGACCAGCGAACAGCGAACAGCGGGCTGTCAAGCGGCGAACGCCGCCGCCCGCTCAGGCGCAGGCGCGGTCGGCGCGCAGCGCCGCCACCGCCGCCGCGTCGTAGCCGAGAGCGGCGAGCACGGCATCGGTGTCGGCGCCGATGACGCAGCCGGGGCCGGGCGCGCGCGCCGGCGTGCGCGACAGCCGCGGCGCCGGCGCCGGCTGGCGCTGGCCGTCGACCTCGACGAAGAGCCCGCGCTCGACGTTGTGCGGATGCGCCGCGGCCTCGTCGAAATCGAGCACCGGTGCGAAGCAGGCGTCGGTGCCCTCGAGCAGCGCGCACCATTGCGCGCGCGTCTTCTCGCGCAGCCGCGCCGCGACGCGCGCCTTCAACGCCGGCCACAGCCGCGTGTCGTACTGGCTCGCCGGGTCGACATCGTCGAGGCCGAGGCGGCGCAGCAGCTCGGCGTAGAACGCGGGCTCGATCGCGCCCAGCGTGACGCAGCCGCCGTCGGCGCACTCGAAGACCTCGTAGAAGGGCGAACCGTGGAGGAAGAAGTTCTGCGCCGGGTCGTCGCGCCAGTAGCCGATGCCGCGCATCTGCTGCACGAGCGCGCCGAGCGAGGCGACGCCGTCGATCATCGCCGCGTCGACGACCTGGCCGCGCCCCGAGCGCGCGGCCTCGCGCAGCGCGCACAGCAGGCCGAAGACGAGGAACATCGCGCCGCCGGCCATGTCGCCGAGCAGCGTCGGCGGCACCAGCGGCAGCTCGCCGGCGCGGCGCGCGCTGCTCATCGCGCCGCTCAGCGCGACATAGTTGATGTCGTGGCCCGCCGCCTGTGCCAGCGGGCCCTGCCGGCCCCAGCCGGTGACGCGGCCGTAGACGAGCCGCGGATGGCGCGCGGCGACGGCGTCGGGGCCGAATCCGAGCCGCTCCATCACGCCCGGCCGATAGCCCTCGATCAGCGCGTCGGCCGATTCGAGCAGTCGCCACGCGACCTCGCGCCCGCCGCCGGTCTTCAGGTCGAGCGCGATCGAGCGCTTGCCGCGCTGCACCGCCATCGGCCGGTTGCGCGGCTGCACGTCGGCGCTGCGGTCGATGACGACGACATCGGCGCCCATGTCGGCGAGCAGCATGGCGGCGTAGGGGCCGGGGCCGATGGCGGCGAATTCGACGATGCGCAGGTCGCGCAGGGGAGCTGGGTCGGTCATGCGGGGCACTCGTGCAGCGGGCGGGCGGTGCCGCCGATGCTGGGCGCGCGTGGCCGCTCCCGCCTCGTCTGTTCGGCTTAGGTGCTCGCTGCCGCCGGCAGCGATTCGGCCTCGATCTGCGCCAGTGCCGCGGCGGCGCGCTGCAGCGTCGGCAGCAGTTCGATCGCCTTGGCCGCCGTCAGCCGCACGATCGGTGCCTGCACCGCCACGCACAGGTTCGAGCGCCCCTGCGCCAGCGTCACCGGCACCGCGACGCACAGCAGGCCGGGCAGGAACTCCTCGTTGTCCAGCGCATAGCCCTGGCGCTTGACGCGGCGCAGTTCGTCCTCGAGCCGGTCGAGGTCGGTCAGGGTCCGCGCCGTGTAGGCCTGCAGCGGTGCGTGCGAGAGCAGGCGACGGCGCTGCGCCGGCGTCATCTGCGCCAGGAACACCTTGCCGCTGGCCGAGCAATGCGCCGGCACCCGCGAACCCGGATGGAGGTAGAAGCGCAGCGGCGCCGCGGTCTCGACGCGGTCGAGGTAGACGACCTCGTCGCCGGCGAGCGCGGTGTGGTAGCAGCTCGCGCCGAGTTCCTCGGCGAGCCGGCGCAGCACCGCTTGCCGCGCGCCACGGTGGATGCCGTTGAGCAGCAGGTTCTAGGCCAATCGGCGCAGCCGCGCGCCGGTGCCTTAACGGCGGCCGTCGCCGTAGCGGTGCAGCAGACCCGCGGACTCGAGCTGCCGCAGCGTCGGCGTGTCGCCGCTGATCTCGGGTGTCTCGGCGCGGGATGCTGGCATGGGTTCGGCGCTTCGGGAATTTGAGAAAGCGAAACAAAATAAACCGAGAACTAGCAATTCTTGTCGTCCGACTTCGAATTGCCGGCTAAAGTCGGGTCAGGTTTCGAATAATGAAACAAGAGGTTTCGATATTCCCAGATTCTGGAGAATCAGCCGATGATCCCGACCCCCGCGCCGCCGTCGCCGGCGTGCGGAAGATGACGCTCTCCGAGGCCTTCGTCGAGACCCTAGTCGCCAACGGCGTGACCGAGATGTTGGCATCATGGGCTCGGCCTTCATGGACGCGATGGACATCTTCGCTCCCACCGGCATCCGCCTCATCCCGGTCTTTCACGAGCAGGGCGCGGCGCGCTTGGCCTTCCCCGGCGTGCCGCAGCTGGCCTGCATCGACACCGCTTTCGACGCCCGCCAGGACGAGATCAACCGGCACTTCGCCCTACCGGCCGCGCTCCACGAGCCCGGCGTGCGGCGCTACGGCTTCCACGGCCTGACGTACGACTCGATCGCGCGCCAGCTCGCTCGCGCGTCGTCGTCGCGCACCTCGGCAACGGCGCGTCGACGTGCGCGATGCGGGGCGGGCGGTCGGTGGCGACGACGATGAGCTTCTCGCCCCTCGACGGCCTGCCGAAGGGCACGCGCTGCGGCCGCAACGACGCCGCCGTCGTGCTGCACCTGATCGCGCAGCGTGGATGCAGCGTCGACCAGGTCGAGCGGCTGCTGTTCCGCGAATCCGGCCAGCTCGAGCTGTCGAGGCTGTCGAGCGACATGCGCGAGCTCGAGGCCTCGACGCAGGCCGGCGCGCTGCTGGCGCCCGACTAGTTCGTCGAGCAGCTGCTGCGCGAGCTCGCCGGCATGGCGGCGGCGCTGCGCGGCATCGACCGCCTCGTCTTCACCGGCGGCATCGGCGAGAACGCCGCCGCGCTGCGCCAGCGCGTCGTCGCCGGCGCGGCCTGGAGGGGACCGTTCGAAAGCCCGCACCAGCCGCCGGCGCAGGCCGGGCTTGCCCTTAGTCCGGACGGACGCTGCAAGGCGGCTCCGGCCGGCCGAGACTGCAGATGCCGCTCATCGATCCGGCGCCTGCGGCGATGACCGCAGAAGCAGGTCGCCGCGGCACCAAGCACGGTCCGCCCGCTCGAAGGAGACGTCATGCACAACGCGAGAAAACTCCAGCTCCTGGCCGTCGGCGCTGCCGTCGCCATCGCGGCGGCCATCGCTGCCTGGAAGCCTGCCGAGAGCGCGATCGACCAGCGCGTGCCGGGGCAGGAGCGGGCGGCCCCGTCGCTGCTCGCGGCTCTCAGCGACGTCGGCCGGCCCGACGAGACGCCTGTGCCGGCCTCGGTGCGCGCGACGTCGATGGGGACGCTGCTGCGCGACCCACCGCATTGATCGGACGGACCCCGCCGCTCAGCGGCGTTCGTCCTGCAGCTGGTACCAGCGGTAGAGGATGCGCTGGCCGAGCCGGCGATAGGGCGCGAAATGGCGCGAGCGCACGACGCCGAGCACGTTCGGGTATTCGAGCGGCGTGTCGTAGATCGGCAGCGACGGCGCAGCGCGTCCGGCGATGCGCTCGGCCAGGCGGCGTCCGGCATGCCCCGAGAACGAGACGCCGTTGCCGCCGTAGCCCAGCGCGTAGTAGAGCGTCGTGCGCGGGTCGGGCTGGACGATGCGCGGCATCATGTCGTGGCTGACATCGACCCAGCCCCACCAGGCATGGTCGATGGCGATGCCGCGCAACGCCGGGAACTTGCGGTGCAGCCCGGCGACGAGCAGCTCGAGGTGGCGCGGATGCGGTGCGTCGGCCCCGGTGATCGCGCTGCGGCTGCCGATCTGCACGCGGTCGTCGGGCAGCCGCCGGTAGTAGTGGCGCAGCGTGCGCGTGTCGGTGATGAACTGGTGCGTGCGGAATCCCGTCGCCTCGAGCTGGGCCGCGGTGAGCGGCGCCGTGACGAGCGAATTCGACAGGATAGGCATCAGCTTGGCCTCGACGCTGCGGTGCAGCCCCGGGCTCGTGTAGCCGCCGGTGGCGAAGGCGACGGCGCGCGCGCGAACCGTGCCGCCGGGCGTGGCGAGGTGATGGACGTCGCCGACGCTGCGCATCGACGTCACCGGGCTCGCGGTGTGAATCTTCACGCCGAGCGCGCGCGCCAGGCGCTGGTAGCCGAAGGCGAGCTTGAGCGGATGGACGCCGATGCCTTCGCTCTCGTGCATCGCGCCGCAGGCCTCGGCGTCGTCGACATAGTCGCGGCGCACGGCTTCGCGGTCGAGGATCGCCGTGTCGTAGCCGAAGACCTCGCGCATCAGAGCGGCCTCGGCGCGCAGGAACGCCATCTTGCGTTCGCGATGGGCGATGTAGAGATGGCCGCCGGGCTGGGCGTCGCAGGGGATCTCGGCGACCAGCGAGCGGAAGGTCTCGAAGCCGGCGCGGATCTCGGCGTCGAGCGCGAGCGCCGTCGGCCGGCCCCAGCGCGCGATCCATTGCGAGCGGTAGAGGCGGCCGCTGGCGTTCTGGCCCTGGCCGCCGTTGCGGCTCGTGCAGCCCCAGGCGACGCGGTTGGCCTCGAGCACGGTGGCGCGGATGCCATGCTCGCGCGCCAGGAAGAGCGCGGTGGCCAGCCCCGTGAACCCCGCGCCGACGATGACGACATCGGCGTCGAGGTCGCCCGTGACGGGGCCGTCGTCGGCGGGCGGCTCGCCGGCCGTCGCGACCCAGTAGGTCGGTGCGTAGTCGCTGCCCTGGCCCGGGTGGCGGGCCACCAGCGGGTCGTAGCGCGGATCGTAGGCGGCGGGCATCGCGGCGGTCGTCATCGGTCAGCCCGCGGCCAGGGGCGGCCGGTCCTTGCGGAACGCGTTCTTGACCGCGATGCGGCCGTCGCGGAACGTGAAAACGTCGACCATGCGCGCCTCGATGCGGGTGCCGTCGGCGCGCGTGCCGCTGAAGGTCGATTCGGAGATGCCGCGGTCGCCGCAGACGACATGCACGCCATCGCGCCAGGCGGCGTCGGGGAAGATCTGCCAGGCGAGCTGGAAACCGGCCCGCACGGCCTCGGCGCCGCTGTAGGTGCGGCCCTGGAGCTCGGGTCCGGCGACGGCGTGGAAGACGCAGTCGTCGGTCATGAACGCCATCAGCGCATCGATGTCGTGCCGGTTCCAGGCTGCGGCGAACGCCTCCAGCATGGCGACGTCGACGGCTTTCGATTGAACAGGCATGCGCTGGGCTCGGTGGCGGGCCGGGGCGACCCGGATTCCATGGTCGCGCAGCGGCCGCCGCGGGCCATCGTTCGATCGGACTAGTGCGCGATCGCGACCCCGGGCGGCGGCGCGGGCCACGTCCGTTCGGACGTGGCCGCCGGCGCCGCGCTCACGCATCGTCGCGTTGCGGCGCGCCCAACCGGGGCTGCGCGCAATCTGGAGCAGACATCCATGTTCGATCTCAGCGGCCGCGTGGCCCTCGTGACCGGTGCCGGCCAGGGCATGGGCCTGGGCGTAGCGAGGGCGCTCGCGCGCCAGGGCGCGAAGGTCGCGATCAACGACTATTACGGCGAACGCGCCGAGGCCGCGGTCGCCGCGCTGCGCGGCGAAGGGCTGCAGGCGATGGCGGCGCCGGGGGACATCACCCAGGCGCCGGTGCGCGAAGCCATCGTCGACGCCGCGCGCACTGCCTGGGGCGAGGTCGACATCCTCGTCAACAACGCCGGCGTGCCGCCCGGGATGCCGAACTCGCTGCGCCAGCTCAAGGACCTCAAGGACGAGGACTTCGAGATCCAGCTCGACCTCAACCTGCGCGCCATCGTCGGCCTCACGCGGCTCGTCGTCGACGGCATGTGCGAGCGCGGCTGGGGTCGCATCGTCATCGTCAGCAGCGAGTTCTGGCGCATCGGCATGGCCATGGGTCTGTCGAATTACGCCGCGGCCAAGGCGGCGGCGCTGGGCTTCATGCGCCATCTCGCGCACGAGGTCGGGCGCCATGGCGTCACCGCCAATGCGGTCTCGCTGGGGGCGATGAACAATTTCGGCTACGACGAGATCGCGCGCCGCACGACCGCCGTCGGCCGCGCCGGCACGCCCGATGATGTCGGCGCCGCCGTCGTCTATCTCGCGTCGGCCGAGGCGGCCTGGTACACCGGCCAGGTGATGGCCCTCAACGGCGGCTCGCTGACGGCTTGACCGGGCGCCTTCGGGCCGCCGCGATTAGTCCGAATCGGGTAGGCCGTCGCGGCGCCCATCGTTCATGCTGCAGGCATGGAAGCGACCTACCTCCTCGACCATGTGCGCACGCCGCGCGGCCGCGGCCGCGCCGACGGCAGCCTGCACGAGATCACCCCCGTGCGGCTGGCGCGCGTGCCGCTGCAGGCGCTGCGCGAGCGCAACCGGCTCGATACGCGCGAGGTCAGCGATGTCGTGATGGGCTGCGTCGTGCCGGTCGGCGAGCAGGGCGGCAACATCGCCCGCATGGCCGTGCTCGACGCCGACTACGACCAGAGCGTGCCGGCGCTGCAGATCAACCGCTATTGCGGCTCCGGGCTCGAGGCGGTGGCGATCGCCGCCGCGCCGGTGATGGCCGGCCTCGCCGAGCTGGCGATCGGCGGCGGCATCGAGATGATGTCGCGCGTGCCGATGGGCGCCGACGGCGGCGCCTGGGCGCAGGACCCGCAACTGGCGGCGAAGACGCATTTCGTGATACAGGGCATCTCGGCCGACCTGCTCGCGACGCTGCGCGGCCATAGCCGCGAAGACCTCGACGCCTACGCCGCCGAGAGCCACCGCCGCGCCGCCGCGGCCTGGGCCGAGGGGCGCTTCGCGCGCTCGGTGGTGCCGGTGCGCGACTTCATCGGCACGACGCTGCTCGAACGCGACGAGACGATACGCCCCGAGACGACGGTGCAGACGCTGGCCGCGCTCAAGCCCGCATTCGAGGAGATGGGGCGCCAATACGGCTACGACGCCGTCGCGCTCGGCCGCTACCCGCAGATCGAGCGCGTCGAGCATCGGCACCATGCCGGCAACAGCTCGGGCATCGTGGACGGTGCCGCCGCCGTGCTCGTCGGCAACGCGCGCGCCGCCGACCGGCTGCAGCTGCGGCCGCGCGCGCGCATCCGCAGCTTCGCCGCCATCGGCTCGGAGCCGACGCTGATGCTCGACGCGCTGGCGCAGGCCGCGCGCCGCGCCTTGCTGCGCGCCGGCATGACGGCGGCCGACATCGATCTGTGGGAACTCAACGAGGCCTTCTCGACCGTCGTGCTGACGATGATGGAGGAGCTGGCCATCCCGCACGAGCGCATCAACGTCAATGGCGGCGCGATCGCGATGGGCCATCCGCTGGGCGCCACCGGCGCGATGATCCTCGGCACCGCGCTCGACGAGCTCGAGCGCAGCGGCCGCGGCACCGCGCTCGTCAGCTTGTGCGTGGCCGCCGGCATGGGCTCGGCGATGATCATCGAGAGGGTCTGAAGGCATGCATCCGAACCCCGTCATCCGGCTCGAGGTCGATGCCGACCAGATCGCGACGCTGACGATCGACTACCCCGGCAAGTCGATGAACGTCATCGACCAGGCCTTCCTCGACGACCTGCACGCCGGCATCGATCGCGTCGCCGCCGATCCCGGCATCCGCGGCGCCATCATCACCAGCGGCAAGGCGGCCTTCGTCGCCGGCGCCGACCTCGTGACGATGGAGGCCAACCTCGACCGCATGCAGGACGATCCGGTCGACGTCGCGCTGCACAAGTACGGCGCGCTGTCGCGCGCGGTGCGTCGCATCGAGACCTGCGGCAAGCCGGTCGTCGCCGCGATCAACGGCACGGCGATGGGCGGCGGCTACGAGATCTGCCTCGGCTGCCACCGGCGCGTGATGTCGACCGCCGCCGGCGTCGTCGTCGGCCTGCCCGAGGTCCAGGTCGGCCTGCTGCCGGGCGGCGGCGGCACGCAGCGGCTGCCGCGCATGATCGGCGTCCAGGCCGCGATGCCCTGGCTGATGGAAGGCAAGAGCGCGGCCGCGGCCGAGGCGCTGCAGGCGGGCCTCGTCGACGCCGTCGCCGCGCCCGAGGAACTGCTGGCCGAGGCGCGGCGCTGGCTGCTCGGCGAGCCGGTCGCTCGCCAGCCCTGGGACGTCAAGGGTTACAAGATCCCGGGCGGCGGGCCGCTCGACCCGCGCGTCGCGCCGGCCTTCGTCGTCGGCAACACGATGCTGATGGCGCGCACCCATGGCAAGCTGCCGGCGCCGCTGGCGATCCAGAGCTGCCTCTTCGAAGGGCTGCAGCTGCCGATCGACAAGGCGTTGCGCATCGAATCGAAATACCTGCTCGACACGGCGATGAACAGCCCGGTCTCGCGCAGCATGATCCGCACGCTGTTCGTCAACAAGACCAAGGCCGAGAAAGGACTGCACCGGCCCGCCGGCTTCGAGCGCAGCGAATGCCGGCGCCTGGGCATCGTCGGCGCCGGGATGATGGGCGCGGGCATCGCGCTGCACGCGGCGCAGCGCCGCATCGAGGTCGTGCTGATCGACCGCGACGCCGCCGCCGCGGAGCGCGGCCGCGACCATGCCGTGCGCGCGCTCGCGCGCCAGGTCGAGAAGGGCCGCCTGACGCGCGAGGCCGCCGACGCGGTGCTCTCGCGCATCACGGCGAGTGCCGACTATGCGGCGCTGCGCGACGCCGACCTCGTCGTCGAGGCGGTGTTCGAGGACCGCGCCGTGAAGGCCGAGGTGACGCGCCGCATCGACGCCGTCGTCGGACCCGACTGCGTCGTCGCGACCAACACCTCGGCGCTGCCGATCACGCTGCTGGCCGAGGCCAGCGCGCATCCCGAGCGCTACATCGGCCTGCATTTCTTCTCGCCCGCCGAGCGCATGCCGCTGGTCGAAGTGATCCGCGGCCGGCGCACGAGCGACGCGACGCTGGCGCGCGCGCTCGACCTCGTCGGCCAGCTGAAGAGGACGCCGATCGTCGTCAATGACGCGCGCGGCTTCTACACCAGCCGCTTCATCGGCTCCTTCATCGACGACGCCATCGGCATGGTCGCCGAGGGCATCGCGCCGGCGCTGATCGAGAACTGCGCGCGCCATGTCGGCATGCCGGTGGGGCCGCTGGCGATCACTGACGAGCTTTCGATCGAGCTCTCGGTCCATGCCGGCGAGGCGCAGCGCAAGGAGTTCCCCGAGAGCTACCGCGAGGGCCGCTCGGTGCCGGTGCTGCGCCGGCTCTACGAGCTCGGGCGCCTGGGCAAGAAGGTCGGGCGCGGCTTCTATGACCATGGCGAGGGCGGCAAGCGGCTTTGGCCGGGCCTGGCCGAGCTCTACCCGCTGCGCGCCGAGCAGCCCGACGCGCGCGACCTCGAGCTGCGCATCCTCCATGTGCAGGCGCTCGAGGCCGTGCACGCGCTCGCCGAAGGCGTGCTCACCGATCCCGCCGACGGCGACCTCGGTGCCATCCTCGGCGTTGGTTTCCCGGCCTACACCGGCGGGCCCTTCTGCTACATCGACGGCGTCGGCGTCGCCGCCTTCGTCGCCACCTCGGACCGCCTGGCGCAGCGCTGGGGCGAGCATCTGCGCGCGCCGGCGCTGCTGCGCGAGATGGCGGCAAATGGCCGCACCTTCTACGGCCCCGGCGCCCGCGTCTGAGGCGCCGCCGATGACCAAGGATCTGATTGACGGCGGCGACTGGGATTGCATCGTCATCGGTGCCGGATCGGCCGGCGCGACGCTGGCCGCGCGGCTGAGCGAGGACCCGGCGCTGCACGTGCTGCTGGTCGAGGCCGGCGGCAGCCATCGCCGCGCCGCGGTCGACATGCCGGCCGGCTGGGGCGCGATGCAGCACGACCCGCGCTACAGCTGGGGCCATCGCACCGAGCCCGAGCGCTGGGCCGGCGGGCGCCGCATCCATGTGCCGCGCGGCCGGCTGCTAGGCGGCTCGTCGTCGATCAACGGCATGCTCTACGTCCGCGGTCACCGGCTCGATTACGACGGCTGGGTCGAGCAGGGCGCCGCCGGCTGGGGCTGGGACGACCTGCTGCCGTATTTCATGCGCACCGAGGACCAGCACAGCCTCGACGGCGGCTTGCACGGCCGCGGCGGCGTGCTGACGGCGGCCGACATCGAGCCCGTGCATCCGATCAGCCGCGCGATGGTCGAGGCCGCGGTGCAGGCCGGGCTGCGCCGCACCGCCGACTTCAACGACGGCGAGCCGCAGGGCGCCGGCCTCTACCAGGTGAATGTCGATCGCGGTCGCCGCGCCTCGGTCGCGCGCAATGCGCTCGAGCCGGCGCTGCGGCGGCCGAACCTGCGCCTCGAGAGCCGCGCGCTCGTCGAGCGCATCGAGCTGCGGGACGGCGCCGCCTGCGGCATCGCCTACCGTCGCCACGACGGTTCGGTCGTGCGCGCCGCTGCGCGGCGCGAGGTGCTGCTGTGCGCCGGCGCGCTGGCCTCGCCGCAGCTGCTGATGCTCTCCGGCATCGGTCCGGGCGCGCATCTGCAGGAACTCGGCATCGCCGTGCAGCAGGATCTGCCGGGTGTCGGCCAGAACCTGCAGGACCATCCGCTGGCGCCGATGACCTGGCGGCTCAAGCCCGGCACGCCGAGCCTGAATTCGCATCTGCGCGGCTTCGGCCTCGTCGGCTCGGTGCTGCGCTACCTGCTCACGCGCAGCGGCCCGATGAAGCTGCCGGCATCCGAATTCGGCGCCTATCTGCGCAGCGATCCGGCGCTGCCCTGCGACGACATCCAGGTCTTCGGCTTGCCGGTGACGGGCGATGTCGAGGGCAATATGGAAGGCAAGGCGGCGAGCGCCGATGCGTTCCCGGGCATGACGCTGGCGCCCTATCCGCTGCGGCCCTGGTCGCGCGGATCGCTGTGGCTGCGCGAGCCGCACGCGCAGGCGTTGCCGGCCTTCCGCTTCAACTTCCTCGACGACGAGCGCGACCGCCGCACGCTGCTGTGGGGCCTGCGCTGGTTGCGCGGCATGGCGCGCCAGCCCGCGCTGGCCGGACTCGTCGAGGCCGAGACGCGGCCCGGGCCGGGTGTCGAGAGCGACGCCGAATGGCTGGCCTGGATCGCCCCCGTGCTGACGACCGGCCACCATGCGGTGGGCAGCTGCCGCATGGGCCGTGCCGACGATGACGGCGCCGTCGTCACGCCCGATCTCAAGGTGCGCGGCGTCGATCGCCTGCGCGTCATCGACGCCTCGGTGATGCCGCGGCTGATCAGCGGCAACACCAATGCGACCGCGGTCGTCATCGGCGACAAGGGCGCAGACCTGGTGCTCGGCCGCGCCGCACCGCCCCCGCTGCACATCGCCTGAACCGCCATGAACTTCGACTTCTCCGACGACCAGAAACTGCTGCGCGACGAGCTGCGCCGCATGCTCGAGCGCGAGTCGCCGCCGGCGCTGGCGCGGCGGCTGATCGATGAGGGCGGTACGCATCACGCCGGTGTCTGGCGCCATCTCGTCGAGATGGGCGCGACGGCACTGATGCTGCCCGAGTCCTGCGGTGGCAGCGGGCTCGGCGCGCTCGAACTCTGTGTCGCCGCCGAGGCCCTCGGGCGCCAGCTGAGCCCCGTGCCCTATGCCTCGACGATGGGGCTGGCGCTGCAGGCGCTGCTGCTCGGCGCGAGCGCGACGCAGCAGTCGCGCTGGCTGCCGCGTCTGGGCGCGGGTGCGATCGCGGCGCTGGCGGCGCCGCTGGATGGCGCCGCTGCGGCGCTGCCGCGCTGGGACGGGCGCGCGCTCAGCGGCGTCGCGCCGCTCGTCGCCGATGGCGAGGCGGCCGTGTTCGCCGTCGTCCTCGCCGCCGACGCGCAGGGCCGCGAATGCTGGGTCGTCGCCGAACTCGACGCCGGTGTCGCGCGGCGCCGGCTCGCGACGCTCGACCCCTCGCGCCCCTGGGCCGAGCTGCGCTTCGACGCCAC
>JAGWVB010000492.1 GCA_018971105.1 Burkholderiales bacterium
ATCGCCGCGCTGCGCTCGATCGAGTCCGCGCGCGCCCTGCGCCGCGCCGCCGCGCGCCACCCGGCGGCCGAGCCGGCCGAGCCGGAGGTGGAGCGCCGGCGCTGAAACGCGCCGGCGCCCGGATGCGCCCGGCGCCGGACTATTTGATCTGGCGCAGGCGCTCGCGCAGCTCGACCGCGCGCTGGCGCTCGAGCTGCGCCGTGTGCTGGTGCGGATCGATCTCGAGCACATGGTCGTACTGGACGATCGATTCATCGAGGTCCTGGCGCGCGAACGCGGTCCGGGCCGCCTTCAGGTAATGCGCGATGGCCGCCGCACGCTGCTGGGGCGTGAATTCGGGCTGCGCCGGCGGCGGCGCGGGCGGTGGCGGCGGCGGCTCGTGTTCCTTGTTCTCCTTGTTCTCCTTGGCCGGCGGCGGCGGCGCCTTGCCCGGCACGCGCAGCAGCTGCCCGCCCGCGAGCAGGCGCGGCACCTGGATGTCGTTGTAGCGCGCCAGCGCGTAGAACAGGAAGCGGTCGCCGAGGAAGCGCTGCGCGATGCGCGAGAGCGAGTCGCCGGGCTGGACGCGGTAGGGGAAGCTCTCCTTGCCCAGCAGCTGCACCGGATCCTCGTGGATCTGGCGCAGCAGGCTGGCCGCTTCCCGGTGATGGGGATCGGCGCGCTGCACCTCGAGCAGCTGCGCCTCGGCCTCGGCCGGCTGGCCCTGCTCGAGCATCTCCATCGCGCTGGCGAAGGCGCGCGCGATCGCCGGCCCCTGCAGCGGCGGCGGCGGGGGAGGCGGCGGGGGGGGAGGCGGCGGCGGCGGCGGAGCCGGCGGGGCCTGCACCTTGGGCGGCGCCGGATGGGCCGAACCGGCGCTGCCGGGTGCCGCACAGCTGGCCAGCAGCGCGGCAGCGGCGCACAGCGCGGCCAGGCGCTCGAGGCTTGCGATGCGTGGGGAGGTCATGGCGGTCGCCATTGTGACGCCAGGCGCGCGCGGCCGCGATCGTCCCGACGAAGGAACGGCTCGACCGCGGCGCCGCTTCGAACCGAAGCGCACCGGAGCGGCCCGCCCGGCGCGGCCCCTGCCCGCCCGGCCGCGCCCGCCGGGGCATGACTTTGGACGCTGTGCCGGGCCGGGGTGCCGGCCCAAGATGGCGGGCCCGCTCATGAACGCCGAGACCGTCCTCCACCCGAACCCGCTGCGGCGCCCCGTCGTCGCCGCGATCGTCCAGCAGCACGCCGAGGAGGCGGCGATGCTGCGCCACGTGCGCACGGTGCTGGTGCGCGCGCCGCAGGTGCGGCTGCTGCAGCTGGGGCGCATCGATGCGCGCATCGCCGCCCACCTCGACGGTCTCGCGGTCGCCGGCGATGCCGGCATGGCGCTGCTGGTCGCCGCGCTCGAGCGCGCCGGCGCCGGCGAGGTCTTCGCGCTTGGCGTGCGCGCCGTCGAGTGCCGCGACGCGAAGCGGCTCGAACAGCTGCTCGCGCTCGCCGAGGTCCTGCCCGAGGCCGGGCGCGGTCTGGTCTCGGCGCTGGGCTGGGTGCCGGCGCCATTGCTCCAGGGCCATGTCGCGCCGCTGCTTGCGGCGGCGGCGCCGCGCCGGCGCGAGATCGCGCTCGCCGCGTGCCGGCTGCATCGCGTCGATCCGGGCGCGGCGCTCGCGGCG
>JAGWVB010000195.1 GCA_018971105.1 Burkholderiales bacterium
AGCTGCCGCCGGCGCTGCGCGAGGCCGGGCTGGGCGCCGACGCGCACGGGTTCGCGCTGCCCGACGGCCGCCTGCTGTTCGAGCAGGGCGCACCCTGCCAGGGCTTCCCGCTGCTGCTCGAGGGCGAGGTGCGCGTCGCCCGCGGCACGCCCGGCGGGCGCACGCTCGAGCTCTACCGCATCGCGCCGGGCGAGCTGTGCATCGCGTCGACCTCCTGCCTGTTCGGCCGCGCGCCGCTGATCGCCCATGCCACGACGGTCGGCGACTGCCGGCTGCTGCTGCTGAGCCCGGCGGCGTTCGAGCGCTGGCTCGCCTTCGAGCCGTTCCGCCGCTACGTCTTCGGCATCTTCGCCGAGCGCATCGCCGAGCTGATGGCCCTGGCCGAGGCGGTGGCCTTCCAGCGCCTGGACCAGCGCCTGGCGGCGACCCTGCTCGGCCATGGCGCGGTCGTGCTCGGCACCCAGCAGGCGCTGGCCGACGAGCTCGGCACGGTGCGCGAGATCGTGACCCGGCTGCTCAAGCGCTTCGAGCGCCAGGGCTGGGTGCGCATCGGGCGCGAGCGGGTCGAGATCGTCGACGCCGCGGCGCTGCGCGCGCAGGCCGCCGGCGCCGGCGGCCTCGGCGGGTGACCGCGGTCACAGACGCGGCGCCGCGGCGGCGTCACAGTGACGCCGTCCACTCGCAACCAGGAGGATTCCATGAAACTCAATGTCGGCGGCATCGACCGCGTCCTGCGCATCGTCGTCGGTCTCGTGCTCGTCGCGCTGGCCGCACTCGGCCAGATCGGCCTCTGGGGCTGGATCGGCCTCGTGCCGCTGCTCACCGGCGCGTTAAGCTTCTGCCCGCTGTACACGATGCTGGGCATGAGCACCTGCCCGATGAAGAAGGCCTGATCCGGGACCGACGCCGCGGCGCCCGCGCGCGCCGGCCCGGTGCCGCGGCGGTGGCCGCCTCCACGCCGCCGCGACACGGTTTCCATAACTTTTCATGACGGCGGCAGACGCGTTTCAGGACAAGACCCGGCCCGATCTCCGACATTGGATCGTCGCCACCGGAGGTCGTCCATGCCACGCATCAGCCCGCAAGATTTCGTTCCCGTCCGCGACGGCATGCGCGGCCACGCGTCGGCTCGAGGCAGCGCGCGGCTGCGTCGGCGCCTCGTGGGCGCCCTGTGCGGGCTGCTGCTGGCGGGCGCGGCCGCGGCCGATCCGTCCGCGGTCAGGCACGGCGCCTACCTGGTCGCCATCGGCGGCTGCACCGACTGCCACACGCCGGGGCACTTGCGGGGCCGGCCGGACCCCCGACGCTACCTCGGCGGATCCGATGTCGGCTTCGCGGTGCCGCAGCGCGGCGTCTTCGTCGGCCCCAACCTCACACCCGATGACCAGACCGGCCTGGGCCGTTGGACGATGCAGCAGATCGCCACGGCGATCACGACCGGCAAGCGTCCCGACGGGCGCCAGCTCGCCCCGGTCATGCCCTACGCCGCACTGGCGCGCCTGACGCCGGCCGATGCCCTGGCCATCGCGGCCTATCTCAAGAGTCTGGCGCCGGTACATCACCAGGTCGCGGGCCCGTTCGGGCCCCACGACCGGCCGACGACCTTCGTGCTCACGGTGCTGCCGGCAGGCACCTACAACGCACTGCCGCAGCCGGCCGGCCCGTAGCGGGCATCGATCGCCCCCAGCGCGGCAGCCCGGCCGTCGATCGACCCCTTTCCGGGCGTCCCATCCCAACCAGGAGCCACCATGAACCATGCCCACGCCGCGCTGCTTGCGCTGTCGCTTTCGGCCCTGTGCGCCCTCGCGCCGACATCGGCCCGCGCCGATCCCGTGCCCAAGGTCGTGGCCGACTACACGGTCTTCCTCGATCCGCCGACCGGCTATGTGTTCGTCAAGCTGCCGGCCGGATGGAAGTTCGTGGGCCAGGTCGGGACCCGGGACATGGCCCGCCTGCCGGCCGGCGTCGTGACGAGCCTGCTCGTCGATGCACCCGACACCGGTGCATCCGGCCGCCTGGCCGCCGTCCGGGGCTCGGCGGCCGCGCGCACGGAATCCCGGTTGCCCTGAGGCGGCGCACAGCGCCGACGTCACCGATGGGCCCTTTTCTTCAAGACCGAGGACCAATCATGAATCACCTGTTTGCTCGTCCTGGACTTTCCATCGCGATCGCTTGCGCGGCAGTTGCCTGGCTCCCGATGGCCATCCAAGTCCAGGCTGCCGAATCGAATGAGGGCGGCGACGCCGCCGCCGCGAGCCGGATCAAGCGGGGCTTCGAAATCGTGCCGGGCGGTGTGGCGCTCAATCTGGCCGGCCGGAATCGGGCGCTCGTCGGCCTCGGCAGCTACCTCGTCAACAGCGCCGGTTGCAGCGATTGCCACACCCACCCGGGTTTTGCGCCCGGCGGCAATCCCTACCTGGGACAACCGGAAATGATCAACGCGGGGCAATACCTGGCCGGTGGCCGGACGTTTCCGCCCTCGCCCTTCGTCTCGGCGAACATCACCCCGGATTACGCCGGTCATCCGGCCGGCCTGACCCTGACCCAATTCATCCAGACCCTGCGCACCGGACACAACCCCAACGATGCGCAGGGTGCCCTGCTGCAGGTCATGCCCTGGCCGTTCTACGGCAAGATGACCGACCGGGATCTGCAGGCGATGTACGAGTACCTGCGCGCCGTGCCGTCGCTGCCCGACAATCCCGATCCGGGGCCGTTGCCGTAATTCGGCCGCGGCGACGCAACGGTCGCGAACGTCGGCCGCAGGATCGAGCCATCGCCGAGCCGGGCGCCACGGCATCGCCCGCCCCTCAGAGGACTTCGTCGGGCTGCTCCTCGGCCTTGTGCGGCGTGCGCGCGAACACGCGCCCGCCCGCCAGCGGGCGCAGGCGCAGCAGGTCGATCACGCGCTCGGGCTTGTGCTCCTCGTCGAGGTCGCGCAGCCGCGCCTCGAGCAGCTGGTCCATCGCCATCACGCTGAGCAGCCGCGCCGGGTCGTCGCGCGCGACGATGGGCACGCTCGAGACCTGGTGGCGCGCCATCAGATTGGCGAGTTCGCGCAGCGTCATGTCGGGATGGCCGACGATGGCACCCGGCACGACGCGGCCGTCGATGGTGGCCTGCGGGTTCGCGGCGACCTCGGCGCCGGTGTCGGCCAGCCGCTGCAGCGTCAGCAGGCCGACGAAGCGGCCTGCGTCGTCGAGCACCGGATAGAGCCGCTGCGCATGCGCGAGCCGGCGCTGGCCGCCGCCGGGCCCGCCGCGCGCCGCCTCGGCTGCCGCGTCGGCCAGGCGCGCGCCGAGGCGGAAGCAGACGAAGCTGCGCGGCATGATCTCGTCGACGAGGAAGACCTCGAGCGGATCGACCGAATATTCGCGCGTCACATGGGTGCCCTTGCGCACGACCTTCTCGGTCAGCACCGAGCGCTTGAGCACCAGCGCCGAGAGCAGGAAGGCCACCGCCGAGGCGATCACGAGCGGCAGCGCCGCATCCCAGCGCTGCGTGAGCTCCATCGCGAACACGACGCCGGTCAACGGGCTGCGCATGACGCCACCGACGACCGCGGCCAGCGACATCAGGGCCCAGAAGCCGGGCGCCACGGGCGGGAACACGTAGGCCAGCAGCGAGCCCAGCGCGGCGCCGATCATGAACACCGGCGCGAGCACGCCGCCCGAGGTGCCCGAGCCCAGCGACAAGCTCCAGATCAGCGTCTTGACGACGAGGATGCCGACGATGAGCCCGAGCGTCGCCTGCCCCGCGAGCAGCGTGCCGATGACGTCGTAGCCGACGCCGAGCGCGCGCGGCTCGAACAGGCCGCCGATGCCGATGATGAGGCCGCCGATCGCCGGCCACCACATCCAGTGCAGCGGCAGGTGCTTGAACGCGTCCTCGGCGAGGTAGACCAGCGTCGTCGCAAGCCAGGCGACGAAGCCGCCGACGAGTCCGGCGACGGCGCACAGCGCCAGCACCCCGGCGCCCAGCGGCGGCAGCGCATGGGGGTTCGGGAAGATCGCGTTCGGGCCCAGCAGATGCCAGCGCAGCGCCGTCGCCACCGCCACCGCCGCGGCGACCGGCACGAACGAGCGCGGCCGGAATTCGAACAGCAGCAGCTCGACCGCCAGCAGGATGGACGCGAGCGGCGCGTTGAACGTCGCCGCCATGCCCGCCGCGGCGCCCGCCACGAGCAGCGTCTTGCGCTCGTCGGCCGTGAGCGACAGCGTCTGCGCGATCAGCGAGCCGACGGCGCCGCCGGTCATGATGATCGGGCCTTCGGCGCCGAAGGGGCCGCCGGTGCCTATCGTCAGCGCCGCCGACAGCGGCTTGAGCAGCGCGACGCGCGGCCGGATCTTGCTGCCGCCGCGCAGGATGGCCTCGATCGCCTCGGGCATGCCGTGGCCGCGGATCGCCTCCGAGCCGTAGCGCGCCATGAGGCCGACGACGAGGCCGCCGAGCACCGGCGCGCCGACGACGAGCCAGGCCGGATGGTGGATCGCGCCGGGCGCGACGAGCACGGTGGCCACGCGCTGGTAGAAGACGAGGTTGGTGACGAGGCCGATGAGCGCAAGCAGGGCCTGGGCGACGAAGGCCGAGACCGCGCCGACGAAGAGCGCGAGCGCGACGATCAGCACCGTGCGTCCGCCCATCGTGTAGTCGCCCAGGCGCGCCGGTACCGGGGGGCGCAAGGCCGTGGATGGGGACTTCATGCGGGGCTCCGGGCAGGCGGGCGGCCGAAGATAGCACAGCCCACGGACGCTCAGGCCGCGCTCGCGGGGGGGCCGGCGGCCGCGGCGTGGTCGAGGTCGGGGCGCTGCCAGGGATCGACATGCGTCATCAGGTTGAGCACGCGGTGGCGCTGCAGCACGCGCTGGCGGGCCGCGACGGCGATGTCGTGGCCGGCCTCGACGGTGAGCGCGGCATCGACCTCGATATGCGCGTCGACGACGATCATGTCGCCCATCTTGCGCGTGCGGATGTCGTGCACGCACTGCACGCCCGGCGTCTCGACGAGCGTGCGCCGGATGGCCTCGACCTCGGCCTCGTCGATGCCGCGGTCCATCAGGTCGTGCAGCGCGTCCCAGCCGAAGCTCCAGCCCATCTTGGCGACCATGAAGCCGACGATGAGCGCGGCGATGGGGTCGAGGATCGGGTAGCCGGCGAGGTTGCCGGCGATGCCGACGCCGACGACGAGCGAGGAGGCCGCGTCCGACCGCGCATGCCAGGCGTTGGCCACCAGCATGCTCGACTTCACGCGCTTGGCCACCGCGAGCATGTAGCGGAACAGCGATTCCTTGGCCACCAGGGCGGCCGCGGCGACATAGAGCGCGACGACATGCACCGGCTGCACCGTCTCGGGCGCCTCGAGCTTGCGGACGGCGGACCACAGCATGCCCAGGCCGACGGCCAGCAGCAGCGCGCCCAGCGCCAGCGAGGCGGCGGTCTCGAAGCGCTGATGGCCGTAGGGATGGTCGGCGTCGGCCTCCTTCTTCGCATGGTGGCCGGCGAACAGCACGACGAAGTCGGCGACGAGGTCGGACAGCGTATGGATGCCGTCGGCCACCAGCCCTTGCGAGCGCGACAGCAGGCCGACGACGATCTGCGTCAGCGTCAGCAGCAGGTTCACCCCCACGCTGACCCAGGTGCTGCGCGCGGCCGCGGCGGCGCGTTCCTCGGGGGGGTGCTCGGCGTCTTCGGGGTCGTCGGTCGGGTCGTTGAATGGCATCGTGGGTCGGCGGCGCAATGACGGTCTTCCAGGGCGGCGAGGACCGTCCGGGCAGCGTCGGATTCTGCACGCAGGATCGCCGCACCGGCCCGGCGGACCCGACGCCTGCGCCGGCGCCGGGGCGGGCATGCCCGTTCCTGCGCAAGGGGCGCCCGGGCGTCGAGCCTGGCTGCCGGACTTGATCGCGCGCAGCCTCGCGTCACGCGCCCTGCCTAGCATGTCCGGATGAGCTCGAACCCCACCCTGCGCGGACTGACGGCGGCCGAGGTCGCCGAGCGCCGGGCCCGCTGCGGCCCGAACGAGATCGGCCCGGCGCCGGGGCATGGCTGGTGGCACACCGCCGGCCAGGTGCTGTCCGAACCGATGTTCCTGCTGCTGCTGGCCGCGGCCGCGATCTACCTCGTCCTGGGCGACCTGGGCGAGGGCCTGCTGCTGGCCTTCTTCGCGCTCGTGACGGTCGGCCTCGTGTTCGGGCAGGAGCGGCGCAGCGAGCGCGCCATCGAGGCGCTGCGCTCGCTCGCCGCACCCCAGGTGCGGGTGCTGCGCGAGGGCCGGGTGCGGCGCATCGCCGCGCGCGAGCTCGTGCCCGGCGACGTCTTCCTGCTGGGCGAGGGCGAGCGCATCGCCGCCGACGCCGTGTTGCGCGAGGCGGTCGGCCTGGCGGTCGACGAATCGCTGCTGAGCGGCGAATCCATGCCCGTGCGCAAGGTCGCGGCCGCCGGCGCGGCCACGCCGGCGCCGGTCGACCCCGGCGGCGACGACCTGCCGTTCGTCTATGCCGCGACGCTGGTCACCGCCGGCCACGGCCTGGCCGAGGTCCTGTCGATCGGCGCCGCGACCCGCGTCGGCCGCATCGGCGCGTCGCTGAACGCCATCGACACCGGCCCCACGGCGTTCGAGCGCCATCTGCGCCGGCTCGTGCGCCTGTTCTCCCTCGGCGCGCTGGCGGCCAGCGCGGTGCTCGCGCTGTGGTACGGGCTCGTGCGCGGCCTCTGGCTGCAGGGCCTGCTGGCGGGCATCGCGCTGAGCATGGCGATGCTGCCGGAGGAGTTTCCGATGGCGCTGGCCGTGTTCCTGGCGCTCGGCGCCTGGCGCCTGGCCGGCGTCCAGGTGCTGGCCCGGCGACCGGCGGTGATCGAGGCACTGGGCGCCGTCACGCTGCTGTGCGTGGACAAGACCGGCACGCTGACCGAGAACCGCATGCGGCTGCGCCGGCTGACGACCGGCGGCATCGACGTCGACGTCGCGGCCGGCGCCGAGGCGCTGCCGGAGCCGGTGCATGCGCTGCTCGAGTACGGCATGCTGGCCTCGCGGCGCGGCGGCGTCGACCCGATGGACCTCGCCATCCTGGCGCTGGGCGACCGGCAACTGGCCGCGACCGAGCACCTGCATCCGCAGTGGCTGCTCGAGCAGGAATACCCGCTCACGCCGGCGCTGCTGGCGATGTCCCAGGCCTGGACGGATGCGGACGGCACGCGCCGCGTCGCCGCCAAGGGCGCGCCCGAGGCGATCGCCGACCTCTGCCATCTCGACGCCGCCGGCCGCGCGGCGTTGCTGGGGCAGGTCGCCGCGCTGGCCGGGCAAGGCCTGCGCGTGATCGCCGTCGCCCGCGGTACGGGCGCGCCGGGCGCGCCCGCGCTCGACGCGCATGACGACGACTTCACGCTGCTGGGGCTGATGTCGTTCGAGGATCCGCTGCGCCCGAGCGTGGCCGCGGCGGTGGCCGAGGCGCGCGCGGCCGGCATCTCGGTGGCGATGATCACCGGCGACCACGCGTCGACGGCGCTGGCCATCGCGCGCCAGGCCGGCATCGAGACCGCGGCCGGCGCGCTCACCGGCGCCGCCATCGACGGCCTCGATGCGGCGGGCCTGGCCGAGGCGGTCCGCGGCGTGCGCGTCTTCGCGCGCGTGATGCCGGAGCAGAAGCTGCGCCTCGTGCTCGCCTTCCAGGCCCTGGGCGAGACGGTGGCGATGACCGGCGACGGCGTCAACGACGCGCCGGCGCTGAAGGCCGCGCACATCGGCATCGCGATGGGCGTGCGCGGCACCGATGTCGCGCGCGAGGCCGCCAGCCTCGTGCTGCTGGACGAGGACTTCGGGCGCATCGTCGACGGCGTGCGCATGGGCCGGCGCATCTTCGACAACCTGCGCAAGGTCATGACCTACATCACGGCCATCCACGTGCCCATCGTCGGCCTGGCCGTGTTGCCGCTGCTGATCGGGCTGCCGCCGCTGATGCTGCCGGTGCACATCGTCCTCATCGAGATGGTCATCGATCCGGCCTGCACGCTGGCCTTCGAGAGCGCACCCGAGGACCCCGGCCTGATGCGGCGGCCGCCGCGCCGCTCCGATGCCGGCATCATCGGCTGGCCGATGCTCGTGCAGGGGCTGGCCCAGGGCGCGTCGCTGCTGGCGGTGGCGTTGGCCATCGACGCCGTCGCGATCCGGCTGGGCCTGGGCGAGGACGCCGCGCGCACGCTGTCCATCATCGGCCTGATGGTCGGCAACCTGCTGCTGGTCTGGGTGAATGCCGCTGCGGGCGCCGGCTGGCGATCCCTGTTCACGCGCCAGGCAGCGGCGTTCCGGGCCGTGGCCGGCGCCGCCGCGAGCGCGCTGGTGGCCGCCGTCGCCTGGCCGCTGCCGCGGCGGCTGCTGCATTTCGCCGTGCC
>JAGWVB010000196.1 GCA_018971105.1 Burkholderiales bacterium
CGCGCGCTCGTCGACCAGCTCGCCGCCGCCGTGCAGGCCGACGACGCGTCGATCCAGCTCGCCCAGGTCCAGCTCGGCTACACGCGCATCGCGGCGCCGATCAGCGGCCGCGTCGGGGCGCGCCTGGTCGACGCCGGCAACATCGTCCACGCGGCCGACGCCGGCGGCCTCGTCGTGATCAACCAGATCGACCCCATCGCGATCGTCTTCACGCTGCCCGACAGCGCCTTCGCGAGCGTCCAGCGCGCGCAGCGCGCGGCGCACGCGCCGCTGACGGTGCTGGCCTACGCGCGCGACAAGCCGGGCGGCGAGCCGATCGCGCGCGGCCAGCTGATCCTCGTCAACAACCAGATCGACACCGCCACCGGCACGCTGCAGCTCAAGGGCCGCTTCGCCAACGCCGGCCATGCGCTGTGGCCGGGCCAGTACCTCAACGTGCGCCTGCTGCTGGGCCACGACGCGCAGGCGCTGGTCGTGCCCGAGGCCGCCGTGCAGCGCGGCCAGGACGGCACCTACACCTACGTCGTCGATGCCGAGCGCCGGGTGCGCAGCCAGCCCATCGAGGTGCGCGTGGTGCAGGACGGGCTGGCCGTCGTCACCCGGGGGCTCGCGGCGGGCGAGCGCGTCGTCGTCGACGGCCAGTACAAGCTCAAGCCCGGGTCGGCGGTCGTCGAGTCGCCGGCGGCCAGCGCGGCGGCCCGGACCGCCGCCTGAGCCGGGCCGCGCCATGAGCGTCTCCGCCACTTTCATCAAGCGCCCGATCGGCACCGCGCTGCTCGCGCTGGCGCTGCTGCTGGTGGGCGTCGCCGCCTATCCGCTGTTGCCGGTGGCGCCGCTGCCGCAGGTCGATTTCCCGACCATCCAGGTCTCGGCCAGCCTGCCCGGCGCGAGCCCGGAGACGATGGCCTCGAACGTCGCGCAGCCGCTCGAGCGCCAGTTCTCGCTCATCCCGGGGCTGACCCAGATGACCTCGGTGAGCGCGATAGGCAACACCCAGATCACGCTGCAGTTCGACCTCGACCGCGCCATCGACGGCGCCGCGCTCGACGTGCAGGCGGCGATGAACGCCGCCACCGGCCAGCTGCCGACGAACATGCCGGGCCCGCCGACCTACCGCAAGGTGAATCCGGCCGACACGCCGATCATGCTCATCACGGTGCAGTCCGACACGCTGCCGCTGACCCAGGTCAACGACTACGCCGACAACATCCTGGCGCAGCAGATCTCGCAGCTCAGCGGCGTCGGCCAGGTGAACATCGGCGGCGTGCAGAAGCCCGCCGTGCGCATCCAGGTCGACCCGGCGCGGCTGTCGGCGCTGGGCCTGTCGCTGGAGGACCTGCGCGGCACCATCGCCAACCTCTCGGTGAACCAGCCCAAGGGCACGATCGACGGCGTGCACCAGAGCTACACCGTGTACACGAACGACCAGCTGGTGGGCGCCGCGCGCTGGAACGACGCCGTGCTGGCCTACCGCAACGGCGCGCCGATCCGGGTGCGCGATGTCGGCATCGCCGTCGACGGGCCCGAGAACGTCAAGAGCGCCGGCTGGTCCTACAACGGCGCCGCGGCGCCGGCCGGCAGCCGGATCGTGAACGGGCGCTCGATCGTGCTCGTGATCTTCAAGCTGCCGGGCGCCAACGTCATCGACACCGTCGACTCGATCAAGGCGGCGCTGCCGCGGCTGCGCCACGCGATCCCGCCCACCGTCAACGTCAACATCCTGATCGACCGCACGCAGACCATACGCGCCTCGCTGCACGACGTGCAGTTCACGCTCGCGCTGTCGGTGATGCTGGTCGTGATGGTGATCTTCGTCTTCCTGCGCAACGTCGCCGCCACCCTCATCCCCAGCATCACCGTGCCGCTGGCGCTGACCGGCACGGCGGCGATGATGTACCTGTGCCACTTCAGCCTCGACAACCTGTCGCTGATGGCCTTGACGATCTCCGTGGGCTTCGTCGTCGACGACGCCATCGTGATGCTCGAGAACATCTACCGCCATGTCGAGGACGGCATGGACCCGATGGCCGCGGCGCTCAAGGGCGCGGGCGAGATCGCGTTCACGATCGTCTCGATCTCGATCTCGCTCGTCGCCGTCTTCATTCCGCTGCTGCTGATGGGGGGCATCGTCGGGCGCCTGTTCCGCGAATTCGCGATCACGGTGACGCTGGCGATCGGCGTCTCGGTGCTGGTCTCGCTGACGCTGACGCCGATGCTGTGCTCGCGCTACCTGCACCCGGAGCATGAGTCGCGCCACGGCCGCATCTACCAGTTCTTCGAGCGCGGCTTCGACGCCCTGCACGCCGGCTACAAGCGCGGACTCGACTTCGTGCTCGAGCACCAGTTCCCGACCCTGCTCGTCTTCTTCGCCACGCTGGCGCTGACGGTGTTCCTGTTCATCGTCATCCCCAAGGGCTTCTTCCCGCAGCAGGACACGGGCTACATCTTCGGCATCCCGCAGTCGTCGCAGGACAGCTCGTTCGAGGCCATGAGCAAGCGCCTGGTCAGGCTCGTCGATGTCGTCCGGGCCGACCCCGACGTGGCCGGCGTCAGCATGTTCACGAACTCGTCGACCTACAACACCGGCTTCATGTTCATCGCCCTCAAGCCCAAGGACGAGGGACGCAAGGTCAGCGCCGACGACATCATCAACCGCCTGCGACCGAAGCTGGCCCGGGTGCGCGGCGCGGCGCTGTTCATGCAGGCGGGGCAGGACATCAACGTCGGCGGTCGCATCGCGCGCACGCAGTTCCAGTACACGCTGACCGACGCCAATCTCGACGAGCTCAACACCTGGTCGACCAGGCTCGCGGCCGAGATGGCCAGGCTGCCCGAACTCACCGACGTCGCCTCCGACCTGCAGAACGAGGCCAACACCGCGACGCTGACGATAGACCGCGACCGCGCCGCGAGCTTCGGCATCACGCCGGCGCAGATCGATTCGACGATCTACAGCGCCATCGGCCAGCGCCAGGTCGGCCAGTACTTCACGCAGATCAACAGCTACCACGTCATCCTCGAAGTGACGCCGGCGCTGCAGGCCGACCCGGACCTGTTCTCCAAGCTCTACCTGACCTCGCCGATCACGGGCCGGCAGGTGCCGCTGTCGACCTTCGTCCATGTCGACACGACGAAGACGGCCTACCTGACGATCAGCCACCAGAGCCAGTTCCCGGCCGTGACGCTGTCGTTCAACCTCGCGCCCGGCGTCGCGCTCGGCCAGGCCGTGGACGCGATCCAGAAGGTGCAGGCGCGGATGGGGATGCCGGCGGCGATCACCGGCTCGTTCCAGGGCACGGCGCAGGCCTTCCAGAGCTCGCTGCGCAGCCAGCCCTACCTGATCGCGGCGGCGCTGGTCGCCGTCTACGTCGTGCTGGGCCTGCTCTACGAGAGCTTCATCCACCCGCTGACCATCCTCTCGACGCTGCCCTCGGCCGGCATCGGCGCGCTGCTGATCCTGATGGCCGGCGGCTACGAGCTGACGGTGATCGCGCTCATCGGCATCATCCTGCTCATCGGCATCGTGAAGAAGAACGGCATCATGCTGGTCGACTTCGCGCTCACCGCCGAGCGCATCCACGGCGCGACGCCGCGCGACGCGATCTACCAGGCCTGCCTGCTGCGCTTCCGCCCCATCATGATGACGACGCTGTGCGCGCTGCTCGCCGGCCTGCCGCTGATGCTGGGCCATGGCGCCGGCAGCGAACTGCGCCGGCCGCTGGGCTTTGCGATGGTCGGCGGGCTGCTCGTCTCGCAGGCGCTGACGCTGTTCACGACGCCGGTGGTCTATCTCTACCTCGAGCGCGTGAACCAGCGGCTCCAGCGCGGGCACGGGCGCGCGGCGCGGGCGGCGCGGGAGGCGCCGTCCGTGAGCGCCGACTGAAGTCCGGCAGCCGCGCTCAGCCGCGGCGCCCGGGCAGGTCGCGCCAGAGCCGATAGGATTTCAGCGTTGGCACGAGCACGCAGAGGGCGATCACGGCGAGTCCGGCAGGGGCCGCCCAGCCCGCATGCGGCGCCCCGGCCGCGATCGCGAACAGCAGCAGGCCGCCGATCACGAACACCTTGCCGCCGTAGCGATGGGTCTGGTCCCAGACCCGCTCGTCGGCCAGCGTCCAGGGCGTGCGGATGCCCACCAGGTGGTTGAACCGCAGCTTGCCCATCACATTGCCCATCACGACGAACAGCGCGCCCAGCGCGACCTGGATCCAGGAGCCCGGAAGTGCCGCGCCCAGCGCGCCGCCGATGATCATGGCCTGCAGCAGCGCCAGCACACCGGCCGCGGCGGCGAAGATCGATGCGACGGCGCCGGCCGACCGCTGCAGGTTGTCACCCCGGGGATCGAGGCGCGGCAGCAGCCCTTGCAGGCCGAGCATCGATGCCGCGACGATCGGCATCAGGAACAGGCCCCGCGCGGGGCTGGTCCAGCCATCGGCCACCCCCTGCCAGTTGAAATGGATGGGCACCCGGGCATCCGGCGGCAGCTCGTTCAGCGCCCAGAGCCCGGCCAGGGCCATCGCGACGATCAATCCGATCTGGATGCGGTTCTGCGGACGATCAAGCATGGCGTTTCGCTTTCGTGGGGCCGGCGCGTCGGGCCGGCTGGCCGATGCCCAGGAGTTCCGCGAAGCCGAGCAGCGCCTCCTCGAGCACCGAGACGTTGAGGCGGTAGGTGATGGTCGTGCCCGACTTCTCCGAGACCACGAGGTCCGCCGCGCGCAGCACGTTGAAATGCCCCGAGAGCGTGGGCTTGGCCAGATCGATGCAGGCGGCGATCTCGCCCGCGGTCCTCTCGCGCTCGCGCAGCAACTGCAGGATGCGGCGGCGGTTGGGGTCGCTGAGCGCCTTGAAGACCGGGTCCATGTTTTGTATTTTGCGAAATACAAAATTATTGTCAAGCGCGCCCGCCCCGAGTCGGGTGTCGCGGCGGTGCAGCGGCCGCGCGGCCCGCCTTGCGCCGCTGCGCGCCCGGTCAGTACAGCGACTCGACCTCGGCCTCGAGCCGGTAGCCCGCGCCGCGCTCGGTCACGATGAGACGCGGGTTCGCGGCATCGGCCTCGATCTTCAGCCGCAGGCGCCGGATCTGCACGTCCACCGTGCGGTCGTAGACCTCGGCCTCGTGCAGGCGCGACATCGACAGCAGCTGGTCGCGCGTGAGCACGCGCCGCGGCGCCCGGCACAGCGCCGAGAGCAGGCTGAACTCGCCGTTCGAGAGCTCGACATCCTGGCCCGCGGGCGCCGTGAGCCGGCGCGTGCGCAGGTTCAGCTCCCAGCCCGCGAAGCGGAAGGCGCGGCGCGCGCTGTCGCGCTCGGGCAGCGTGGCCTGCACCTGGTAGCGGCGCAGCACGGCGCGCACGCGCGCGAGCAGCTCGCGCGGGCTGAAGGGCTTGGTGACGTAGTCGTCGGCGCCGAGCTCCAGCCCCATCACGCGGTCGGCCTCCTCGTTGCGGCCGGTGAGCAGCACGATCGGCACCGTCGCGCGCTCGCGCAGCTGGCGCGCGAGCTGCATGCCGTCCTCGCCCGGCAGGCGCAGGTCGAGCAGCACGAGGTCGATCGCCGCGCGGTCCAGGGTCCCGAACAGCTCGTGCCCGCTCGCGCCCGCGCTCACCCGCATCTCGTTGCGGCCGAGGTACTCGGCGACGAGCTCGCGGATCGCGGGGTCGTCGTCGATGATCAGGATATGCGGCGTGGCGGGAACGTTCATGGATGCGGGCGGCAAGGCGCGGCGGGACATCGTAGTCGAAGCCCCGCGGGCCGGTCCGACGTCGCCGGCGGCGCTGGCCTATAACCGCGGCATGGAATTCGAGCCCCAGCTGCCCGCGCGCTCCTGGCGCCCCTGGCTCGTCGCGCTCGGCCTGTGGCTGGCGCTGGCGTCGGTGGCCGCGCTCGCGCTGTGGCGCATGCACCGCGACGCCGTCGAGGGCCAGTCGCGCGAGATCAACCTGCTGTCGCTGGCGCTGGCCGACGAGATCGCGCGCGGCCTGCAGGGCGCCGAGACCGCGCTGCGCGCGCTCGGCAACGAACTGCGCGACGGGCGCGTGCCGCTGCGCGGCGCGCCCGCCACCCAGGCCCTGCGCACGCAGGCCGACCTGATGCCGCTGGTGCGCGAGATCTGGATCGTCGACGACCAGGGGCGGCTGCTGGCGGCCTCGGACGCGACGCCGGCGCCCGGGCTGCGGCTCTTCGCCCCCGCGCCGGCCGCGCTCGCCGGCGACGCCGTCGCGCTCAGCCGCCCGTTCGCGGACCCGGCCACGCACCGGCTCCTGGTCGCGATGGCGCTGCGCTTCGCCGGCGTCCACGGCCGCGATCCGGGCTGGGTCATCGGTGCCATGCCGGCGCCGACGCTGCTGGGCGCCTTCACCGCCGCGACGCCGGCGCCCGACGCGCGCATGGCGGTGTTCCGCAGCGACGGCGCGCGCCTGGCCGGCTCGATCGTCGCCGTGCCGGTGCTCGACGAGGCGACGATCGCGGCCCGCCTCGCCGTGCGCCCGAGCCTGGACCTGCGCCGCTTCCGCGACGGCAGCTGGCACCTCGTGGGGCTGCGCAGCGTGCCGCGCTTCGGCGTGCACATGATGCTCACGCGCGACCTCGACGCCGTGCTCGCGCCCTGGCGCGGCGCGGTCCAGCTCTCGATCTTCGGCGCCGCGCTGCTGCTGGCGGTGATGGCGCTGGCCGTGTACGGCGTGCAGCGCGCCGACCGCCGCCACGCGCTGGCCCAGCACGCCCTCGCCGCCCAGCTCGCGCGCGCGAGCAAGCTCGAGGCGCTGGGCACGCTGGCGGGCGGGGTCGCGCATGATTTCAACAATGTGCTGGCCGCCATCGTCGGCTATGCCGAGATGGCGCAGGACGAGGCCGCGCCCGGCAGCGACCAGGCCCGCTACCTCGAGCGCGCGCTGCAGGCGGCGCTGCGCGGCAAGGCGCTCGTCGAGCGCATCCTGGCCTTCAGCCGCGGCGGCGCGCGCGCCTCCACCGTGTTCGAACTGCAGCCCGTCGTCGAGGAGGTGCTGGGCCTGCTCGCGGCGACGCTGCGGCCGGGCATCGTCATCGAGCGCCGCTTCGAGGCCCCGGGCGCGCGGCTGCGCGGCGATCCGACCCAGGTCTTCGAGGCCGTGGCCAACCTGTGCACGAACGCGATGCAGGCGATGCCCGAGGGCGGCATGGTGACGGTGCACCTCGAGCGGCTGCGCCTGGGCGAGGCGCGCGTGCTCTCGCACAGCCGGCTCCAGCCCGGCGCCTGGCTCGTGATCTCGGTCAGCGATGTCGGCACCGGCATCACCGACGCGGTGATGGAGCGCCTGTTCGAGCCCTTCTTCACGACCCGCGCCGCGGCCTCGGGCACCGGGCTCGGCCTGGCCGTCGTGCATGGCGTGGTGGCCGAGTTCGGCGGCGGCATCGACGTCGCGAGCCGGCCCGGCGCCGGCGCCCGCTTCACGCTCTACCTGCCCGAGAGCCGCGACGAGCTCGCCGCCGCCGCCCCGGCCAGCGCCGCGCCGTCCGGGGGCGGGCAGCGCCTGCTCGTCGTCGACGATGAACCCGGGCTCGTCGCGCTCGCGCTCGAGATGCTGCGCGGCCTCGGCTACGACCCGGTCGGGATGAACGACCCGGCGGCGGCGCTGCGGGCGCTGCGCGAGGCGCCCGCGGCCTGGGCCGCCGTGATCACCGACGAGGTCATGCCGGGCCTCACCGGCACCGCGCTGACGCAGGCGCTGCGGCCGCTCGCGCCGCGACTGCCGGTGCTGCTGGTCAGCGGCTACGGTGGCGCCCAGCTGGCGCAGCGCGCGGCGGCGGCGGGCGTGACGCGCGTGCTTGCGAAGCCGCTGCAGCGCGCCGAGCTCGCGCAGGCGCTGTCCCAGCTGCTCTGAAGCGGGCCGGCGCCGATTGCAGATGCAACAAGGCGGCGCCCGATCCGACACAGCGCGCCGCTCGACGCGGGCGAAGATCTCGTCCCCGGGCCGCCGCCTCCAGGCGCCGCCGCCCGTCCGTTCCAGGAGCCGACCGCCATGCACACCCCCCCTGCACAGGCCGACGAACCCTCGGTCCCCGAACTCGTCGGCGCCGTCTACGCCGAAGCCCCGCCCGCCGTGCGTCAGCGCCTGCTGGCCCTGCTGATGCGCCCGCTCGGGCTGCTCTCGCTGGCCGGCATCGCCGGCGGCATCTTCGCCGGCTTCCGGCTGCGCGGCGGCGACGCGCTGGCCGCCTTCGGCGACGCGATGCCGGTCAGCCCGGCCGATGTCGTCGCGCTCACCGACCACGCGCAGCAGGTCAGCATCGAGAGCGTCGACGCGCTGGCCCAGTTGCTCGCCGGCTCGCCGCTGCTGACGACCTC
>JAGWVB010000197.1 GCA_018971105.1 Burkholderiales bacterium
GAGCGGCATGTCGCCGATCTCGTCGAGGAACAGCGTGCCGCCGTCGGCCTGCTCGAAGCGGCCGCGCCGCGTCGTCTGCGCGCCGGTGAAGGCGCCGCGCTCGTGGCCGAAGAGTTCGCTCTCGAGCAGGTCCTTGGGGATGGCCGCGGTGTTGATGGCGATGAAGGGCCCGGCCGCGCGCGGGCTGTGCTTGTGCAGCGCGCGCGCGACGAGTTCCTTGCCGGTGCCGCTCTCGCCGGTGATCATCACCGTGACGTTGCTCTGGCTCAGGCGGCCGATGGCGCGGAACACGTCCTGCATCGCGCTCGCCTGGCCCAGCATCTCGGTCGCCTGGGCCGGCGCCGACTCGGCCACCTCCTCGCGCAGGCTCTCGTCGACGGCGCGCCGGATCAGCGCCACCGCGGCGTTGACGTCGAAGGGCTTGGGCAGGTATTCGAAGGCGCCGCCCTGGAACGCCGAGACGGCGCTGTCGAGGTCGGAATAGGCCGTCATGATGATGACCGGCAGGCCGGGATGGCGCGTCTTCACCTCGGCCAGCAGGTCGATGCCGCTGCCGCCGGGCATGCGGATGTCGCTCACCAGCACCTGCGGCGCATCGTCGTCCAGCGCGGCGAGCACCTCGCGCGGGCTGGCGAAGGTGCGCACCGTGAACTGCTCGCGGCCCAGCGCCCTCTCGAGGACGAAGCGGATGGATTGGTCGTCGTCGACGACCCAGATGGGTTTCATGCGTGCGGCGTGATCTTCAGGGCAAGGGGATGAGGATCTTGAATACCGTCCGTCCCGGCACGCTGTCGCATTCG
The DNA here is from genome assembly GCA_018971105.1 of Burkholderiales bacterium. Classification (GTDB taxonomy): domain Bacteria; phylum Pseudomonadota; class Gammaproteobacteria; order Burkholderiales; family Burkholderiaceae_C; genus Rubrivivax. The sequence goes on from JAGWVB010000197.1 coordinate 801, forward strand.
ATCGTGCCCTGATGTTGCTGCACGAAGGTCTGCGCCAGCGTCAACCCGAGTCCCGAGCCCCCTTCCCGCCCCGACACCAGCGGATGGAAGATGCGATCTCGGATGTCCTCGGGCACGCCGGGCCCGTTGTCCTCGATATGCAATTCCAATGCCAAGCGGAAGCGCTGGCGCCCGAAGGTGGCCTGGCGCGCGACGCGCGTGCGCAGCACGAGTTCGGCGTCGCCGCCGGCGATGCGCTCGGCCAGTGCATAGGTGGCGTTATGCGCGATGTTGAGCACGGCCTGGATGAGTTGCTCGCTGTCGCCGCGGAACTCGGGCAGCGAGGTGTCGTAGTCGCGCCGCACCTCGAGCCCGCGCGGGAACTCGGCCAGCACGAGCGAGCGCACGCGCTCGCAGACCTCGTGGATGTTGACGTCGGCCACGACATGGGCGCGCCGGTGCGGCGCCAGCAGCCGGTCGACCAGCGCCTGCAGCCGGTCCGCCTCCTGGATGATGATGCGCGTGTAGTCGGTGAGCTCGCGCGAGGTGATCTCCATCGCCAGCAGCTGCGCCGCGCCGCGGATGCCGCCGAGCGGGTTCTTGATCTCGTGCGCGAGGTTGCGCACCAGCTCCTTGTTCGCCTGCGCCAGGCCGAGCGTGCGTTCCTCGCGGTCCTGCCGCGTCTGCTGCTCGATCTCGATCATCTCGACGAGGACGCGGTCGCTCCAGTCGGTCTGGTTCACGATCACGTGCACCGGCAGCTCGGTCCCGGCGGCGCCGTGGCGCTTCAGATGGGCGTCGAAACGGCTTGTCGCGACCTGGTTCGTGGCCACCAGCGCCAGCGTCTCGGCGAGCTGCGCCGGCTCGACGAACCAGTCGCGCAGGTTGCCGCGCTGGAGCATGCGGCGCGACAGCCCGACCGCCGTCTCGAGCGGCGAATTCGCGTGCAGGCAGCGGCCGTCGGGGGCGACGACCGCGACCATCGTCGCGAGCTGGTCGTAGAGGTCGAACGGGCTCGCGACGGGGGCGTTCACGAGCCCGGCAGCTTGGCGATCTCGCGCTGGATCGCCGCGATGTCGGCCTGCGTGCGGTCGATCGACGCCTTCATCCCGGCCACGCGGTCGAGGTACTTCTGGTAGTTGCGCTCGTTGCCCTGGCGCTCGGGTTCGCCGTTGTTGTAGGCCTGCTGCAGCTCGGCCAGCTTGTGCTGCTGGCGCGCCAGCTCGTCGGCCAGGATCTGGCGCGCGTCGGCATCGCGCTTGCGCTGCTCGGCGGGGTCGACCCGGCCCTCGCCGGCGTGGCTGGCCACCGGCGCCGGGCGCGGCCGCACGGCGGGGATGATGGTGATGGGCTGACTCTCGAGTTCGCGACAGCCCTGCTCGCGCGCCTGCTGCGGCGTCAGGCCGTCGGTGTAGAGCACGGGCGGTCCGGGACAGCGGTAGACCGGCTTGCCCTGCGCCCGGGCCGGGGATGCCAGGAGGGCGGCCAGCGCCAGGGCGCCGAGCAGCACGCGGAGGTAGGAGGGCTTCTGCATGGGGGCATTGTGGCGCAGCGCAGGCCCGGCCTGTGGTCCAAGAAAAACGGGCCAGGCGCCCGGAGGTGCCTGGCCCGCGGCGCAACGGCCCGGCTTGTTACAGCGAGTAGTACATGTCGAATTCGCAGGGGTGGGTGGCCATGCGGAAACGCGTCACCTCCTGCAGCTTGAGCTCGATGTAGGCGTCGATGTAGCTGTCGGTGAAGACGCCGCCCTTGGTCAGGAAGGCGCGGCCCTTGTCGAGGTAGTCCAGCGCCTGGTCCAGGCTGTGGCAGACGGTCGGGATCTTCGCGTCCTCTTCCGGCGGCAGGTGGTAGAGGTCCTTGCTCGCGGCCTCGCCCGGGTGGATCTTGTTCTCGACCCCGTCCAGGCCGGCCATCAGCATCGCGCTGAAGCCGAGGTACGGGTTGCACAGGGGATCCGGGAACCGCGCCTCGATGCGCCGGCCCTTGGGGTTGGCGACATAGGGGATGCGGATCGAGGCCGAGCGGTTGCGCGACGAGTAGGCGAGCTTGACCGGGGCCTCGAACCCGGGCACCAGGCGCTTGTAGCTGTTGGTGCCGGGGTTGGTGATCGCGTTCAGCGCGCGGGCATGCTTGATGATGCCGCCGATGTAGTACAGCGCGAATTCGCTCAGCCCCGCATAGCCGTCGCCGGCGAACAGGTTGACGCCGTCCTTCCACACGCTCTGGTGCACGTGCATGCCGCTGCCGTTGTCGCCGACGACGGGCTTGGGCATGAAGGTCGCCGTCTTGCCGTAGGCATGGGCGACGTTGTGCACGACGTACTTCTGCAGCTGCAGCCAGTCGGCGCGCTGCACCAGCGTGCTGAACTTGGTGCCGAGCTCGTTCTGGCCCGGGCCCGCGACCTCGTGGTGGTGGACCTCGACCGGGATGCCCAGCGATTCGAGCAGCAGGCACATCTCGCTGCGCATGTCCTGGAAGCTGTCGACCGGCGGCACCGGGAAATAGCCGCCCTTGACGGCCGGGCGGTGGCCCATGTTGCCGCCTTCGAAGCTCGCGCCGGAGTTCCAGGGCGCTTCCTCGGAGCCGATCTTGAACGAGCAGCCGGACATGTCGTTCGTCCACTGCACCTGGTCGAAGATGAAGAACTCGGGCTCGGGGCCGAAATAGGCCGCGTCGCCGATGCCGCTGCTCTTGAGGTAGGCCTCGGCGCGCTTGGCCAGGCTGCGCGGGTCGCGCTCGTAGGGCTTGCCGTCACCCGGCTCGAGCACGTCGCAGGTCAGGATCAGCGTCGGCTCTTCGAAGAACGGGTCGATGTTGGCGGTGTTGGGATCGGGCATCAGCAGCATGTCCGAGGCCTCGATGCCCTTCCAGCCCGCGATCGACGAACCGTCGAAAGCATGGCCGCTGCTGAACTTGTCTTCGTCGAAGGCGGAGACAGGCACGGATACATGCTGCTCCTTGCCGCGGGTGTCGGTGAAGCGGAAGTCGACGAACTTGACTTCGTTCTCCTTCACCAGCTTCATCACGTCGGCAACGGTCTTTGCCATTCAAATCTCTCCTAGCGCGGGCGCGGTTGATAGGGGTATGAGCTGTCCGGCACTAACCAGACCAGTCCCAGGGAAATTTAGCAGAAACCGTGCCTGAATCTGGGACGCGCGCGCCCCGACTTTGCCCGGCGGGCGGTCCCGCGGACGTGCCTATGCACCAGATTGGGATTCCGATGCCACCGTCATCGCACCAGTTCGGTGCCCAGGCGTGCACCGTGCCGCTCCAGTCCGGCGCGCAGCGCCGCGTAGGCCTCGACCGGATCGGTCGCCGACTTGACGCCGAGTTCGATGTGGCGCCCGTGCACCGGATGGTCGACGCTGGGCAGGCTGAAGACCTTGACGCCCGGGAACTGCGCCTCGACGGCCTCCATCAGCGGCGTCAGCGCCGCTTCCATCGAGCCGTAGACGATGACCGAGCGCTCGATCGACTTCGACGCGCCATGCGCATGCGCGTAGCGCTGGTCGAGCACCCATTCGATCATCGGCCAGGCCATGACCGGGAAGCCGGGCACGAAATGCACGTTCGCGACCGAGAAGCCCGGGATCCGGTTGTAGGGGTTGGGGATCAGCGTCGCGCCGACCGGGAACACGCCCATGTTGAGCCTGTGCACGTTGTCGGGCTGCGTGGGGTCGTAGCGCGTGCCCTGCTCGGCCGCGAGATCGCGCATGCGCTGCTCGATGAGCGCGCGCGCCTCGGGGTGGAGCTCGAGTCCGACCCCGAGCGCCGCGGCGGCGCATTGGCGCGTGTGGTCGTCGGGGGTGGCGCCGATGCCGCCGGTGGAGAACACGAGGTCGCCGCCGCCGAAGGCGTCGCGCAGCGCCGCGGTGATGCGCGCACGGTCGTCGCCGACATAGCGCGCCCAGGCCAGCGCGAGTCCGCGCGCCGCGAGCAGCTCGATGACCTTGGGCAGGTGCTTGTCGGTGCGCTTGCCCGAGAGGATCTCGTCGCCGACGATGATGAGTCCGATGTTCATGCGCCGATCTTCTCAGGTTCGGGTTCGAGCCGCGGCGCGACGCGCGTGCCGCGCAGCCCTTGCAGTTCGGCCAGCGCGTAATGCGCGAACCAGCACGCGGCGAAGGCGAACACCAGCGTGTAGAGCCAGACCGAGGCCAGCACCAGGATGGGCGCGAAGATCAGCGTCGCCGCGCTCAGCGCCCACAGCAGCGAGGGCAGCGCGCCGAGATAGCCGGCGACCACGCCCATCAGCAGCAGCGGCCAGCGCCGCGCGTGCAGCAGCTGCCGGCGCTCGGCCGCGCTGGCGTGGACCGAGAGCACGTCGAAGGCGAGGATGCGGCAGGTGAGCCAGCCCCAGATCAGCGGCGGCAGCACCAGCACCAGCGGCGGCACGAACCACAGCGGGATGCTCAGCACCAGCGCCACCAGCGCCGCCGCCGTGCAGGCCAGCGACCAGCCCAGGCTCTGCAGCCAGCCGCCGCCGTGGCGCGCCTCGAGCGCGGGGAAGCGGCGCTGCGCGACCAGGCTCACGACGGCCGGCGTGACCCACAGCGCCACCAGCAGCAGCGTGAGCAGCACGATCGCCGGCACCGCCAGCGCGACGACGATCATCGGCGCCAGCAGCGCGTGCATGGCCTGCAGGCCGACGCCGTCGAGCCAGTGCAGCAGCGCCGCGACGAGCGACCATTGCTCGAGCGCGCTGCGCACCGCCGCCAGCGTGCTCTCCCAGTAGAACCAGCCGAGCGCGCCGACGCTGCCGCCGGCCACCAGCAGCGGCAGCAGCGACCACAGGATGACGCGCCAGTGCAGGCAGTAGGCAAGCGCGCGCCAGAAGGCGTCGAGCACGGCTCTCATCGATTCAGGACCGCCACCGCCGCCGCTTCAGGCGGCCGCCGCGGAACCGGCCCGGCCGGGCCGCCGGGGCCGCTCCTCCGGGTCGAAGGCGCCGCCGCCGGGATTCACCGGGTGTTTCCGGTATGGCCGAGCGAATACTGGCCCGGCTGCGGCCACACCGTCAGTCCATGCGGCTCCTCGCCGACCTTGATCACGTCGACATGGCCGTTGCGCGTGTCGAAGCGGTAGACGACATCGTCGAAGCGGCCCGAGAGCCAGAGCCAGCGCCCGTCGGCGCTGACATTGCCCATGTCGGGGCTGCCGCCGCCGGGCACGGGCCAGTAGTCGACGACCTTCTCGGTCGCGAAATCGACCACCGCCACGCCGCCGTCGCCGCGCGGGCCGTTGTGCACCTGGTGCGAGCCGCGGTTGGCGACATAGAGCTTGGTGCCGTCGCGGCTCGGATAGAGGCCATGGGCGCCGAGGCCGGTGACGATGTAGCCGACCTCGGTCAGCGTCGCGCCGTCGACGACGTGCAGGCCGTCGGCGCCCATGTCGGCGACGTAGAAATGGCGGCCGTCGGGCGAGATGCGGATGTCCTGCGGCGCGCCCCGGCCCGCCGTGCACAGCTCGGTCTCGCCCGGCTCCCAGACCTGGCCGGGCTTGACTCTCGCCGTCGGCGAGACCGACTTGAGGCGGCGCGCGGGCATCTTCAGCTTCAGGTAGCCGACCACCTTGCGGTGCACGAGATCGATCTTGGCCACGTCGCCGTTGAACTCGCAGGTGAAGATCGCGTAGCTGCCGTCGATCGAGAAATCGGCGTGGTTGATGCCGCCGCAGCCGGGGACCTCGATCGAGTACTGCAGCGCCATCGTCTTCGGGTCGCGGAAGTCGAGCCGCTTGCGCGCCTCGGCGACGACGATCGCCGACTTGCCGTCGGGCGTGAAGTACATGTTGTACGGATCGTCGACCGCCACCGCCGGTCCCGGCTTGCCGGTATGGGCGTCGATCGGCGTCAGGCTGCCGTCGCTGCGGCCCTCGGCATTGTTCGTCACCCACAGCGTGCGCATGTCCCACGAGGGCACGATGTGCTGGGGCGAGCGGCCGACCTTGAACTTGTCGACGACCTTCAGCGTCGCCGGGTCGATGACGTAGACATCGTCCGAGCGCAGGTTGGGGACGTAGATGCGCGCGAGGTCGGTCGCGACATCGGGACGCACCTTGTCCGAGGCACTGGCGGCGTAAACATTGAATGGAGCTGTGACCGGCGCCGCCGCCTGCGCGTGCAGCGCGGCGGCGGCCAGCAGCGCGCACAGCGCGAGCAGCGACAGCAGCAACGGACCGAAGCGGCGCACGCCGGCAGCGGGATCGAACGGTTTCATGGTGTCCTTCGGGGGTTTGAGGATGGGAGCGGATGGCGCGTGGCGGCGCGGATCGCGGCCACCGTGACCTCGACGATATGGTCCAGCCCGAGGCGGCCGAGCGCGGCCGTCGCGCGGCGCGGGTCGCCGCTGACGCCGTCGGGCCCGGCGACCCGGGTCACGCGCACATGGTCGCCGTCCATGCGCACGAGCGCGGGGTCGACGGCGAGCGCGAGCGAGGTGTCGGCGAGCCCGGCGTGGCTGCCGATCTCGGCCGCCGGGTAGCCGCGCGCCTTCAGCATGCGCGCGTAGTCGACATCGGCGGCGCGGTAGTACTCGGGCATGGCGTGGACGCGACAGGGCCCCGACCGCGCCCAGTCGCGGTCGATCCTGGCGGCGACCCGCTTCAGGCTCGCCTGGTAGCCGCCATGGTCGCCGAGGAAGACGACATCGCAGAAACCGGCATGGCGCAGGCTGCGCGCGGTCGATTCGAGCATCGCCTCGAACACCGGCACCGGCAGCGTGAGCGTGCCGGGCCAGCGCATATGGTGCGTCGGCGGGTCGATGTCGCCCTCGGGCACGTAGGCGATGACCGGCGCCACGATGGCATCGCCCAGCGCCAGCGCGATGCGCTGCGCCAGCAGGCGCACGCGCGCGTTGTGCTTGCCCAGCACCATGTGCGTGCCGCTTTGTTCGGTACCGCCGATGGGCACCAGCGCGATCCGGGCGCCGGCGTCGATGCGCGCGCGCAGTTCGGGCCAGGTGAGCTGCTCGAGTTCGACGCCCGCGGCGCCCGGCGCGGCCGGCGCCGCGCCTGCGATCGCCGGCCCGAACGCGAGCCAGGCCGCCAGCCATCCGGACATCGCGGCCCGCCGCCAGCCCCACCCCAACTGATGCATCACCCTGTCGTCCCTGCCGTCCACGCGCCGGCCGCGACTGCGGTCTGCCGGTGCCGCATCGTAACCCCGGCGCCGGCGGTCACAGCTGGTAGCACCCGGTTGCAGAACCCGCCCCGGACGCCGCCCAGAATCGTCCGCCTATGCCCGCCGAAGCCGCCGCCACCACCGCCTTCGCCTGTCTTGCGCTGGCGCTGGTGGCCGCGGCGCTGACGGCGTTCGGGCTGCGGCGCGAACGCGTGGCCGGCTGGCGCGGCTGGGTCGCGGCGATCGCGCTCGCCGCGCTCGGCTGCGGCATCGCCGCCGCCAGCCCCGATGCGACGGGCGCCGCGTTCGCCGGACCGCTGCTGCTGCAATGGCCGCTGCTGGCGCTGCTGGCGATGCGCCGCTTCCACGCGCGCCACCCCTGGCCGCTGGCCCCGGGGGTC
>JAGWVB010000493.1 GCA_018971105.1 Burkholderiales bacterium
GGCGGCCCGCGCGGCGACGCCGCTCTCGATGCGCGCCGGCGTGCGCGTGTCCAGCACGTCGCCGGACTTCGCGCCGCGCGCCGCGCGCGCGGTCCGTGCGCGTTGCGGGGTAGCCTGGGCGGCGCGTCCGCGCGGCGTGCGGGTCGGGGGGGCGGCGGTATCCTTGGGCATGGACTTGGAAATTTGTCGTTTCGATGACGGTAAACGTCGATGATGGTCAGCGCAACCCCCGCGGGGATTGATCGCGATCAAGACCGCTGTTCGCGTCCCTGGTCGGAGTTCAGCGCGGCGCAGGCGGCGCGCGTGATCGGGCTCATGACCGACATCGACGACACGCTGACGCGCGACGGCGCGATCGAGGCCGAGGCGCTCGATGCGCTGGCGCGCCTGGCCGACGCCGGGCTGCCGGTGATCGCGATCACCGGGCGTCCGCTGGGCTGGAGCATCGAGCGCGCCAGCACCTGGCCGCTGGTCGCGGTGGTGGCCGAGAACGGCGGCGTCGCGTTGATCCGCGACGGCGGCGTCTGGCGCACCGAGTACGCGCAGGGCGAGGCGACGCGCGCCGCCCACGCGCCGCGATTGCGCGCCGCCGCCGCGCGCGTGCTGCGCGAGGTGGCGGGCGCGACGCTGGCGCGCGACAGCGCCGGGCGCGTCACCGACATCGCCATCGACCATGCCGAATTCGCGCGGCTCGACGCGGCGGCCATCGAGCGCGTCGTCGCGCTGATGCACAGCGAGGGCCTGAATGCGAGCGTGAGCTCGATCCATGTCAATGGCTGGATCGGCAAGCACGACAAGGCCAGCGCCGCGCGCTGGATGGTGCGGCGCCTGTACGGCCGCGAGCTCGCGGCCGAGATCGGGCGCTGGGTCTATGTCGGCGATTCGACGAACGACCAGGCACTGTTCGCCGCCTTCCCGGCCGGCGTCGGCGTCGCCAACCTGCGTCGCTACGCGGCGCAGCTGCACAACTGGCCGGCCTACATCACGGCGGGCGAGCGCGGCGCCGGTTTCGCCGAAGTCGCGCGCAGGCTGATCGAGGGGCGGCGGGCCGCGCTGGCTTGCAGATGAATGCGCCGCTCCTCGCGCCGGCGCCCGACGCGCAGCGCGGTGCGATGAGCGCCGTCGCGGCCGCAGCGGCGCTGTCGCTGGCCTCGGCGATCTCGCTCGGGCTTGCGCGCTTCGCCTATGCGCTGCTGCTCGCGCCGATGCGCGCCGACCTCGGCTGGAGCTATTTCACCGCCGGTGCGATGAACACCGCCAACGCCGCCGGCTATCTCGTCGGTGCGCTGCTCGCGCCGCGCGTGTTCAGGCGCTGGGACGCGCGCATCGTGATGCTGGGCGGCTGCTGCGGTGCCGCGCTGCTGCTCGCCGCCCATGGCCTGGTGCGCGCCGACGCGGCGCTGTACGCCTTGCGCTTCGCCTGCGGCGTGGCCAGCGCGGCGAGCTTCGTCGGCGGCGGACTGCTCGCGGCGCGCCTGGCCGGCCGCGGCGACGGCCCGGCCGGGCTCGTGCTCGGCATCTACTACGGCGGCACGGGGCTGGGCATCGTCGCCGCGTCGCTGCTCGTGCCGGCCTTGCCCTGGGCCGAGGCCTGGTGGGCGCTGGGCGCGCTGG
>JAGWVB010000494.1 GCA_018971105.1 Burkholderiales bacterium
GTGCGCTCACCTGGGCCACGTTCGCCGCCGCGGCCGGGCGGCGCGCGACGGCGAAGAAGCGCAGCGTGGCATTCGCGCGGTAGGTCACCACCGGGTGGAACGACGAGGAGCTGCTGCGCTGGATCATGTCCTCGAGCGAGGTCTCGAACAGGTCCTCGATGCGGCGCGAGCGAATCTCGTCGACCGAGGCCAGGCCGAGCTGGAACAGCGCGCTGCGGTTGGCGGCCAGGATGCGGCCGTCCTCGCCCACCGCGAGCTTGCCCTCGTGCAGCGTGTAGACGAGTTCGGGCCGGCTGTGGAAATGCAGCGGGTGCGCATTGCCGTAGCGGGCGTCGATGAGCCGGTTCTCGATCATGCGCGCCGTCATGCCGAGCAGCACCAGCAGGTGCTGCTGCATCAGGCTCGAGCGGCTGCTCACGTCGAGCACGGCGGCGATCTCGCCCGAGGGGTCGTAGACCGGCACCGCCGAGCAGGTGAGCTGGGTGTAGCGGGTGAAGAAATGGTCGTCGCGCCGCACCGACACCGGACCCGCCGCCGCCAGGCAGGTGCCCATGCCGTTGGTGCCGGCCTCGGCCTCGCTCCATTTGCCGCCCACGCGCAGCCCGACCGGGCCGACCTCGGCCGCGAATTCCGGCGACGAGACCATGTGCACGATGACGCCGTCGGTGTCGGTGAGCACGACGGCCGATTCGCTGTCGGCGAGCTGCTGGTACAGCGTCGTCATCTCGTAGCGGGCGCAGGCGATGACGTCGGCGCGGCGCGCGCGCCGCTCCTCGAGTTCGACGCGGCTGGCGAAGCCCGGCTCGCGCAACTTGGCCGGGTGCAGGCGGTACTGGTTGAGGCAGCGGCTCCATGATTGCGTCACCAGCTCGGTCGACGGGTCCCGGAATCCGCTCTGCACGAGCGCGAGGATGCGATCGGCGTGGCCATCGGCCTTCCCCGTTTCCAGGTTCATGCTTGTCTCCATCTCGGTGCGGCAGGGCGGCGCGTCTTCGCGGCTCATTGTGACCGGCAGGAATTCACCTGCCATGGGCGAATCTACCAATGTGCGAGCGGGCCCGCATATTGCTGATGGTGGCACCGGCACCGATCGCGGTGCGACCCGTCAACGCAAGCCCCATCCCACCATGATGATTTCCCAGCCCCGCACCCTGGACGGCGCCGCGACCGCGAACGCGCTCGACCTGATCTTCATCGAAGGCTTCAGCGGCGAGACCGTGATCGGCATCGACAGCAGCGAGCTGCACCTGGCGCAGCCGCTGGTCATCGACGTCCACGCCGGGGTGCCGCGCGCGCGCGCCTGCGACACCGACCGCATCGCCGACACGATCCACTACGGCCTCGTCTGCGAGCGCCTGCGCCGCCTGCTGCGCGAGCACCGGGTGCAGCTCCTCGAGGCCTGCGCCGAGGCCATCGCCAACATCCTGATCGACGAATTCGGCGCCGCCTGGGTGCGCGTGAAGGTCGTCAAGCCGCGCAAGTTCGACGACGTGCAGGCGGTGGGCGTGCAGATCGAGCGCGAGGCGAGCGCGCGGCGCGAGACCCCGCACCGCGGCGCCGCGATGCTGCGCCTGATCGGCAGCGGCCTGATCCCGGGCGACCACGGCGACCA
>JAGWVB010000198.1 GCA_018971105.1 Burkholderiales bacterium
GCGCACGGCGCGGCTGTCGGTGCGCAGCGTCGCGCTCACGCGCGCGGCGAGCCAGCCCGCGGCGGCGGCGGCGTCGGGCAGCGTCTGCAGCGCCATCTAGAAGTTCTCCCCGGCCGCGTCGTCGACCTTGATCGGGGCATTCAGGTCGAGGTCGGGCGGCACGTTCATGATGCGCAGCGTCTGCTGCACGACCTGGCTGAACACCGGCGCGGCGACATCGGCGCCGTAGTAGTTGCCGTCGCTGGGCTCGTCGACCATCACCGCGACGATGATGCGCGGCGCCGTGATCGGCGCCATGCCGACGAACCAGGCGCGGTACTTGTTCGCCGCGTAGCCGGCCCTGCCCTCGGACTTGTGCGCGGTGCCGGTCTTGCCGCCGACCGAATAGCCCTGCGTCTGCGCCTTCGGCGCCGTGCCGCCGGGGCCGGCGGCGAGCTGCAGCATGCGGCGCACCTCGCGCACCGTCTTCGACGAGTAGATCTTCACGCCCACGGCCGGGTGGTCCTGCTTGAGCAGCGTCACCGGGATCACGTCGCCGTCGCGCGCCAGCGCCGTGTAGGCGCGCGCCAGCTGCAGCAGCGAGACCGAGATGCCGTAGCCGTAGGCCATCGTCGCCTGCTCGATCGGGCGCCAGGTCTTCCAGGGCTTGAGGCGGCCGGTGACGGCGCCCGGGAAATGGATCTGCGGCCGCTGGCCGTAGCCGACGCTGGTGAACAGGTCCCAGAGTTCATGCGGCGACATCATCAGCGCGATGCGCGCGGCGCCAATGTTGCTGGATTTCTGGATCACCTTCCACACCGGCAGTTCCGGGTAGCCGTGGTCGTCGCGCACCGTCAGCCGGCCGACGACGAGGCTGCCGGGCTGGGTGCGGATCATCGTGTCGACGCCGACGCGGTGCGTCTGCAGCGCCCAGCCGATGATCAGCGGCTTCATCGTCGAGCCGGGTTCGAAGACGTCGGTGAGCGCGCGGTTGCGCAGCTGCCCGCCCGAGAGGTGCTTGCGGTTCGACGGGTCGTAGCTCGGGTAATTGGCCAGCGCCAGCACCTCGCCGGTGTGGGTGTCGACGACGACGATGCTGCCGGCATGGGCGCGATGCTGGATCACCGCGTCGCGGATGCGCTGGTAGGCGTAGAACTGGATCTTGGAGTCGATCGAGAGCGTGACGTCGCCGCCGTCGACCGGCTCGGCCTCGTCGCCGATGTCCTCGACGATGCGGCCGTAGCGGTCGCGCACCACGGTGCGTGCGCCGTCGTGGCCGACGAGCTGCTTCTGGTACGCGAGCTCGATGCCCTCCTGACCCTGCCCGTCGAAGTTGGTGAAGCCTACGACATGCGCGGCCGCCTCGCCCTCGGGGTAGCGGCGCTCGAACTCGCTCGCCGTCATCATCCCCTTGATGCCGAGCGCGCGGATCTGCTGCCACACCGGCTCTTCGACCTCGCGCCGCAGCACGACGACGCCGGCGCCGCCGGCGGCGATCCTCGCGTCGAGCTCGGACAGCGGCATCGCGATCAGGCGCGCCAGTGCGCGCCGCTGCGCGTCATCGGCGACGAAGTTGTGCATGTCGAGCTGGACCGAGGGCATGGCGACGCTGCTGGCCAGCACCTGGCCGTTGCGGTCGAGGATGCGGCCGCGGCTGGCCGGCAGGTCGATGCGGTGCACGAAGCGCTTGTCGCCCTGGGCCTGGTAGAAGGCGGTGGCGATGATCTGCAGGTAGGCGGCGCGGCCCAGCAGCGCGACGAAGGCGAGCGCCAGCAGCGCGACGGCGAAGCGCGAGCGCCAGGGCGGCGTCTTGCTCGCGAGCAGCGGGCTCGTCGCGTAGTTGACGCTGCGCACGCTGGTCTGGGCCGGGCGGTTCATGGCGCGGCTCCGGCGGCCGCGGCCGCGGCCGCCGCGGCGGGATCGTCGACGATCTCGGTGCGCAGCGGCGGCGCCATCTTCAGCTGCGCGCGCGCGACGCGGTCGACGCGCATGTTCGTGCCCTGGGCCTGGGCCTCGGCCTCGAGGCGCTTGTATTCGGCGTCGAGCTTGCCCTGCTCGCCGCGCGCCTGGTCGAGCTCGGCGTAGATGCGGCGCGACTCGTAGGCCGTGCGCACGAGCAGCAGGCTGCTCGCGACCAGGCCCAGCAGCAGCAGCGCGTTCAGGCGCATCACATCGGCACCTCGGTGCGCTCGGCCACGCGCAGCACGGCCGAGCGGGCGCGCGGGTTGGCCTCGACCTCGGCGTAGCCGGGCTTGATGCGCGCGATGGCGCGCAGGCGCAGCGCGCGCGGCGGCGCGAAGGGCGCGCGGCGGTCGACGACGTCGCGGCTCTCGCGCGCGATGAAGGTCTTGACGATGCGGTCCTCGAGCGAGTGGAAGCTGATCACGGCCAGTCTTCCTTCCGGTGCCAGCAGCGCGAGCGCCGCGCTCAGCCCCTGCTCGAGCGCTTCAAGCTCGGCGTTGACGTGAATCCGAAGAGCTTGAAAGGTGCGCGTGGCGGGGTTCTGCCCCGGCTCCCGGGTCTTGACGACACCAGCCACGAGTGCGGACAGCTCGCCGGTGCGGCGCACGGGCGCCCCCCCTGCGCGGCGAGCCACAAGCGCCTTTGCAATCGGAACAGCAAACCGTTCCTCGCCGTAGTCACGTATCACCTCCGCGATCTCGCGCGCATCGGCGCGTGCCAGGAACTCGGCCGCCGTCTCGCCGCGCGTGGTGTCCATGCGCATGTCCAAGGGGGCGTCGTGGCGGAAGCTGAAGCCGCGCTCGGGGTTGTCGATCTGCGGCGAGCTCACGCCCAGGTCGAGCAGCACGCCCTGCACCGCCGTGACGCCGCGCGCGGCCAGCTCCGCGGCCATCGCATCGAAGCCGGCGTGGCAGATCGTGAAGCGCGCATCGGCGATCTGCGCCGCCGCGGCGACCGCCTCGGGGTCCTTGTCGAAGGCGATCAGGCGGCCCTGTGCGTCGAGGCGCTGCAGCAGCGCCCGCGCATGGCCGCCGCGGCCGAAGGTGCCGTCGACATAGGTTCCCGAGGTCCGCGTCACCAGGGCGTCGACGGCCTCGGTGAGCAGGACGGTGGTGTGCGTCCATGCGGCGTTCACTGGATGACCAGGCTGCGCAGCACGTCGGGGCGGCCGACGGCGACGGCCTCGGCCTCGCGCTCGGCGTAGCGGGCGACGTCCCAGAGCTCAAAATAAGCGCCCACGCCCATGAACTTCACCTCCCGGTCCAGCTTGGCCCAGGTCCGCAACTCGGGCGGGATGAGCACGCGCGACGCGCTGTCGATGTCGACCTCGGTCGCGCTGCCGATGAAGAAGCGGCGCCAGGCGTCGTGCTCGCTGGGCAGCGCCAGGATGTGCGCCTCGACCTGCTCCCACACCGGCATCGGGTACAGCCCGAGGCAGCCGTCGGCCCCCTTGGCCACGACCAGTTGTCCCTGGACGGATGCCATCAGCGCGTCGCGCCAGCGCGAAGGCACGGTGAGCCGCCCCTTCGCATCCAGCGTCAGCACCGGTCCGCCCCGAAACTTCATGATTGGCTCATTTCCCCACTTTTCTGCACTTACTCCCACTCTACCCGAGGCACCCCCAGGGGTCAATGCCGTTCGGCCATGAAAAATCAATCAAATCAAGCACTTACAAGTCGTTTTTCGAGAGTGGTCGAGCCAAAATGTGTGCAGAATGAAGTACTTGGAGTGGGTTCTGAATGTTTTCCGTGAGCAAACGGCGGCATCAAACCTGGACTCAAGTCCAAGAATCGTGTGGACCACGGAACGCGCTGGAAGCCGGGCATGGCCCGCATCGCGCGCCGGACGGCGGCGACCGACGTATCCGGCGGCAGCCGCGCGCGCGCCGGCTCCACCGGCACCGCACCTGATAAGCTGGGCAACCTATCCCGATGTCCGGCCGGCGCACCGGCCTCAACCCAGCCTCTTGCGGAGTTGTCGATGACGATTCTTGTTGCCTATGCCCCGAATCCCGAAGGACGTGCCGCCCTGGAGTCAGGCATCGAGATCGCCACCCAGCGCGGCGAGCGCCTGCTGGTCGTGAATGCGGTCTCGGGCGAGAAGCAGGACGACCCCTCGTTCGCCGACGCCGGCGAGGTCGAGGCGGTCGAGAAGCGGCTCGCGGCGACCGGGCTCGCGGCCGAGTTCAAGGGCTTCGTGCGCGGCCGCAACGCGGTGGATGAAATCGTCGAGCTGACCGAGACCATGGACGTCTCGCTCGTGGTCGTCGGCCTGCGCAAGCGCAGCCCGGTCGGCAAGCTCTTGCTCGGCAGCGTCTCGCGCGACATCCTGCTCTCGGTGCCCTGCCCGGTGCTGGCCGTCAAGGCGAAGCACTAGGTCCGCACCGCGCGCTCGGCCGGCGCCGGCCGCTGACGGCCGCGCGGCGCGGCCTGCGCCGGCGCCCGCGCGGGGCGCAGGAACAGCTCGGCCATCACGCCGCGCAGCCAGCGGTTGCCCGGATCGTCGTGGAAGCGCGCATGCCAATGCTGCTTGACGCTGAACGTCGGCACGTCGACGGGACAGGCCAGCACGCGCAGCCCGGCCAGGCCGGCCAGCGTCTCGCCGATGTGGCGCGGCAGCGTGGCGACGAGGTCCGATGCGGCGATGACGCCGCCCAGGCCCAGGAAGCCGGGCAGCTCGAGC
This sequence comes from Burkholderiales bacterium, assembly GCA_018971105.1. Taxonomy (GTDB): domain Bacteria; phylum Pseudomonadota; class Gammaproteobacteria; order Burkholderiales; family Burkholderiaceae_C; genus Rubrivivax. The sequence continues at coordinate 4,624 of JAGWVB010000198.1, forward strand.
ACGACGCGCCGCGCCACCTGCCGACGCGCGAGCGCCTGCTCGAGCAGCTCCGCGCCCGTGCCGGCGGGGATCGCGACATGCGCCTCGGCCGCGTAGGCGCGCAGGCTCAGGACCTTCGCGATGCGGGGATGGGCGTGATTCACGAGGCAGACCCAATCCTGCGCATACAGCGTCTGCTGGTAGAAGCCGGCATCGAGCCAGGGCACATGGCCGATCGCGACATCGGCATCGCCGGCCTGCAGCGCCTGCGCCGTGTCGGCGCCGATGCGCAGCGCGACGAGCTGCACCGCCGGCGCGAGCGAGCGCACGCGCGCCAGCAGGCGCGGCATCAGCGTGAGGTGGCTGGCGTCGGTCATGCAGATGCGGAAGCGCCGCGTGGCGCCGGCCGGATCGAAGGCCGGCGCATCGGCGAGCAGCCGGCGCCAGGAGGCGAGCAGCTCGCGCGTCGTCGCGACCAGCACTTCGGCACGCGGCGTGGGCAGCATGCCCGCCGGCGTGCGCACGAACAGCGCATCGTCGAAGCGGCGCCGCAGCTTGCCGAGCCAGATGCTCACCGTCGGCTGGCTCAGGCCGAGCTGCTCGGCCGCGCGCGTGACGCTGCGCGTGCGGTGGATGAGCTCGAACAGCTGCAGCAGCCGGATGTCGAGGGCGCCCGTGTCGGGGCCGGGGTCGGTGGTCTTGATCATTGCGAAATGCAATGTAGTGCATTGCGCATCCACCGTATACGCGATGGGGCGGAACGCGTATCTTCGCGTCCGCCGCGGCACCGGATGCCGCCGGGGAGTGACCTTGAGCCAGAACCTGCCGCTGCGCGGCATCCGCGTCATCGACTACAGCCATTTCCTGGCCGGGCCGCATATCTCGCGCTCGCTCGCGGCGCTGGGCGCCGACGTGATCAAGGTCGAACGCCCGCGCCAGGGCGATGCCGGCCGCGCGAGCCCGACCCTCGTCGGCGGCCAGAGCGGCTACTTCATGCAGCAGAACATGGGCAAGCGGGGGCTGTGCATCGACCTCAAGGACGCGCGCGGCCTGCAGCTGATGCACGAGCTCACCGACGGCGCCGACGTGTTCGTCGAGAACTACCGCCCCGGCGCGCTCGACAAGCTCGGCCTGGGCTACGCCGAACTCGCGCGCCGCAATCCCAGGCTCGTCTACTGCTCGGTCTCGGCCTACGGCCACACCGGGCCCGACGCCCAGCGCGCCGGCTTCGGTCTCATCGCCGAGGCCAAGAGCGGCGCGATGTCGCTCATCGGCGTGCCGGGCGAGCGCCCGCCGCTGTTCCGCATGCCGATCGCCGACATGTACGCCGGCATGCATGGCGTGGCCGCGGTCTGCGCGGCGCTGTACGGACGCGTCGCCAGCGGACGCGGCCAGCATATCGACATCGCGCTCTACGACTGCATGGTGTCGATGCACGATTTCGCGGCGCAGAGCTGGCTCCTCAGCGGCGGCCGGGAGATGCCGGTGCAGACCGGCTACGACCTGCCGCAGAGCACCGTGTACGGCGTCTTCGCCGCGCGCGACGGCTATCTCGTCATCGCCGCGCAGGCCGACGACGCCTGGAAGCGCTTCGCGCGGCTCATCGGCGGCGAGGCCTGTGCCGCCGACCGCCGCTTCCACGACGCGGCCGGCCGCAACGCGCATCGCGACGAGATCCTCGCCCGGGTGCGCGAGTGGACGATGACGCAGGCCTCGGTGGCCGCGTGCTGCGCGGCGCTCGACGCCGCCGGCGTGCCGGCGGCCAAGGTGCAGGACATCGCCGAGGTGCTCACCGACCCGCAGACGCTGGCACGCGGCATGGTCGTCGAGCAGGACCACCCGCTGCTGGGCCGGATCAAGCTGCCCAACCTGCCGTTCCGCTTCTCGGACTGCGACACCGCGCCCGGCGGCCCGGCGCCGCTGCTCGGCCAGCACAACCGCGAGATCGCGGCCGCCCTGGGCTATACGGCGGCGCAGATCGACACCCTCGTCGCCGACGGCGTGCTCTACGCCGAGGCCGATGTCGCGCGCCTGCCCGGTTCCTGAACCGGGCTGCGTCGCCGCGGGTCGGCATCGCATGGACGACCCCGAACCGCAGCGCCGGCTCGCCGACCGTCCTGCACGCTGCGCCCGGCCCGGCTTTCGATCTATGCTCGGTGCCGCAACGAGCCGCGCCACCCGGCGCAGGACAGCGATGATCCACATCACCCCGGCGTCGATCGACGACGCCCCCACCCTGCTCGAGATCCAGCGTCGCGCCTTCGCCGAGGAAGGCCGTCGGGTCGGGCGGCTCGAGGACGGGCGCGAGATCCCGCCGCTGGCCGAGCCGCTCGCCGCGATCGTCGAACATATCGAGCACCAGACCGCGCTCGTCGCCCGCGACGGTGCCCGCATCGTCGGCGCCGTGCGCGGCGTCGTGACCGACGGCGTGTGCGTGATCCGCGCCCTCGTCGTCGACACCGACCGGCAGGGCCGGGGCATCGGTTCGGCGCTGCTGCGGGCGCTGGAGGAGCGGCTCGCCGGGGTCGATCGGTTCGACCTCACGACGAACATGATCACGACCGGCAACGTGCCGTTCTACGAAAGGCAGGGCTATCGCCTGCTGGAGGTGACGCGCTATGCAGGCACGATCCGGCTCGCGCAGATGTCCAAGCCGGGGTCGCGCTGAGCCGCGCGCCGGGTGCAACCGCGAAGGAGATCGGGATGGGCAAGTCGGGCGCGAACCTGCTCTACGGCGTGATCATGGCCGGCCTCATCGTCGGCGTCGACCTGCTGTTCTTCAGGGACCGCTTCTGGGAACGGCTGCTGGCCAACCTCGGGATCGTGCTCGTGTCCGGCGCGTTCTACCTGCGCTTCCTGAAGTAGCGCCGCCGGGCGAGTCGGAGCCGCGGGGCTCAGCCCGGACCGGGACGGCCTGGGCCTTCGCCCCGTCCGACTCGCCGCCGGGCGAGTCGGAGCCGCGGGGCTCAGCGGGACTGGATGATGCGGCGGCCGTCCAGCGCCTGCAGCGGGCGCGCGTTCATCGGGTAGATGCGGGCGAAGAGGTCGGCCTGCGCGCTCGACAGCGTCAGCGGCTGGCGCATCACGATCCATTCGACGCCCTCGGTGCAGGGCGGCGTCGTCAGTGAACCCATGTAGGTGTAGTAGCGGCGATCGGCCGGCAGCAGGTCGGGCAGTTCGAGCGGCACGCGCGCCGGGTTCTCCTGGTTGCGCTCCAGCGGCAGGTTGTTCCAGACCTTCTGCAAGACCGCGTTCGCGGCGCCCTTGTCGAACAGCAGCGCGACCACCGCGACATGGCCCTCGGCGTCCTTGTGCACGAGGTGCAGCGAGAGCTCGAAGCGGCGCCCGTCGATCTGTTCCTCGGCCGGATGATGGAAATGGAACTCGACGAGCTCGAAGCGCCGGCCGCGCACCTCGATCGAATTGCCCGGCGCGACATCGACCTGCAGCGTGTGGCCGGTGTCGATGACCGAGAAGCGGCTGGGCTTGTAGTCGAACTGCACCGGCTCGAGGTCGACCGCGAGCCCGCCGTGGATGTCGATCGGGCTCTGGCGCTGGCCGCTGGCGCAGGTCGCGAAATCGGGCTCGAGCCGGCCCCAGGCCTGCGGGCCGCCGGCGCCTTCGTAGCTCCAGTGCGGCGCGACGGCGGCG
>JAGWVB010000199.1 GCA_018971105.1 Burkholderiales bacterium
CGCCGCCCCGGCTCCGGCGGCCCCGGCGGCCGCCCCGGTGCGCGCCCCGGTGCCCGATACGCTGGCACAGCGCGCGCTCGCCTGCACCCATTGCCATGCCGCGCACGACCCTTCGCGCCCCGAAGGCGTCGTGCCGCACATCGCCGGCAAGGATGCCGGCTACCTGTTCGAGCAGTTGCGCAATTTCCGCGACGGACGCCGTGTCAACGAGACCATGGCGCTGCTGCTGGAGAACCTGGACGACGGCTATCTGCAGGAGCTGGCCCGCTATTTCGCCGATCAGCCGCCGAGCCGACGCTACCGGCCCACGGCGCCGCTGACGGCGGCCGCGGCGCGGCGCGCCGAGCAGCTGGTGCGGCGGGGCGATCGGGCGGCCGGCATTCCGCCCTGCAGGGCCTGCCATGGCGCCACGCTCACCGGCGCCGCGCCCAACGTCCCCGGACTGCTCGGGCTGCCCGCGGCCTATCTCGCCGAGCAGCTCGGCGCCTGGCGCGTCGGCCTGCGCCACAGCCGGGCGCCCGACTGCATGGCGCGCGTGGCGCGCGCCTTGCCCGCCCAGGACCTCGCGTCCGTCGCGCAATGGCTGCAGGCACGCCCGGTGCCGCTGGCGGCCGCACCGGGCGCCCCGCCGGCCGTCTGGCCGCTGGAATGCGGCAGCGTCGCACCGGATACGCGTCCGCCGGCGGCGGCGCCCGCCAGCGCGCAGGTCGCGCGCGGGCGGCTGCTGGCGCTGCAGGGCAATTGCGCCGGCTGTCACACCGCCGCCGGCGGGCCCGACTACGCCGGCGGCCCGGCCCTGCCGACGCCGTTCGGCATCGCCTATGCCGGCAACCTGACGCCCGACGCGGACCATGGACTGGGCCGCTGGAGCGCCGACGATTTCTGGCGCGCCCTGCACCGGGGCCGCGGGCGCGACGGCCGCGTGCTGCTGCCGGTGTTCCCGTACACCGACTACACCCATGTCACGCGCGCCGACAGCGATGCGCTGTACGCCTACCTGCGCAGCCTGCCGCCCGTGGCGCAGGCGAACCGGGCGCAGGCGATCCGCTTCCCCTACCGCACGCAGTTCGCGTTGACGCTCTGGCAGTGGCTCTACTTCCGCCCCGCCGACCCGGCCGCCGAACAGGCCGAGCGTGCGCGCATGGCGCCGGCGCTGGCGCGCGGGGCCTATCTGGTGCAGGGGCTGGGCCATTGCGGCGCCTGCCACGCGCCTCGCGGCGCCCTCGGCAATCCGTCCGACGATGCGAGCGGCGGCACGCTCCCGGTCCAGGGCTGGTTCGCGCCCTCGCTGCATCCGGCGGCGTCCCGGCCCGCGTCGGCGCAGGAGATCTACGACCTGCTCAAGACCGGCCGCAGCGCGCGCTCGACCGTGCTCGGGCCGATGGCCGCCGTCGTGTTCCGCAGCACCCAGCATTGGCCGGACGAGGACCTGCGCGATGTCGCGCAGTATCTGGCCGCCTTGCCGCCGCAGGCCGCCGACGGCCGGACCGAGGCGGCGCCGGTGCCCGCACCCGCGCCGCTGCTCGAGGCCGGCGCGGCGATCTACACCCGGCGCTGCGCCGACTGCCATGGCGCCGGCGGCCAGGGGGTGGCGGGCGTGTACCCGCCCCTGGCCGGGAACCCGACGGTGCTGCTGAAGTCCGTGCGCAACCTCGTGCAGGTGCTGCGCCACGGCGGCTTCGCGCCGGCCACGGCCGGCAACCCGCGGCCCTACAGCATGCCGCCCCAGTCGCTGGGCAGCGCCGACACCGCCGCGCTGCTCAGCTACCTGCGCCGGAGCTGGGGCAATCGGGCCCCGGCGGTGAGCGAACTCGAGGTCCTGATGCGGCGCTGAGGGCCCGGGGCAGGCGCTACGATGGGTGCATCCCGGCCGAGTGCCATCCCGCGCCGCGATCCCCCATGGTGCTCAATTACCTCTGGACCGGATTCTTTTTCGTCGGCTTCCTCGCCGCCGGGGTCCAGTGGCTGTTGTTCGGCGACACCGAGATCTTCAAGCGCATCGTCGACGGCACCTTCGATTCGGCCAGGGTCGCGGTGATGGACATCGCGCTGCCGCTGGCCGGCGTGATGACACTGTGGCTGGGCATCATGAAGATCGGCGAGCAGGCGGGTGCGGTCGACCTCATCGCCCGCATCATCGCGCCCTTCTTCGAACGCATCTTCCCCGGCGTGCCGAGGAACCATCCGGCCAACGGACACATGGTGATGAACTTCGCGGCCAATCTGCTCGGGCTCGACAACGCGGCGACGCCTTTCGGGCTCAAGGCGATGGAGAGCCTGCAGACCCTGAACCCCGAGCCGGCGGTGGCCAGCGATGCGCAGATCATGTTCCTGGTGCTGCACACCTCGGGGCTGACGCTGATCCCGCTGGCCGTCATGGCGCAACGCGCGGTGCTCGGGGCCGCCGATCCGTCCGACATCTTCATCCCCTGCCTGATCGCGACCTACGTGGCCACCGTCGTCGGCCTCGTGGGCGTGGCGATGCGCCAGCGCATCCGGCTGCTCGACCGCGTCGTGCTGGGCTGGCTGGGCGGCATCTCGGCCGCCATCCTGGGGCTGGTCTGTTTCATGAGCCGCTACCTGGACCGGGCCGGCATCGAGCGCTTCTCGACGCTGAGCAGCAACCTGCTGCTGCTCGCCATCATGGTGGCGTTCATGGCCGGCGCGATGCGGCGGCGCGTCAACGTCTACGACGCCTTCATCGAAGGCGCCAAGGGCGGCATCCAGACCTCGATCACGATCATTCCCTACCTCGTCGGCATGCTCGTGGCCGTCGGCGTGTTGCGCAATTCGGGCGTGCTCGCCCTCGTGGTGACGGGTTTCACGCGGCTGTTCTCGCAGTTCGGCCTGAATACCGATTTCACGCCGGCCCTGCCGACGGCGCTGATGAAGCCCTTGAGCGGCAGCGGCTCGAGGGCGATGATGGTCGACGCGATGAAGACCTACGGCGTCGATTCATTCGTCGGCCGCCTGGCCTGCATCTTCCAGGGCTCCGCCGACACCACGTTCTACATCGTCGCGCTGTATTACGGCGCGGTCGGCATTCGCAAGCCCCGGTATTCGATCTCGATGGGCCTGCTGGCCGATTTCGCCGGCGTCGTCGCCGCGATCGGCGTCGGCTACCTGTTCTTCCATTGAGCCGGGCCGGTCCGCGCCGCCGGCACGCCGGGCGGCGGCGCGCGTGGACGGGCGGCGCTAGGCGGTCGTCGGCGCCTCGGCGTCGATCGCGGCGCAGAGGGTGCCGAGGGTGACCTCGTCGTTGCGCCGGTCCAGCCGATCCCATGGGACGGTGAACGCGAAGCGGTCTTCCGCGGCGAAGATGAATTCCACCAGGGTGAGGGAGTCCAGGCCGAGATCGACCAGCCGCGTCTGCGGCTGCAGCATGTCGGGCGCGACGTCGAACTCGCGCACCAGCAAGTCGGCAACGGCATCGAAGGTGAACTTGCGCATGCGCCGATTGTCCCCGGCGCGCGGTGGACGGGCGGTCGCCGACCGTGTCCAACGGTGACGGTTGTGAGCGGCCGCGGCGGCACCCGGGCGCCTGCGGCGGCGATGCGCCGCGCCTTGCGCTGCGTCAAGCCGGGCCCGCCGGCCTGGTCTAGATTGCGCGAGCTTCGGGATCATGGATGTTGCCGATGGAGACCTTTCCCTGGAAACCCGAGTACGAGATCGGCGACGCGTCCGTCGACGGCCAGCATCGTCAACTCTTCGCACTGGCCAACCGGGCCCTGGCGGCGACCGGGCGGGCGCCGCTGGCGCAGGCCATGCTGCAACTGTTCGAGTTCGTGCGCGAGCATTTCAGCGACGAGGAGCGGCTGATGCGGCGGCTGGATTACCCGGGCCGGGCCGAACACGAGGCGCAACACGACGCGCTGATGGAGCGGCTCCATGGCCTCAGCCTGGACGTGGCAGCCGGCACGCTCAGCCGGGCGCAGATGCAGCGCTTCCTGACCCACTGGCTGCTGGGCCACATGGGCACGCAGGATCGTCGCCTGGCGGCGTACGTGCACGCCCGGCCGCGAGCGCACGCGTAGGCGGCGGGCCGGGCGGCCGGGCGCTGCGCAGGCGGCGCCGTCGGCGTTGCGGCGCCGGTCGGCTGATGCCCGTCCCGCGCGGCAGCTCGAGGTTCGACCCGATCCCGCGAGCGCCCGCGCGCAAGCATCCAGCGTGCTCAAGCGTCGCGGCGAGGTACCGATAATGGAGCGCGTGGAGGGCCCTGTCGCACCGATGTCAGCTTTTGAATGGGATGCCGCCCTGGCGACGGGACACGCGGAGATCGATCGTCAGCACCAGGAACTGTTCGCATGCTCGAGCCGCCTGTTGACGGCCGGTCCGTCGGCCGGCCCCGCCTTCATGGAGCTCTACGAATCCACGCGTCGGCACTTCGATTTCGAGGAGCGCCTGATGCGCGACATCGGCTACCCGCATTCCTTCACGCACGCGCTGCTGCACAGCAGGCTGCTCGGGGCCTTGAACGCGGTGCGCCAGGAGATCGTGGCCGAGGGCTTGGGCGACGAGAGGCTGCGGACCTTCGTCTATCGGTGGCTGGTCGGCCATATCGTCGAGCACGACCGGCCGGTGGCGACGGCTGCATTGGCGCGCTAGCTGGCAAAACCAGCGCCGCGGCGAGCGCCCGGGCGGTCGGTCCGCGCCCGGGGGCGGGCGCATGTGCGGCCGCGTGGACGGCCCGCGGGCGTCGGGCTGGCGGAACGGTCCCCGGCTGCCGCCGGCGGACCTTATGCAGGTGGCCCTGGCGGAAGGGGCGGGATTCGAACCCGCGGGGGGCTGTTAACCCCCACACGCTTTCCAGGCGTGCGACTTAAACCGCTCATCCACCCTTCCGGAGCAGCCGGCGATTCTAGCCTTTGGCCGCCGGCACGCCGCCGCGCTTGATGAGCGCCATCGCGGTGCCGATCAGTGCCGCCACCTCGCCCATATTGCCGGGCACGATCATCGTGTTGTTGGTCCGGGCGAGGTTGGCGTAGGCGTCGACGGCGCGCTCGGCGACCTTGAGCTGCACCGCCTGTTCGCCGCCCGGCAGCTGGATCGCCGCGGCGACCTTGCCGATCGCGTCGGCGGTCGCCGAGGCGACCGCGATGATGGCCGCCGCCTCGCCCTGCGCCTTGTTGATCTCGGCCTGCTTGGCACCCTCGCTGCGCGCGATCAGCGCCTCGCGCTCGCCGGTGGCGATGTTGATCTGCTCCTGGCGCCGGCCCTCGGACGCGGCGATGAGCGCGCGCTTCTCGCGCTCGGCCGTGATCTGCGCCTGCATCGAGTGCAGGATCGCCGCCGGCGGCGTCAGGTCCTTGATCTCGTAGCGCAGCACCTTCACGCCCCAGTTCAGCGCCGCCTCGTCGAGCGCGTTGACGACCGAGGCGTTGATGTGGTCGCGCTCCTCGAAGGTCTTGTCGAGCTCCATCTTGCCGACCACGCTGCGCAGCGTCGTCTGCGCCAGCTGCGTGATGGCGATGATGTAGTTGCTGCTGCCGTAGCTGGCGCGCATCGGGTCGGTGACCTGGAAGTAGAGGATGCCGTCGACCTGGAGCTGGGTGTTGTCCTTGGTGATGCATACCTGGCTCGGCACGTCCAGCGGCACCTCCTTGAGCGAATGCTTGTAGGCCACGCGCTCGACGAAGGGGACGACGAAGGCCAGCCCCGGCGTCAGCGTGCGGTCGTACTTGCCCAGCTTCTCCACCACCCAGGCGTTCTGCTGCGGCACGATCTTGAAGGTGCGGGCGATGAAGACGATCGCGACGATCGCGATGACGAGTGCGAATTCCATGGTCTTGCCTTCCTGGGTGTCAGTGATGGTCGACCGGCACGAGCTGGAGCACGCTGCCGTGGATGGCGCTGATCCGGAACTCGCCCGGTGCCGGCGTCCCGCGGCCGGCGTATTGGGCCGACCACGAGGCGCCGCGGTAATTCACGCGCGCCGAGCCGTCGCCGGCCCAGGCGGTCACATGGAGCTGCTGGCCGATGTCGAGCACGACGTCCGGGTTGCTCTGCGCCGGCCGGCTCGCGGGTTCGCGCTTGCGCTGGAGGTGCCAGGCCACGGTCGCGCCGACGCCGACCAGGGCGCCGAAGGCGACCTGCAGCGGCAGCGCCAGGCCGAGGCCGGCGGCCACTGCGCCGGCGGCGCAGCCCAGCGCCAGCATCAGCAGGTAGAAGGTTCCGGTCGCCATCTCGGCCGCCACGAGGATGCCGAATCCGACCCCCCAACCGATCATCGCGCTCCAGTCCAAGTTCGCCTCCCGAGCGTCGTCATGGCCGCCCGAGTGTAGCCACCCGGCGCGACGACATGAGCCGCGCCTACACTTCGGCCCTCTTCGCTCCACCGGGTTCCGCGCCGATGCTCCGCTTCCGCTTCCCCATCGTCATCATCGACGAGGACTTCCGTTCCGAGAACACCTCGGGTTTCGGCATCCGCGCGCTCGCCCAGGCGATCGAGAAGGAGGGCTTCGAGGTGCTCGGCGCCACGAGCTACGGCGACCTGAGCCAGTTCGCCCAGCAGCAGAGCCGTGCCAGCGTCTTCATCCTCTCGATCGACGACGAGGAATTCAGCCACGGCCCCGAGCTCGCACCGGCGCTGCTGAACCTGCGCAAGTTCATCGAGGAGATCCGCTTCAAGAACGCCGACATCCCGATCTACATCTACGGCGAGACGCGCACCAGCCAGCACATCCCGAACGACATCCTGCGCGAGCTGCACGGCTTCATCCACATGTTCGAGGACACGCCGGAGTTCGTCGCGCGCCACATCATCCGCGAGGCGCGCGCCTACCTCGACGGCCTCGCGCCGCCGTTCTTCAAGGCGCTGATGGACTACGCCCAGGACGGCTCCTACAGCTGGCATTGCCCCGGCCACAGCGGCGGCGTCGCGTTCCTGAAGAGCCCGGTGGGGCAGATGTTCCACCAGTTCTTCGGCGAGAATCTGCTGCGTGCCGATGTCTGCAACGCCGTCGAGGAGCTCGGCCAGCTGCTCGACCACACCGGACCGGTGGCGGCGAGCGAGCGCAACGCCGCGCGCATCTTCAACGCCGACCACTGCTTCTTCGTCACCAACGGCACGAGCACGAGCAACAAAATGGTCTGGCACCACGCCGTCGCCCCCGACGACGTCGTCGTCGTCGACCGCAACTGCCACAAGAGCATCCTGCACGCGATCATCATGACCGGCGCCGTGCCGGTGTTCCTGACGCCGACGCGCAACCACCACGGCATCATCGGCCCGATCCCGCAGAGCGAGTTCTCGCCCGAGGTCATCAAGCGCAAGATCGCCGCCAACCCGCTGCTCGCCGGCGTCGACCCCGAGACCGTGCAGCCGCGCATCCTGACGCTGACGCAGAGCACCTACGACGGCGTGCTGTACAACACCGAGACGATCAAGCAGGCGCTCGACGGCTACATCGACACGCTGCATTTCGACGAGGCCTGGCTGCCGCATGCCGCGTTCCACAAGTTCTACGGCAGCTACCACGCGATGGGCAAGAACCGGCCGCGGCCGAAGAACCAGCTCGTGTTCTCGACCCAGAGCACGCACAAGCTGCTCGCCGGCCTGAGCCAGGCGAGCCAGGTGCTGGTGCAGGACGGCGGCAAGCGCAAGCTCGACGTGCACCTCTTCAACGAGGCCTACCTGATGCACACCAGCACCAGCCCGCAATACGCCATCATCGCCAGCTGCGATGTCGCCGCGGCGATGATGGAGGCGCCCGGCGGCCCCGCGCTGGTCGAGGAGAGCATCTCCGAGGCGCTGGACTTCCGGCGTGCGATGCGCAAGGTCGACGAGGAATTCGGCCAGGACTGGTGGTTCCAGGTCTGGGGCCCCGACAAGCTCGTCGCCGAGGGCATCGGCCGCTCCAGCGACTGGGTGCTCAAGGCGGGTGCGAAGTGGCATGGCTTCGGCGCCCTCGCCGAGGGCTTCAACATGCTCGACCCGATCAAGTGCACGATCGTCACGCCGGGGCTGAACCTCTCCGGCACCTTCGCCAAGACCGGCATCCCGGCGTCCATCGTCACCAAGTTCCTCGCCGAGCATGGCGTCGTGGTCGAGAAGACCGGCCTCTACTCGTTCTTCATCATGTTCACGATCGGCATCACCAAGGGCCGCTGGAACACGATGCTGACAGCGCTGCAGCAGTTCAAGGACGACTACGACAAGAACGCGCCGATGTGGCGCATCCTGCCCGAGTTCTGCGCCG
>JAGWVB010000200.1 GCA_018971105.1 Burkholderiales bacterium
CACCAGCAGCACCATCGGCGCCGGTTCGCGCTCGCGCAGCGCGAGCAGCTGCGTCATGTGCTCGATCAGCTGCGCCTGGTGCGGCAGCCCGGTCGCGAGGTCGGTCGCGTACGCCGTGCGCGCCGAGCGCTCGACGCGCTTGCGCATCACGGCGTGGCGCAGCGCGCGCACCAGATCCGCGGGGGCCGCGACGAAGGCCTCGACGCCGAGGCTGAGCAGTTCCAGCTCGAGCGCCAGGTCTTGCACCGGGCTGTGCACGAGCACCGCGCTGTCGAAGGCGGCCTGCGCCAGTTCGGCGCGCTGGCGCAGCGCGACCAGCGCCGCGCGGTCCGGCGCACCGAAGACGACGGCGTCGAAATCGCGCGCCGCGCCGGCCTGCGCCGCCGCGGTGCAGACGCAGCCATCGGCCTGCAGCCGCGCCGCCTGCGCCTCGGCGGCCACCAGCAGTACCGAAAGGGCCTGGTCGAACATGGGCTCATCATGCCCGAGCCCGGGCCCTCGGGCCAGCCGCCACCCCCCGCCTCGATGGAGCGGCAACCGGCGCGCGCCGCGCCGGCCGCCGACCCGCCGGCGGAACCTGTACCGACGAATGTGCCTCGGCCGGGCCTGCACCCGGCCCCGCCGGCGCGGTCGCACGCCTCGCTGACGGCGAGACCTGCAGCGACCGCCCGTGCAGCGAAACTCTTGTCCAATATCAAAGCGGGTTTTCGCCCAGCCGCTATGTTCGGCTGCGGTCCAGTCCCTGCGGAGCGACGAGGCGACGATGTTCGGTCAGGAAGTCCGCCAATTGATGCATGGCGAGCCGTTGCTCACGGCTGCGCCGCATACCGATGTCCATGAAGCCGCCTGCCGCATGGCCGGCAGCCGCGCCAGTGCCGTCGTCGTCGTCGACGGCGATCGCGTGGCCGGCATCTTCACCGAGCGCGACGCCGTGCTGCGCGTCATCGCCCAGGGCCTGGAGCCCCGGCAGACGCCGCTGTCGGCGGTGATGACCGAGCACCCGGAGACCACGACCCCCCAGGCCAGCCTGGGGCAGGCGCTGACGCGCATGCACCAGCTCGGCATCCGCCACCTGCCGGTCGTCGAGGACGGGCGGCTGGTGGGCATGGTCACGGCGCGCGACGCGCTCGACCCCGATCTCGAGGAGTTCGTCTGCGAGGTCAGCCGGCGCCAGGGCTTCGGCGGCTGAACCGAGCGCCTGGCGCCGCAGCGGCCGCTGGAGCGGGCGATGGGAATCGAACCCACGTCTTGAGCTTGGGAAGCTCAGGTCCTGCCATTGAACGACGCCCGCGTCGGCGCGCAGTTTAGCGCGCCGACGCGGTCACGCGGCCGGCGCCGCGTCAGAAGAACATGATCGCGCCCAGGCTCAGCGTGCGCGTCTCGGTCTTGCCGGCGACGGCCGAGTTGTCCTGCTTCTCGGTGTTGAACTCCCCCACCAACGTGATGAACTTGTTCAGCGAGTGATAGACGCCCAGCGTGAGGCCGGTGTTCGACAGCGTGCCCGGTCCGGCGGCGCCCTTGCTGTCCTGGTTGCGGCCGAAATTGATCCCGAGCTTGGTCGCGCCGACCTTGTACGTGCCCTGCAGCAGATAGCCCTTGGATTGCGTGCGCTGGCCGTTGCCGTCGCTGCCGCCGAGGAATTCGGCGCCCACCGTCGACAGGCCCAGGCCGGTGCCGCTGAAGCCGTAGGCCAGGACTTCGGCGTTGCCGAACCCGACCTTGGCGCCGAGTTCGAAGCCCTGCGCCGTGAACGGCTTGATGGCGCATTGGCCGTTATTGCAATCGGTCGCCTGGTAGATCATGCCGGTCCAGATCTTGGCCGGCATGTTGCCGGGTACGGCGTAGCTGGCCATCGCCTGCAGGCCCGGGGACTTGGTCTCGTTGCCGGCGAAGCTGCTGGGCTGGAAGATGCCGGCCGAGGCCTGCAGGCCGCCGACATTCGGCGTCGTGTACGCGATCTGGGCCTGGAAGCCGGTGTACATGTAGCCGTGGCCGATCATCCCGAACGTCGTGTTGTACGGAATGCTGGCGTTGCTCGTGCCGCCGACGCCCAGCAGCGTCATGTCGGCAAGGATGACCTCCTGGCCGAACATGCCGATGTCGCGGCCGACCTTGAACGTGCCCATCTCGGCATTGCCGAACGCGAGATAGAGATTGCGGGTATCGATCTGCGCATAGGGATTCACGTTCGCCGTCCCGCCCGGATTGCCGATCGGCAGGCCGACGACGTTCGAATTGTTGTTGATCCCGGGCGCGAAACTGATGTGCGCCTTGACGTCCATGCCGCCGGCCTTGGCTGTGGCGACGAAATTGATCCAGCCCGGGAGCAGGCCGCTGGAGATGCCGCTGCTGGTGGTCGTCGTCGAGCTGCCGTCGGCGGCGGTGACCTTGGCCTCGCGGTTGACGAAATAGCCGTTCACGACGCCATTGATGTCGAGCGTGACGTCGCCCTGGGTGTAGCTGACCGCGCGCGCCATGGGGGCGAGCGCAAGCAGCGCGAGGCCCAAGGCCGATGTCGGGCGCATGACGAAGCGTGTATTCATGGTGTCTCCTGGTGGATGGGTATGCATGTCTCTGGTTCGCAAGGCATCGACCCCTGCAGTGGCCGATCCGGATCCAAGGGGCTAGAAGCGTGCCAACGCGCTGCCGGCCCGATAGAGGCCATCGATCGGGCATCGGACGAGGGTTAGCGCGCATGTCGCGCGCCCGGTTGTCGCTAAGTGGAGCGAGGGCGGGCCGGCACGGCGGGCCGAAACTGCGCAATGCCGGCGTGCAGGCACAATCGCCGCCCGATGTCCAAGCCGCCGACGCCACCGCGCACGCCGATCCGCAGCTACGTGCTGCGCGCCGGGCGCATGGGCCCGGGCCAGCAGCGCGCGCTGGCCGAACTCGGGCCGCGGTTCGTGCTGCCCTATGTCGATGCGCCGCTCGACCTCGACGCCCTGTTCGGCCGCCGCGCGCCGCGCGTGCTCGAGATCGGTTTCGGCATGGGCGACGCGACGGCGCAGGTCGCCGCCGCCGCGCCCGACACCGACTTCATCGGCATCGAGGTCCACCCGCCGGGCGTGGGCGCGCTGCTGCGCCGCATCGGCGAACTGGACTTGCACAACCTGCGCATCGTCCAGCACGACGCCGTCGAGGTGCTCGAGCGCATGATCGCGCCGGCCAGCCTGGACGGCATCCACATCTGGTTCCCCGACCCCTGGCACAAGAAACGCCATCACAAGCGGCGCCTGATCCAGAGCGCATTCGTCGCCCGCCTCGCGACGCGCCTGGCGCCCGGCGGCTATCTGCATTGCGCGACCGACTGGGAGCCCTATGCGCAGCAGATGCTCGAGGTGCTGGCGGCCGAGCCCTCACTCGCGAATCGCCATCGCCCCGGCTATGCGCCGCGCCCCGCGCGGCGGCCGCTGACGAAGTTCGAGCAGCGCGGCCTCGGGCTCGGCAACGGCGTGTGGGACCTGGTGTTCGAGCGCCTGCGCTCAACCATGCCAGTCGACGAGCCCGGCCCGGCCGGTCCACAGCACGAGCGCGCCGAAGGCGATGCGGTACCAGGCGAACGGCACGAAGTCGTGCGTCGCGACCCAGCGCAATAGCCAGCGCACGCAGGCCCAGGCGGCGATGAACGAGACGCCGAAGCCGACCGCGAACATCGGCGCGTCGCCGGCAACCAGCAGCGCGCGCTCCTTCCACAGGCTGTAGGCGCCGGCGCCGACGAGGGTCGGGATGGCGAGGAAGAAGCTGAAGTCGGTCGCCGCCCGGCGCGACAGCCCGAGCAGCATGCCGCCGATGATGGTGGCGCCGGAGCGGCTCGTCCCCGGGATCATGCCCAGGCATTGCACGAGTCCGACCTGGAGCGCGTCCAGCGGCGTCATCGCCTCGACCGCCTCGATGCGCGCGCGCGGGCGCACGACGCGCTCGACGACGAGGATGACGAGGCCGCCGACGATGAACGCGGCGGCGACGACGGGGCCGTTGAACAGATGGGCCTTGATCGACCGGTAGGCAAGCAGCCCGACCACGGCGGCGGGCAGGAAGCCGATGGCGATGTTGAGCACGAAGCGTCGCGCGGCGGCCGAACGCCCGAGATCGGCGAGCACGGCGGCGAGCCGATGCCGGTACGCGACGACGACGGCGACGATGGCGCCGCTCTGGATCGCGATCTCGAACACGCGCGCCTTGTCGCCGCCCAGGCCCAGCAGCGTGCCGGCGAGGATGAGGTGGCCGGTCGACGAGACCGGCAGGAATTCGGTCAGCCCCTCGACGACGCCCATCGCCGCGGCCTTGATCAGCAACAGCAGGTCCATGGCTGCCCGCGCAAAGCGGCGCATGATAGGCGCGGCGCCGGCGCGCGGGCGCTTAAGCCCTGGCGCGGCCTCGCGTCGGGCCGGCGGCGCTAGGGCTGCAGCGGCACGAGGTCGACGACGACGCCGGCGGCGGTGACCTGCACGCCGCCGGGCTTCAATCCGGCCCGGCGCAGCTGCTCGGCCTTGTCGGGCGGCAGGCGGTAGATCGGCTCGTCCTCGAGCACGCGCTCGGCCAGCGCGGCGCCCAGGCGCTCGCCGGCGCTGCGCAGCGGCGACGCCGGGTCGACGAGCGCGAGATCGTCGACGCGCACCTGCGACAGGCGCAAGCTGCCGTCGTCGGCCTGCCAGCGCAGCTGCGAGCTGAAGCTCAGCCGCCCCTGCCAGCGGCCGCCCAGCAGCCGGTCGCGCGCGCTCAAGTCGACGACGGCGGCGAGGCGGTCGCGCCCGGGATCGAGCCGCACTTGCGGCGTCGCGATGTGGACGTCGAAGATGTCGAGCAGCCGGCGGTCCTGCGGGAACCGGCGTTCCAGCGCGCGTTCGATGTCGCCCTCGCTGAGCGTGATGCGGCGCGGGGCGAGCAGTGCCGCGCAGCCGGCGAGTCCGCAGGCCGCGAGCAGCGCGGCGCCGGCGTAGCGGCGGCGGGCGGGTCGGAATTCGCTCATCGTGCGCCCAGTGTAGGGCCGGCCCCGGCGCGTCAGGGCGCGTTCAACGCCTGCACCTAAAATGCGCCGGCTTCCCGCAACGCCCGCCGCCATGAACATCGAAACCGCCCGCTTCAACATGATCGAACAGCAGATCCGCCCCTGGGAGGTGCTGGACCCGGCCGTGCTCGAACTGCTGGGCAACGTGCGGCGCGAGGATTTCGTGCCGCCGGCGCTGCGCGCGCTGGCCTTCGTCGACACCCAGGTGCCGCTGATCGCCGGCGACCCCGCCGGCCCGGCGATGCTCGAACCCAAGGTCGAGGCGCGGCTGCTGCAGGAGCTGCAGGTGCAGCGCCACGAGAAGGTGCTCGAGATCGGCACCGGATCGGGCTTCATGGCGGCGCTGCTGTCGCACCGCGCGCAGTGGGTGCACACGCTCGAATGCCGCGCCGAACTCGCCCGCGGCGCGCGCGAGACGCTGCGTCGCAGTGGCGTGGCCAACGTCACCGTCGTCGACTGCAGCGCCGCCGAAGGCGCCGCCGGGCTCGCATCCGAGGCGCCCTTCGACGTCATCGTGCTCTCCGGATCGGTCGCCGAGGTGCCGCCCGCGCTGCTGGCCCAGCTCAAGATCGGCGGCCGGCTTGCGGCCATCGTCGGCAGCGAGCCGGTGATGCGCGCGCGCCTGGTCACCCGCGCCGGCGAGGCCGCCTGGTCCTCGGTCGACCTGTTCGACACCGTCGCGCCGCGCCTGCAGGGCTTTGCCGAGCCGACGAAGTTCACGTTCTGAACATGGAGTCGCTGCGCGTCGACGAACTGCAGCGCTTCGTCGGCGGGCCGCAGGCGGTTTGCCTGCTCGACGTGCGCGAGGGCTGGGAGGTGCAGACGGCGCGCATCGAGCTGCCCGGCACCCGGTCGCTGCACATCCCGATGCAGACCGTCCCGGCGCGGCTGCACGAGATCCCGCGCGCGCAGCCCGTCGTCTGTATCTGCCACCACGGGGCCCGCAGCGCGCAGGTCGTCGCATATCTGATGCGCCAGGGTTACGAGCGCGTCTATAACCTCGCCGGCGGCGTCGATGCCTGGTCGCTCCAGGTCGACCCCGCCGTCCCGCGTTATTGACCGAGCCGAGGTAAGCCCATGCACCGACCGCCCCTAGCCGCGCTGACCGCGCTGGCCGCCCTCCTGCTGAGCCTGTCGGGGCTGGCCGGCGCCCAGAGCCTGGATGCGTTGTACGAGGCGGCGCGCGGCTACGACGCGACCTACCTCTCGGCGCGCGCGCTCGCCGATTCGGCGCAGTACAAGGCGGCACAGGTGGACGCGCTCGGGCGCCCGCGCGTCGCGCTGGCGGCCAACACCTACCGCAGCCGCGTCTACCTGCCGCAGAACTACGGCAACGGCGACCAGTCGAGCTCGTCGGCCAGCGTCAACGGCCGCTATCCGATCTACAACCCGGGCAACAAGGTCGCGATCGAGCAGGGCGGCAAGTCGCTGGCGATGGCGCAGGCCGACCTCGAGACGGCCGAGCAGGACCTGATCGTGCGCGTCGCGCAGGCCTATTTCGACGTGCTGGCCGCGCGCGACGCGCTCGCGACGACGCGCGCGAGCAAGGCCGCCATCACCGAGCAGCTGGCCTCGGCCAAGCGCAATTTCGAGGTCGGCACCGCCACCATCACCGACACGCGCGAGGCCCAGGCGCGCTACGACCTGGCGCGGGCGCAGGAGATCCAGGCCGAGAACGACCTGCGCACGAAACGCATCGCGCTCGCCTCGCTCGTCGGCAAGACCGATGTCGAGCCGCGCCCGCTGGCGCAGCCGGTGACGCTGCCGGCGATCGAACCCGACGACGCCGAGGCCTGGGTCACGACCGCCGACGCCGACCACCCGGCGATCCGCAAGGCGCGCCTGGCCTACGAGGTCGCGCGGCTCGAGACCGAGAAGGCGCGCGCCGGCGGCCTGCCGACGCTCGACGCCGTCGCCAGCGCCGGCATCAGCCATTCCAGCGGCACCGGGGTGCTGACGAGCATCCCCGGCAGCACGAAGACGGCCACCGTCGGCCTCGAGCTGAACTGGCCGCTGTACACCGGCGGCTCAATCCAGAACCGCATCAAGGAGACGCTGGCGCTCGAGGACAAGGCGCGCGACGACCTCCAGGGCGCGATGCGCGCCGTCGCACAGGGCACGCGGGTCGCGTTCTTCGACCTCCAGTCGGGCATGGCCCAGGTGCAGGCGCTGGAGGCGGCCGAGTCCTCGTCCAAGCTCGCGCTCGAGGCGACCCAGCTCGGCTACAAGGTCGGCGTGCGCGTCAACATCGACGTCCTGAACTCGCAGACCCAGCTCTACACGACCGAGCGCGATCTCGCGAAGGCGCGCTACGACGTCATCGTCGGCGGGCTCAAGCTGCGCCAGGCGGCGGGCGCGCTCGGCCAGGGCGATGTCGAGGCCGTGAACCGGCTGCTCGCGCGCTAGACCTCGGAAGGTGCGCGGCGGCCGGCCCCGTCGCCCGGCGCGCACCCGGCGACGCCACGGCACTGTCGGCCGGCTTGACACGGAGCGCGACAGCCGCGGAAGCTCAGGCCTTAAATCGTTGATCGGGAAGACCTGAACCAGGTGTGGCACGAGGGGTGCTTGATGCCTCGGTCGTCACCACCATTCACGCGTTAAACATGAAATCCAAAGCACTCGCCGCCTGGGCCTGCGCCGCCGCGCTGTGGGGCATCGGCCTGCCGGCCCACGCCATCAGGGCCTACACGAGCGATCACTTCACCGGCAACTGCATCGACTGCGCCGCGGCCGGCGGCGTATCGAGCTACACCACGAACGCCGCCTTGAATCTGTGGGTTCCGTATGTCTTCGGCGCGCCGATCACGACGAGCGACTTCCTGTCGTTCACCTACGAGGGCTCGAACCTGCTCAACGCCTACACGATCAATGCCAGCCAGCTGTCCTCGATCAGCGGCTACATCGCGCAGGATGGAACGGCAAACCTGTCGCTGCAATGGGCGAGCGGGTACTTCGACGTCACGGCCTCGGGCAGCTGGAACACCTGCAACGGCACTACCGTGTGCGCCACCGTACCGGCCGACTACGGCAACCAGGGCAGCTTCGGCGCGACTCCGCCGGCCGGCGTCCCCGAACCCGCCTCGATCGCCCTCGCGGGACTGGCGCTGGCCGGCCTGGCCGCCGCGCGCCGACGCCGCTGATCGATCAGGGCCGCAGCGCCAGCAGGGCGCGCGCCATGCGGTCT
>JAGWVB010000495.1 GCA_018971105.1 Burkholderiales bacterium
GCGCTTCGAACGACCGCAACCCCGCCGCCGCGATGACGCTAGCCCATCTGCTCCTGCGCCAGGCCCGCCTGGATCCCCGGCGCGCGGCGCTGCTGCACGGCACGCGCGTCAGCGCCAGCTACGGGCAATGGGCGGCGCGCAGCGCCGGACTCGCGCAGCGCCTGCGCCGCGCGGGGCTGGCGCCGGGCGAGCGCGTCGTCGTCTTCATGCCCAACCATCCGCGCTACCTCGAGATCCTCTGGGGCGCGTGGTGGGCCGGCCTGGCCGTGGTGCCGGTGAACGCCAAGCTGCACCCGGCCGAGGTCGAATGGATCATCGACGACGCCCAGGCGCGCTGGGCCTTCGTCACGGCCGACGTGGCGCCGCAGGCCCTGCGCGGACTGCAGCGCCAGATCGACGTCGATGCAGCCGCGGCCGACGCGCTGCTGGCGCCGGTCGACGCGCTGGACCCCGCGCACGCGCCGGTCGAGCGCGAAGCCGATGCCCTCGCCTGGCTCTTCTACACCAGCGGCACCACCGGCCGGCCCAAGGGCGTGATGCTCACCCAGCGCAACCTGATGACGATGGGCCTGGGCTATTTCAACGATGTCGACCCGATCACGGCCGACGACATCATCGTCCACGCGGCGCCGATGTCGCATGGCTGCGGCCTCTACGCCATCCCGCACCTGATGGCGGGCGCGCGCCAGCTCGTGCCCGCCTCGGGCGGGGTCGATCCGGCCGAGCTGTTCGAGCTCGGGCGCACGCTCGGTCCGCTGTCGACCTTCGCCGCGCCGACCATCGTCAAGCGCCTGGTCGACCATGCCGAAGCCGCGGGGCTGACGCCGCTCGATGCCGCGGCCTCGTTCAAGACCATCGTCTACGGCGGCGCGCCGATGTACCGGGCCGACATCCTGCGCGCGCTGCGCGTGCTGGGGCCGCGCTTCGTGCAGATCTACGGCCAGGGCGAGACGCCGATGGTGGCGACCGCGCTCGGGCGCGGCCTCATCGCCGCGGTCGAGCACCCGCGCTACCTCGAACGCCTGGGCTCGGTCGGCGTGGCGCAGACCCCGGTGCAGCTGCGCGTGGCCGACGCCCAGGGGCGCAGTCTGGCGCCGGGCGCGGTCGGCGAGGTGCTGGTGCGCGGCGACAGCGTCATGGCCGGCTACTGGCGCAACCCCGAGGCGAGTGCCGCCGCGCTGCGCGACGGCTGGCTCTGGACCGGCGATGTCGGCGCGCTCGACGCCGACGGCTTCCTGACGCTGAAGGACCGCAGCAAGGACCTGCTGATCAGCGGCGGCTCCAACATCTACCCGCGCGAGGTCGAGGAGGTGCTGCTGACGGCGCCCGGCGTGGCCGAGGCCGCCGTGGTCGGCGCCCCCGACGCCGAATGGGGCGAGGTCGTCGTCGCCTTCGTCGTGCCGCGTGCGGGGGCTGCGCTCGACGCGGCGGCGCTGGACGCGCATTGCCTGGACCGCATCGCCCGCTTCAAGCGCCCCAAGCGCTACCGCTTCGTCGACAGCCTGCCCAAGAACCACTACGGCAAGGTGCTGAAGACCGAACTGCGGCGGCGCCTGCAGGAGCCGGACTGAGCGGCGCCGGCCTGCGGCGCGCCG
>JAGWVB010000201.1 GCA_018971105.1 Burkholderiales bacterium
CGCGGCCTGGCGCTGGGCCGCCATCTGCGCGCGCTGGCGCCGGCCGACCACGCGCTGCCGGCGCTGCCGGCCGCGGCGGCTACGCTGGAGCTCGCCGTCGTCGGCGCGCACCTGCAGGGCATGGCGCTGCACGGCCAGCTCGTCGAGCGCGGCTGCCGCCTCGTCGAGCGCACGCGCACGGCGCCCTGCTACCGGCTCTACGCGCTGCCGGCGACGCAGCCGCCCAAGCCCGGGCTGGCGCGCGTCGCCGCGGGCGAGGCCGGCCACGCGATCGAGGTCGAGGTCTACGAGATGCCGCGCGCCGAGGTCGGCGGCTTCCTGGCGCTGATCGCGCCGCCGCTGGCACTGGGATCGGTGCAGCTGGAGAGCGGCCGCTGGGTCCACGGCTTCGTCTGCGAAGGCGCGGCGCTGGCCGCCGCCGCCGACATCAGCGCCCATGGCGGCTGGCGCGCCTACCGGGACGCGCGATGAAGGCCGGCGAGATCGACCGCCCGGCCGTCGTCGCCGAGCTGACGCGCCTGTTCCACGACTACGAGCGCGCGCTGATGGGCAACGACGCCGAGGCGCTCATCGCCTGCTTCTGGGCCGACGCCCGGCTCACGCGCTACGGCATCGCCGACCGCCAGCTCGGCATCGACGAGATGATCGCGTTCCGGCGCGCGACCCCGGCGCCGGGCTTCACGCGCCGGCTCGAGAACCTGCGCATCACCACCTTCGGCGCCGAGCTCGCGGTGGCCCAGGTCGAGTTCGTGCGCAGCGACACCGCGCTGCGCGGCTTCCAGAGCCAGACCTGGGTGCGCATGGACAATGGCTGGAAAATCGTCGCCGCCCACGTGAGCATGATCCCGCTGCCCGCCTGAACCGATCCGTTCCCTCCCGCATGCCCGACCCCGAACCGACCTCGCTCGGCGAGCGCGCCTACCGCCAGCTCAAGCAGATGGTCTTCGACTTCAGGCTGATGCCGGGCGACCGCTGCAGCGAGAGCGAGCTCGCCGAGCGGCTCGCGCTCAGCCGCACGCCGCTGCGCCAGGCGCTGCAGCGGCTCGAACGCGAGGGCTTCCTGCAGGTGCTGCCGAAGGTCGGCTGGCAGGTCGCGCCGCTGGACTTCGACACCTTCGACGAGCTCTACGACCTGCGCGTGCTGATCGAGGGCCATGCCGCCCAGCTGCTCGCCCAGGCCGAGGCGCGCGAGGCGCTGGCCGCGCTGGCCGAGATCTGGCTCGCGCCGGCCGCGGCGCGGCCGGCCGACGGCGCAGAGGTCGGCCGCCTCGACGAGCAGTTCCACGCCAGCCTGGTGCGCTCGAGCGGCAACCGCGAGATGGCGCGCGTGCACGGCGAGATCACCGAGCGCATCCGCATCATCCGCCGCCTCGACTTCACGAAGCCGGCACGCATCGAGGCCACCTACGACGAGCATGGACGCATCCTGCGCGCCATCACGCGCCGGCGCGGCGACGAGGCACGCCGGCTGCTCGCCGCCCACATCGAGCAGAGCAAGCTCGAGGTGCGGCACATCACGCTGGACATGATGTACCGGGCGCGGCGCCGGGGCTGAGCGCCGGGACGCCGGACGCGGGAGGGTCATTCGAGCAAGGCAGCCTGGACGCGCAACAGGTCGTGCAACGTGAAGACGCCGGTGACGGCGCCGCCGGCGGTCTCGACGACGAGGAAGAGTCCGGCGGCCGATTCGATCATCAGGGGCTCGACATCCTGCAGCGATTGATCGGCCCGGCAGACGACGGGCGCTTCCATCGCGGGCTCGTGGCCGAGCGCGAGCGCATGTTCGATGTCCGCGCGCGTGACGACGCCGCGCAGCACGCCGTCGATGATGACCGGAAAGCAGCGGTAGGCATGCTTGGCCAGCGCGGCCTTGAGCGCATCCGGCGCGAGGCTGGTGATGGGCACGGGCTTGGTTCCGGCGATCGCCGACACCGGGATGTTGCGCCAGGCGGACAGGTCGCGCGGGGGGACGATGCGGTGGATCTCGTGGCCGTCCTGCTCGAGGATGGCCTCGTAGAAATTGACCTTGCCGGCCAGGCGGGCCATGAACTGGCTGACGAGCGTGCCCAGCATCAGCGCCGGCACCATGCCGAACTGGTGCGTCATCTCGAAAATGATGAGGATGCCGGTGAAGGGCGCGCGCACGACCGCGCCGAGGCAGGCGCTCATGCCGGTGGCTGCCAGCACGAGCACGTCCGATTCGCTCAGGTGCACCGAATGCTGGGCCAGTCCCGCGACGAAGAATCCGCACATCGCGCCGATGAACAGCGTCGGCGAAAAGATGCCGCCGCAGCCGCCGGTGCCGTAGCTGTAGATCGTGGCGACGAGCTTGGTCACGGCCAGGATGCCGGCGATCTTCCAGCCGATGCCGTCCTTCAGAGCGACCGAGAGGTCGCCATAGCCGAGGCCGAAGACGCCGAGTCCCCGCATCGGGTCGGACGCGGTGCCGTTGCCGATGCCCAGCGCGGCGTCGTAGCGGTGCACCGCCAGATAGACGAGGCAGCCGATGAACCAGGTCACCAGACCGCCGAACAGCGGACGCGTCCAGGCCGGAATGCGCTTCCACTGCCGCGTCTTCATGCGCACGTCGAGCGTGCCGCGCTGGAACAGCACGCCGAACAGCGAGCCCAGTGCCGCCGCAAAGGGAACGAAGAGGTACATGTTCCAGGTCGGCGAGTTGACCGCTGGCATGTAGAACGAGGGCTGGCTGCCGAGGAACCAGTAGATGACGAACGCGCCGGCGACCGCCGCGAGCACGACGCTGCCGAGCAGCCGGTTGTTCATGTCGCCGAGGATCTCCTCGAGCACGAACGCGATCGCCGCCAGCGGCGTGTTGAAGGCCGCTGACAGCCCCGCGGCCGCGCCGGATGCCGCCGCATGGCGCCGCCGCTGCTGGGGTATCCCGAGCCAGCCGGCGATCTTGGATGACAGGCCGCCGGCGAAGAAGACCGTCGGCCCCTCGCGGCCGAGGCTCGCGCCGCCGATCAGCGCGATCGAACCGCCGATGAACTTCACGAGCACCGCGCGCATCGGTACGTCGCCGAGGTCCTTCCAGTACGCGACCTTGAGCTGTGGGATGCCGCTGCCGGCCGCCTCGGGGCTGAACCATGACACGAGCATCCCGGCCAGCAGCGACGACACGACGATGACGATGAGGCTTGTGCCGAGGAACCAGAGCGTGCCGGCTTGGGTGATCCAGCTCCAGACGACCTGGAATCCCGTGTTCACGCACAGGATGAACGCGACGGTCGAAAGGCCCCCCGCGGTGCCGTAGATCACGGTCAGGAGCGGAAGTCTGATGTTTTCGGGAATTCGTTCTAGAAGTTCTCGCATGCTGCGGTCTGTGTAGTCCGTGATTGCGCCGGCCCCAAGCGGCAGGATTGTAGGAACGAACGTCGCCCATCCGGTTTGCACAAATGGAATTCGCCTTCGATGCGATCCCTCTCGATCGATGATTGACAGCGGGTGGCGCTCGACCAGAATCGCCAGCTCAACAACCTGGAGACCTGCATGGGCCTGCTCAACGAAGTCATCGGTGCCGTGGTCGCTGAAACGGCGCTCGACAAGCTCGACCCGGGCGCCGGCCTGCTCAAGAAGGGCATGGCGGCGATCGCCGGCTTCGAGGGCGAGAAGGTGATCGAGGAGAAGATCGACGAGCACCAGGCCGCCGAGCAGCAGGCCGCCGATCAGCAGCCGGCGCCGGACGCCTCGCAGAGCTGAGGGCCTCCGGCCCGCCGCCTCAGACGAGGCCGGCGCCCGCGCCGGCGCGGCAGAGGTGGACGCGCGCCGGCTCGCCCGCAGGCGAGCGGTATTGCGCCTGGACCGCGGCGCGCGCGGCTTCGACCCGCTCCTCGGGCAGCAGCGCCACGACGCAGCCGCCGAAGCCGCCGCCGGTCATGCGCGCGCCGCCGGCCGTGCCGATGGTGTTCGCGAGGATATCGACGAGGCGGTCGATCGCCGGCAGCGTGATCTCGAAATCGTCGCGCATCGACGCGTGCGACGCGGCCATCAGCCGTCCGACCCGATCGAGGTCGCCGGCGGCCAGCGCCTGCGCCGCCGCCAGCGTGCGCGCGTTCTCGGTCACGACATGGCGCGCGCGCCGCAGCGTCGTGGCCTCGAGCCCGGCGGCGCCGGCTTCGAGGCTCGCGAGGTCGAGGTCGCGCAGCGCCGCGACGCTGCAATGCCGCGCCGCCGCCTCGCATTGTTCGCGGCGGCGGTTGTATTCGCTGTCGACGAGGCCGCGGCTGATGCGCGACTCGACGATCAGCACGGCGACGTCGCGCGGCAGCGGCACCGGCGTGGCTTCGAGGCTGCGGCAATCGATCAGCAGCGCATGGCCGGCGACGCCGCGCGCCGAGATGAGCTGGTCCATGATGCCGCAGCGGCAGCCGACGAAATCGTTCTCGGCCCGCTGCGCCAGGCGCGCGAGCGCCGTCGGGTCGAGCGCGTCAAGGCCCTGCAGCGACTTGAAGGCCTGGCCCACGGCGACCTGCAGCGAGGCCGACGACGACAGCCCCGATCCCTGCGGCACGTCGCCGGCGATGGCGAGGTCGGCGCCGCGCAATGCATGGCCCGCGTCGCGCATCGCCCAGGCCATGCCGCGCACGTAGTCGGCCCAGGGCGCGGCGGCGTGCGGCAGCGGGTCGTCGGCGAGGTCGAAGCTGTCGACGGCGCCGCCGCAATCGGCCGCCGCGACGCGCACCAGCGTGTCGGCGCGCGGCCGCGCCGCGACCAGGGTGCGGTAGCCGATCGCGCAGGGCAGCACGTAGCCGTCGTTGTAGTCGGTGTGTTCGCCGATCAGGTTCACGCGGCCGGGGGCCTGGACGACGAGCGCGGGCGCGCCGCCATGGCTGGCGCGGAACTGCCCCAGCACGCGCGCTTGCAGGGCGCCTGCGGCCCCGCTCACGGCGCCTCGGTCCGGTAATGCACCGTCGAGGTCGCGCGCAGCCGCTGCGCCGCCTGCTCGGGCGTGAGGTCGCGCTGGGTCTCGGCCAGCAGTTCGAAGCCGACCATGAACTTGCGCACCGAGGCCGAACGCAGCAGCGGCGGGTAGAAATGGGCGTGCAGCTGCCAGGCCGGATGGTCGGCGCCGTCCCAGGGCGCGCCATGCCAGCCCATCGAATAAGGGAACGGGCATTCGAAGAGGTTGTCGTAGCGCGTCGTCAGCTCGCGCAGGATGGCGGCCAGGCTGTCGCGCTGCGGCCCCGCGAGCTGCGGCAGCCGCTGCACCGGGGCGCGCGGCAGCAGCAGCGTCTCGTAGGGCCAGGCGGCCCAGTACGGGACGATGACGATCCAGTCGGCGTTGATCGCGACCACGCGCTCGCCGGGTGCGCCGCCAGCGCCGGCAGCGCCCGTCGCGGCACCAGCCTCGGCCGCCGCGACATCGAGCAGCAGCGCGCGGCCATGGCGCTCGAAATACGCGCGCTGCTCGCGGTCCTCGGCGGCGACCTCGTTGGGCAGGAAATCGCAGGCCCAGACCTGGCCATGGGGATGCGGGTTCGAGCAGCCCATCAGCTCGCCCTTGTTCTCGAACACCTGCACCCAGCGCCAGCGCGCGCCGAGCTCGGCGCTCTGCCCGCACCAGGCGTCGACGACGGCGCGCAGCGCCGCCGGCGCCAGTTCGGGCAGCGTCTTGCCATGGTCGGGCGAGAAGCAGATCACGCGGCTCGTGCCGCGCGCGCCGGCTGCCGTGTAGAGGTCGCCGCCGGCGGCGGCCGGCGCTGCAGTCGGCGCTTCCGGCGTGTCCGGCATCAGCGCCGCGTAGTCGTTGTCGAAGACGTAGGTCGTGCGGTAGTCGGGATTGCGCGCGCCGGTGACGCGCGCGTTGCCGGCGCAGAGATAGCAGCCCGGGTCATGCGCCGGCGCGCTCGCCAGCACGGGCGGGTCCTGCCGGCCCTGCCAGGGGCGCAGCGCGCGGTGCGGCGAGACCAGCACCCAGTCGCCGCTGAGCGCATTGCGCCGGCGGTGCGGGTGCTGCGCGGGGTCGAAGCGCGTCATCGGTTCAGACCTTCCGGAGGTGCAGGATGAAGGCCGTCTCGGCCTTGGCGCGCGGCAGCGCGAGACCGGCCTCGGCGAGCCAGGCGCCGTCGGCGAGCACGCCGTCGGCGCTGCGCAGCGCTTCGAGCCAGGGCGTCGTCGTGTCGTAGAGCGGGCGGCCGCGCGTGGCCTCGGGCTCGACCTGGCGCAGGCGGTAGCGCGCCTCGTGGGCGAGCATCGTCAGGCGCAGCGGCGGCATGTAGCGCTGCGTCGTCGGCTCCAGGCGATAGACCAGCAGCAGCAGCTCGTCGGCGTCGCCATGCGCCTGCCACAGCAGGCCGTCGCCGGCATCGCCCAGATGCACCGGGCCGCGATGCAGGAGGCCGCGCCATTGCTTGTACAGCGCGATCCAGCCCGCGAGTTCGGCGCGCGCCGCGGCATCCAGCGTGCGCAGGTCGAACTCGATGCCGAGATGGCCCGGCAGCGCGACCGCGGCGCGGAACGCCATCGCCTGGCTGCGGCCGGTCGAATGCGCCGGCGCGGTGCCGACATGCGCGCCCATGATCTCGGGCGGGAAGAACTGCAGGAAGCCGCGCTGGATCGCGACGCGCGAGCGCGCGTCGATGCAGTCGCTGGTCCAGACGCGATGGGCGTGGCGCAGCACGCCGAAATCGATGCGGCCGCCGCCGCCCGAGCAGCTCTCGATCTCGAGCGCCGGATGCGCGGCGCGCAGCCGGTCCATCAGCGCCCAGGCGGCCTGGACCTGGGCCCGATAGGCCGGCCGGCCGTCGGCGCCGCCGGCGGTCGTGAGGTCGCGGTTGTGGTCCCACTTGAGGTAGTCGATGCGGTGCGCGGCGACCAGGGACGAGATGCGCCCGTAGAGGTAGTCGGCGACCTCGGGCCGCGCGATGTCGAGCACGAGCTGGTGGCGGCCGGTGAGCATGGGCCGGCCGGCGAGCTGCAGCGCCCAGTCCGGATGGGCGCGGTGGAGTTCGCTGTCGGGGTTCACCATCTCGGGCTCGAACCAGAGGCCGAACTCCATGCCCAGCGCTCGCACATGGTCGGCCAGCGGCCCCAGGCCCTGCGGGAACTTGCCCTCGTCGGGCCACCAGTCGCCGAGCGCGGCGCGGTCATGGTGGCGACCGTGGAACCAGCCGTCGTCGACGACGAAGCGCTCGACGCCGACGGCCGCGGCCGCCGTCGCCAGCTCCATCACCGGCGCCGGTTCGAGGTCGAAATAGCAGCCTTCCCAGGTGTTGAGGTGCACCGGCCGCGGCCGCATCGCGCCGCCGGCCCAGGGCAGGCGCGCGCGCAGCTCGGCGTGGAAATTCGCCGCCAGGCCGTTCAGCCCGCGCGTCGAGCAGCTGGCGACGATCTCGGGCGTGCGCCAGGTCTGACCCGGTTCGATGCGGCCCTCGCCCGGCGCCAGCCACTCGCCGAGCTGCCATTGCCAGCCGCCGTCGGGCAGCCATTCGATGGTCTGCGCGTGGTTGCCCGACCAGGCCAGGTGCGCGCCGTAGACCAGGCCCGCGTCGTCGCTGGCGCGCGGCGTCGTCACGACGACGCCGGGGAAGTTGTCGTGCGAGGTGCGGCCGCGCCGGCTCTCGCGCCGCCACAGGCTGCGCGCGAGTGCGTCGGTCTGGAGGATGAACTCGTGGTTGTGCTGGCCGGCGTAGCTGCGCACGGCCGCGGCATGCGCCGGCAGCGGCAGCGTGCCGGCGGCGAGCCAGGACAGGTCGAGCGTGGCGCTGCCGAGGTTGGTGAGCGTGCTCGCCAGCGTCAGGATGTCGCGCGCCGGGTCGAGCTTGAGCGTGAGCTCGAGCCGCAGTTGCGCGACGCTGTCGGTGAGAAGCAGCCGCAGCGCCTGGCCGGGAACGATCCACTCGATTTCGCAGCCGTTCCAGGCCTGCGCGAAGTCGCGCCCGTCGCGGTGCGCGAGCAGCGCGCTCTGGCCGAACCAGCCGACACCGAAGGTCGGCGCCAGCGTCAGCGGCTGGTCGTGGTCGAGGGTGAAGGCCGGCAGCGGGCGCAGCTCGCGCAGCGGCGCCGGCGGCAGCGCCGCGTCCGGCAGGCGCGGGCCCCAGTAGCGCCACAGCGGCGCGTCGTCGGCGCTCCATTCGATGACGAGGCTGGTCGCGCGGCCCTGCAGCACGGCGTATTGGGAGGCGGCGCGGGGCAGC
>JAGWVB010000202.1 GCA_018971105.1 Burkholderiales bacterium
CCGCGCGCCGGCGCGCGCCGCGTGGCCGGGCTGAAGCGGGCGGAACCCGGCCTCGGCCGGGTTATCGTTCCACCATGCCGTTGCCCGACCCGGAGTCCCGATTCGAGACCGACGCCCAGGCCCTGGCCCAGGCCTGGGATCTGGGTTTCGTCGACCCCGACCAGGGCTTGGCCGCGGCGCAGGCCGTGGTCGCGCGCGGCGAACCGCGCATCGCGCTGCTGTCCCTGGCCTACGAGGCGGTCTGCCTCGCCGCCGTGCGCAGTCGCGAGGCGCAGACGCGGGTCCGGGTCGAGGCGGTGGTGGCCGAGCTCGCCGGCGCCGGCTGGGCGCGCGCGCAGCGCCTGGCCGATGCGGCGCAGGCGCTGATCGATTTCCAGTCGCCGCCGCGCACCCAGCGCCTGTACGAGCAACTGCTCGCCCATGGCGCCGCCGCCGCCGACCCGCGGCCGCCGGCCGAGCGCTTCTGGACCGAGACCGCGCTCGGCAACATCCTGGTCCAGTTCAAGCGCTACGACGAGGCCCTGGACGTCGCGCAGCAGGCCGATGCGCTGGCGCAGGCGGCCGGACTCGTGTTCATGCAGGCGCGCTCGGCGCAGACGCTGATCTTCCTGCTGCTGAGCGCCGGCGATGTCGACAGCGCGCAGGCGCTGCTGCCGCGCGTGCTCGGCGAGGCCGTGCGCACCGACCTGCGGCCGGTGGGCATGTTCTACAACCTGCTGCTCACGCATGTGCTGGTCGGGCGCAGCGATGCGGCGGCGGCGCTGATCGAACGCCACGACTGGCTGCTCGAACCCGAACGCCTCGCGCACCGGCCGGCGCTGCGCTGCGTGATCGCGCTCGTGCGCGCCCAGACCGGGTCGGCCCAGGCGGCGCTGGCGCTGCTGGGTCCGCAGCCGGCCGTGGCGGTGAACGACAACCCCGCCACCGCGGCGAACCGGGCCTGGATGAGCGCCTCGGTCTGGCTGGCCGCCGGCGAGCCGCAGCGCGCGCGCCGGCAGATCGAGGATTTCCTGGCCACGCCGGCGGCCGACCCGGAGCTGCTGTCGCCGCTCAACGGCACCCAGCTCCAGCGCGTGCTGAGCGAGGCCTGCGAGGCGCTGGGCGACCTGCGCGGCTCGCTCGAGGCGCTCAAGCGCTCGCAGGCGAGCTGCATCCGCTGGGTCGGCAATTCGATGCGCTCGCGCCTGCAGGCGCTGCACCAGGGCGCGCCGGCGGCCGACAAGGCGGTCCAGGGCCGGCGCCTGAGCGCCATCGGCGAGGCGGTGGCGCTGGCGCGCGCCGAGGGCGCGGCCGAGGCGACGGCGCGCCAGAGCCGCTATTTCGCCCAGGTCACGCACGAGATGCGCAACCCGATCAACGGCGTCATCGGGCTCACCTCGCTGCTCATGCTGTCGCAGCTCGACGAGACGCAGCGGCGCCAGCTCAAGCTCGCCAAGACGGCGGCGCAGATGCTGCTGGCGCTGTGCAACGACGTGCTCGACTTGGCCAAGATCGAGGCCGGCAAGTTCGAGCTCCAGTGCGCGCCGGTGGACGTGGCGGCCGCGCTGCGCGAGGCGGCGGCGGTGTTCAAGCCCATGGCCGACCAGAAGGGGCTGGCGTTCACGCTGTGCATCGATGCGGCGCTGCCGCGACCGCTGGTCTGCGACCGCCAGCGCCTGCAGCAGGTGGTGCTGAACCTGCTGGGCAACGCGATCAAGTTCACCGCGGCGGGGTCGGTGGGGCTGCAGGCCGGCTGGCAGCCGGCGGGCGAGGGCGCGGGCACGCTGACGGTGGAGGTCGCCGACACCGGCGTCGGCATCGACGCCGCGGGGCAGGCGCGCCTGTTCCAGGAATTCGTGCAGACCGAGGCCGGGCGGGCGCAGGGCCAGGGCGGCACCGGCCTGGGGCTGGCGATGTGCCGCAGCCTGCTCGAGCTGATGGGCGGCGGCATCGCGGTCGACAGCGAACCCGGTCAGGGCAGCCGCTTCCGCTTCACGCTGCCGCTGGCGCGATCGCAGGCCGGGCAGTTGCAGCGCCAGGCCTGAACCGGCCGCCACCGGGCCCGCCGCCGCGGCCCGCCACCGGGTCCGCGTTCAGCCCCGCAGCCAGGCCGCGAGCGCGTCGCCGACGAGGCTGTGGGCGCGGCCGAAGCCGGC
Source organism: Burkholderiales bacterium (assembly GCA_018971105.1). Classification (GTDB taxonomy): domain Bacteria; phylum Pseudomonadota; class Gammaproteobacteria; order Burkholderiales; family Burkholderiaceae_C; genus Rubrivivax. The sequence goes on from JAGWVB010000202.1 coordinate 2,136, forward strand.
GACGAGCCGGGCCGATACCGGCTCCAGCGCGACGAGCTCGAAATCGCCGAGTTCGAACATCGTCGCCGCGTCGGGGAAGCGCGCCAGGTAATGGGCGCGCGCGTCGGCGTAGTCGGCGCCCGCGCGCGGCAGCGGCGTCGCGTGGGCCTGCAGCGCGACGCGCGCCAGCGCCAGCGGCGAGGCCGAACCCTCGGCGTCGACGACGAGCAGGCCGACGCGCGCATGCTCGTGCAGGTCCCGCGTGTGCGTGGCCAGCGCGCTGACGTGGATCAGCAGCTGCGTCCGGCCCGCCGGCAGTGCGTAGGGCACCATCGACACCGCGGGCTCGCCGCGGTGCAGGGTCGCGAGCGCGGCGACGCGGCGCTCGGCCAGCAGGCGGCGCAGCCTCGCGCCATCGCTCGCGTCCATCGTCAGGCACTCGCGGCGGGCGGGCGCTCGAGCACCAGCGTCAGGATGTCGTAGCTGGCGACGAGCTCGTCGTGCTGGTTCGTCACCTGCACGTCCCAGGCGACGACGCCCTGCGCCGGCTGGTCCTTCTTCGGCGGCCGCGTCGTCTTGCGCTTGCAGGTCAGGCGCGCGCGGATGGTGTCGCCGATGGCCACCGGCTTGACGAAGCGCAGCGTGTCGAGGCCGTAGTTCGCGAGCACCGGGCCCGGCGCCGGCGAGACGAACAGCCCGGCCGCCGCCGAAAGCACGAAATAGCCATGCGCGATGCGCTGGCCGAAGGCCGATTCGCGCGCCGCGATCGCGTCGAAATGCATGTAGAAATAGTCGCCCGAGATGCCGCCGAAGGCGACGATATCGGCCTCGCTCACGGTGCGGCGGTGCGTGAGCAGCGAATCGCCGACCTCGATCTCGTCGAAATACTTGCGGAACGGGTGCACCGCCTCTTCGCGCACCCGGGCGCCGCGCACGTACTCGCGCGCCACCGCGGCGAGCATCGTCGGCGAGCCCTGCACCGCCGTGCGCTGCAGGTAATGCTTGACGGCGCGCACGCCGCCCAGCTCCTCGCCGCCGCCCGAGCGCCCCGGGCCGCCATGCTTGAGCTGCGGCAACGGCGAGCCATGGCCGGTCGATTCGACGGCCGCCTCGCGGTCGAGCACGAGGACGCGGCCGTGGAACGCGGCCAGCGCCGGCACCGCATGGGCGGCGACGCTCGGGTCGCGCGTGACCAGCGTGCTGACCAGGCTGCCCCTGCCGCGCGCCGCGAGTTCGAGCGCGGCGTCGAGGTCGTCGTAGGGCATCAGCGTGCTCACCGGGCCGAAGGCCTCGACATCGTGGACCTCGGTGTTGGCGAAGGCGTCGCGGCACAGCAGCAGCGTCGGCGCGTGGAAGGCGCCTTCCGACACGCCCTCGCCGACGGGCCTGAAGTCCGATCCGCCGCCGCTCACGACCTCGAGGCCGCGGGCCAGCAGCGCGACGCGCTCGGAGACGTCGCGCAGCTGCGCGCGCGAGGCCAGCGCGCCCATCTTGACGCCGTCGACCGCGGGGTCGCCGACGGTGATCCTGGACAGGCGCGCGCGCAGCCGCTCGGCCACCGCGTCGAGATGCCGGCGCGGCACGATGGCGCGCCGGATGGCGGTGCATTTCTGTCCCGCCTTGACCGTCATCTCGCGCGCGACCTCCTTCACAAACAGGTCGAACTCCTCGTCGTCGGGGCTCACGTCGGGCGCGAGGATGGCGCAGTTCAGCGAATCGGCCTCGGCGTTGAAGGGCACCGAGCGCTCGATCAGGTGGCGGTTGCCGCGCAGCTTCGCCGCGGTGTCGGCCGAGCCGGTGAAGGTCACGATGTCCTGGCCGTCGAGGCGGTCGAGCAGGTCGCCGGTGCTGCCGATGACGAGCTGCAGGCTGCCCGCGGGCAGCAGTCCCGATTCGTGCATCAGCCGCACGGCGGCCTCGGTGAGGTAGCTCGTGGCGGTGGCCGGCTTGGCGATGCAGGGCATGCCGGCGAGGAAGCTCGGTGCGAATTTCTCGAGCAGGCCCCAGACCGGGAAATTGAAGGCGTTGATGTGCACGGCGACGCCGCCGCGCGGCACCAGGATATGGGTGCCGGCGAAGCCGCCCTTCTTGCCCAGCGCCAGCGCCGGGCCCTCGTGGACGACGTTGCCCGAGGGCAGCTCGCCGGTGCCGACCGAGGCATACGCGTAGAGCGTGCCGCTGCCGCCCTCGATGTCGATCCAGCTGTCGGCGCGCGTCGCGCCGGTGTGGCGCGAGATCTCGTACAGCCGCTCCTTGTGCTGGATGAGATAGGCGCCGAGCGCCTTCAGCCGGGCGGCGCGCTGCTGGAAATCGAGCGCGAGCAGCGCCGGCCCGCCGCTGCGGCGCGCATAGGACCAGGCCTCGGCGAAGTCGATCGCCTCGGCATGGGTGTGATGGACGGTGCGGCCGTCGACGGCGCTGGTCAGCGCGGCGGCCGGCGTGCTGCCGATCCAGCGGCCGGCGATGAAACTCTGCAGGGTGCTTGCCATGGTGTCTTCCTCGTTCCTTCAGATGCGCTCGATGACGACGGCGATGCCCTGGCCGACGCCGATGCACATCGTCGCCAGCGCATAGCGCCCGCCGCCCTGTTCGAGCTGGTTCAATGCCGTCGTCACGAGCCGCGCGCCCGAGGCGCCGAGCGGATGGCCGATCGCGATCGCGCCGCCCCAGGCGTTGACATGCGCCGCGTCATCGGCCAGGCCGAGGTCGCGCGTGACGGCCAGCGCCTGCGCGGCGAAGGCCTCGTTGAGCTCGATGACGTCGATCTGCGCCAGCGTGAGTCCCGTCTGCGCCAGCACCTTGCGCGTCGCCAGCGCCGGGCCGAAGCCCATGATGCGCGGCGCCAGCCCGGCCAGCGCCATGCCGAGCACGCGGGCGCGCGGCTTCAGGCCATGGCGCGCGGCGGCCGCCTCGCTGGCCAGCAGCAGCGCGCAGGCGCCGTCGTTGACGCCCGAGGCGTTGCCGGCCGTCACCGTGCCGTCGGCGCGCACGACGCCCTTGAGCCTGGCCAGCATCTCGACGGTCGTCTCGGGGCGCGGATGCTCGTCGGTGTCGAAGCGCCTGGGCTCGCCCTTCTTCTGCGGCAGCGTGACGGCGACGATTTCGCTATGGAAGCGCCCGTCGGCCTGTGCGCGCGCCCAGCGCTGCTGGCTGCGCACCGCGAACGCGTCCTGGTCGGCGCGATTCACCTTGAAATCGGAGGCGACGTTCTCGGCCGTCTCGGGCATGCTGTCGATGCCGTATTGCGCTTTCATCAGCGGGTTGACGAAGCGCCAGCCGATGGTGGTGTCCTCGATCTTCGCGCTGCGCGAGTAGGCGCCGTCGGCCTTGCCCATCACGAAGGGCGCGCGCGTCATGCTCTCGACGCCGCCGGCGATGACGAGCCCCGCTTCGCCGGCCTTGATCGCGCGCGCCGCCGTGCCGACGGCGTCGAGGCTCGATCCGCACAGGCGGTTGATCGTGTTCGCCGGCACCGCCGCCGGCAGCCCGGCGAGCAGCGCGGCCATGCGGCCGACATTGCGGTTGTCCTCGCCGGCCTGGTTCGCGCAGCCCCAATGCACGTCGTCGACGGCGCCCCAGTCGACGCCGGGATTGCGCGCCATCAGTTCGCGGATCGGCAGCGCCGCGAGGTCGTCGGCGCGCACGCCGGCGAGCGCGCCGCCGTAGCGGCCGAAGGGGGTGCGGATGGCGTCACAGATATAGGCAGCGTTCATGCGGTGGGTCTTTCGGAGAGTTCAAGCGGCGGCCTCGTCGCGGAGACAAGGCGGCATCGGGCCGGAGGGCAAGGAGTGAGGGCCTGCGGCGCGGCGGGGCATCAATTCGCTGCGTGGAATCCGCGCCCGGCGGCGACGAGCCGGCGCAGCAACGGCGACGCGCGGTAGCGCGGCTCGCCGTAGCTGCGGGCCAGGTTGTCGAGCACGGTCAGCAGCGCAGGCAGGCCGATCGCATCGGCCCAGGACAGCGGTCCGCGCGGGTAGTTCACGCCCTTGCACATCGCGATGTCGGCGGCCGCGGCGTCGCACACACCCTGGTAGACGGCGTCGGCCGCCTCGTTGGCCAGCATCGCCACCGTGCGCATGACGGCCAGCCCCGGCACGTCGGCGAAACGCGTGACGGCGTAGCCGGCGGCCTGCAATGCCGCGGTCGCCGCCGTGAGCGCGGTGGCGCTGCAGCGCTCGGAGGCGGCGATGGCGATGCGCTTCGCGTTCGCGGCGTCGAGCACGAGGTCGACGACGACGAGGTCGGCATGGCCCCCATGGGCCGCGTCGGCGCCGCGCTGTGTCGCGCTGCGGCCGTCGGTGATCTCGACGCGCGCCGTGCCGGCCTGCAGCAGCGGACCCGCATCGCGGCGCTCGCATGCGACGCCGGCGGATTGCAGCCGGGCCGCGAGCGCGGCGCCGAATGCGCTGGCCGTCGAAACCGAGATCGGCACGGCCAGAGTCGCTGCCGCCTCGGTCGCCGGCTGCGGCTTCACCGCGCCTGCGGCGTAATCGTAGAAGCCGCGCCCGCTCTTGCGCCCGAGATGGCCGGCATTGACGAGTTCGAGCTGGATCAGCGAAGGCGCGAAGCGCGGGTCGCCGTAATAGGCGTCGAAGACCGAGCGCGAGACGGCGTAATTGACGTCGTGGCCGATCAGGTCCATCAATTCGAAAGGTCCCATGCGGAAGCCGCCGGCCTCGCGCATCACGGCGTCTATCGTCGCCGCATCCCCCGCCTGTTCGCCCAGCAGCCGCAGGCCCTCGCCGTAATAAGGCCGCGCGACGCGGTTGACGATGAATCCCGGCGTCGATTTCGTGTGCACGGGGCTCTTGCCCCAGGACAGCGCCGTGTCGTGGATCGCCTGCGCCAGCGCCGGGTCGGTCGCCAGGCCGCTGACGACCTCGACCAGTGCCATCAGCGGCGCCGGGTTGAAGAAATGCATGCCCAGCACCCGCCCGGGGCGCCGCAGCCCGGCGGCGATCGCGGTGACCGAGATCGACGAGGTGTTGGTCGCGAGCACGCAGTCGTCGCCGACGAGGGCCTCGAGGTCGGCGAACAGGCTGCGCTTGACGTCGAGCCGCTCGACGATGGCCTCGACGACGAGCGCGGCATGGGCGAAATCGGCGAGTCCCTGCGCGACCTGGACGCGCGCGCCGGCCGCCGACGCGGCGTCGGCGCTCATGCGGCCCTTGGCGGCGAGCTTCGCGAAGGTTTCGCGCATCGCTTCGATGGCCTGTTGCGCGGCGCCGGGCTTGAGGTCGAACAGCCACACCGGATGACCGGCCTGCGCCGCGACCTGGGCGATGCCGGCGCCCATCGCGCCGGCGCCGACGACGGCCACCGCGGCCGAGGAATTCAATGCCGCCATGGCCTCAGGATCCGGTGAAGCGCGGGGCGCGCTTCTCGACGAAGGCGGCGACGCCCTCGCGGTAATCGTTGCTGCGGCCGAGTTCGCGCATCAGGTCGCGCTCCAGATTCAGCTGGTCCTCGAGCGTGTTGAGCTCGCTGGCCTGCAGCGCCTGCTTCGTGCGCGCCAGACCCAGCGTCGGCGATTGCGCGAGCCGGCGCGCCAGCGCGTCGGTCTCGGCGGCGAGCTGGTCGTCGTCGACGCAGCGCCAGATCAGGCCCCATTCGGCAGCCTGCTCGGCGCTGACCTTGTCGCCGAGCATCGCCAGCGCGGTGGCGCGCGCATGGCCGAGCAAGCGCGGCAGGAAATAGGTGCCGCCGGTGTCGGGGATCAGCCCGAGCTTGCAGAAGGCCTCGACGAAATTCGCGCTGCGCGCGGCGATGACGATGTCGCAGGCCAGCGGGATGTTCGCGCCCGCGCCGGCGGCGACGCCGTTGACGGCGCACAGCACCGGGATCGGCAGCCGGCGCAGGGCGAGCACGAGCGGGCCGTAATGGCGCTCGATCGACAGCCCGAGGTCGGGCGCCTCGCCGCCCGGCGCGACGCTGCGGTCGGCCAGGTCCTGGCCGGCGCAGAAGCCGCGGCCGGCGCCCGTGAGCACGAGCACGCGCAGGCTGCGGTCGGTCGCGCCGCGCGCGACCACGGCCAGCGCC
>JAGWVB010000203.1 GCA_018971105.1 Burkholderiales bacterium
GCAGGCCGAGCGCGGCCTTCAGCGCCAGCACGCGCAACACCGCCGCCTCCACGCGTTCCATCGTCAGTCGCCCGTCCTCGATCGCCGCCAGCAGGTGTCCGATATCGCCGTCGATGTCGCGCGTGAACAGGATCATGTCGCAACCGTTCTCGATCAGCTCGGGAATGACGATGCGGCGCGGCCCCCAGCTGCCCAGGCCGCCCATCAGCGTCGCGTCGGAGACGATCAATCCCGCGAAACCGAGCTCGCCGCGCAGCAGTCCGAGATTGAGATGGCGCGAGAGGCTGGCCGGGCGGCAGGTCTCGAGGCCCTGCTCGCCGCACGCGCGCGCATAGGCCGGCCAGGCGATGTGGGCCGACATGATGCTCAGCACGCCGGACTCGATCAGGCGCCGGTAGAGGGTGCCGAATTCGTCCCGCCACTGCGCCAGCGACAGCGGGTTGAGCGTCGTCACGAGATGCTGATCGCGCGCATCGAAACCCTCGCCCGGCCAATGCTTGGCCGTGGCGGCCACGCCCAGGCGCTGCAGGGTCCGAACGTGGATCAGGGCCATCCGGGCGATGCGCAGGCGGTCGCTGCCGAACGAGCGCGTACCGACGATGGAACTGCGGAACTCGGCATTGATGTCGACGACCGGCGTGAAGCTCCAGTTGAAGCCCAGCGCGCGCGCCTCGAGCGCCATCGCCTCGACCATCTCCTCGTAGAGGCGGTCCGAGGCCATCGCCGCCGCGCCGAGCTGGTTGAGCATCGGCGTGAAGCAGCCGGCGCTGATGGCGCCGCCTTCGAGGTCGGCACTGACGAGCAGCGGCAGATCGGAGCGCGCCTGCAATTCGGCGATGCAGGAACGGGTGCTTGCGCGATCCCCGCAGGCCCCCGGCGTCACGGCTGCGGGCTGCACGCGCGCGATCGTCGCCAGCTGCGCCGCGTCGTCGCTGCCTGCCGCGACGTTGAAAAGCTGCGCCAGGCGCCTGGCCATCGACAGGCTCGCGTAGGTCGTCGTCACCCAGCCGAGCTCGGCCGTACCGAGGCTGAAGGGCGGGCGCCGCAGGTCTTCGGGATCGAGCAGGCCGGCGACGCTCATGTTCCGCAGGGCAAGGGTGGCTTCGGGAAGGCTCGATTCTCGTGCAGCTTCCGGCAGTGGGCGCCGCGAGCGGCCATGCACGCGGGTCTAGGCTCGTGGAATCACCGGCTCGATCGGGCCGGCTCGGTCGGGCCGGCTCGGTCGGGCCGCTCGATCAGGCCGCTCGATCGGGGCGCTCGATCGGGCCGCTCGGCCGGGCCGCTCAATCGGGCCGCCAGGTCCGCGGCCGCCATCGGCCGGCCGAACAACCAGCCCTGCGCACGCGAGCAACCCGCCCGGCGCAGCAGGCGCGCCTGCTCTTCGGTCTCCACGCCCTCAGCCACGACCTCCAGATGCAGCGACGCCGCAACCCTCAGCGTCGCTTCGATCAAGGCCGTCTGGTACTGATCGCCGACCATGCGCTGCACGAAGCCGCGATCGATCTTCACCGCATCCAGCGGCAGCTGGTCCAGCGATGCCAACGAGGAGTATCCGGTCCCGAAGTCGTCCAGCGCCAGGCTCACCCCGAGCGCCCGGAGTTCGTGCAGCGTGGCCACCATCTGCGGATCCTGCATCGCCAGGGACTCGGTGATCTCCAGGCGCAGCGCGCGTGGCGGCAGCCCGGTGCCGGCGAGGATGGCGGCCACGCGTGCGGGCAGGCCGCCCTTGCGGATCTGCGCCCGGCTCAGGTTGACCGACACGGTATCGATCGACCGCGCACCCAGGGTCTGCCGCCAGGCGACGGCGTCGCTGCAGGCCGCCTGCAGCACCTGCTCGCCCAACTCGGCGATCAGTCCGTTCTCTTCCGCCAGCGGAATGAACTCCACCGGCGACACGGGACCGCGGGTCGGATGATTCCAGCGCGCCAGCGCCTCGGCCCCGCAGATCGCCCCGGTGGCCAGGTCCACGATGGGCTGGTAGGCCACGAACACCTCGCCCGGCGTGCGCAGCGCGCGGCGCAAATCGGCCTCCAGGTCCAGCGCCTGGCGCACCCGCTCGTGCATGTCCTCGCTGAAGACGACGTAGCGCGCGCGGCCGCGGCGCTTGGCTTCGTACATCGCGGTGTCGGCGTCGCGCAGCAAGGTCTCGGGATCGCGGTCCGCGCGCTCGCTGGTGACGATGCCGATGCTGACGGTGCTGCACACCTCCTGGCCCGCCAGCGCATAAGGCGCGGACAGCGCGTCCAGCAGGCGCTGCGCCACCGCCGTGGCATCGTCCGGCCGCCGCAGCGGCTCCAGCAGGGCCACGAATTCGTCGCCGCCCAGGCGCGCCGCCGTGTGCTCGCCGCTGTCCAGCCGCGCGAGGTCGTCGCCGGGCCGCAGCGTGGCGCGCAAGCGCTGCGCGATCTGGCGCAGCAGCTCGTCGCCGGCCTCATGCCCGAGGCTGTCGTTGACCTGCTTGAAGCGATCGAAGTCCATGAACAGCACCGCGTACAGGTAGTCGCCGTCGCGCTGCGCCCGTGCGGCGCATTTTGCCAGCCGGGCCTGCAGTGCGGCCCGGTTGGGTAGCCCGGTGAGCGCATCGGTCAGCGCCGCATCCGCCAGCCGTTGCTCCAGCGATTTGCGCTGCGTGATGTCGAGGTGGATGCCCGCCATGCGCTGCGGCGGGCCGCCGGGTTGGCGCTCGATGGCGGAACCCGCGGCCATGATCCAGGCCCAGCTGCCGTCGGCGCGCCGCATGCGGAATTCGCAGCGGTAGGGCTCGGCCGGGTCATCGAAGTGGCGCTGCAGCGCGCGCCTGGCGCCCGGCAGGTCCTGCGGATGCATCAGCGCCTCCCAGATCGACAGTGCGGACGGCAGCTCGCCGGGCTGATAGCCCAGCATCTGCCACCACCGGTCGTTGAAGGTGACCTCGCCCGCGGGCACGTTCCAGTCCCAGGTGCCCAGGCCCGCGGCATCCACGGTCAGGGTCAGCAGCCGGCGCTGGGAACTGGTCTCGGTGATGTCGACGAAGCTCGACACGGCGCTGACCAGGCTGCCGTCGGGCCCGTGGATGGGCTCGGCATTGATGCGCAGCCAGCGACGCTCGCCACCGGGCATCGACACGCCCATGGCCACCCCGCGCACGGCAACCCCGCTGCGCAGCGCCTGCATGGCCGGGTGCTCGTGGCCCGGGAAGGGGGTTCCGTCCTCGTGCACGGTATGCCAGCGCGGGTCGACCGACTCGCGGCCCAGCAGCTGCGCATGCTTGAGGCCGAGGATGCGGCAGGCCTCGGGGTTGGCGTCGGTGATGCGCCCCTGGGCATCCTGCTGCACGACCCCGGCGGGAAGGGCCCGCAGCAGCGATTCCAGGCGCGTCTGCTCCATCACATGGGCCGTGATGTCGGTCTCCACCGCGACGAAGCCGGTGCAGCGGCCGGCGTCGTCGGTCAGCGGCTGGAGGTCCAGGTGGAGCCAGTAAAGACGCCCCTGCTTGGCCCGATTGAGGATCTGCACCTGCACCGGCCGGTGCGCCGCGATGGCGTCCCGCAGCTCGGCGCGCGTGGCCGGGTCGGTGCCCTCGAACTGCAACAGCGTACCGGGCTTCTTGCCCAGCGCCTCCTGCAGCGTATGGCCGCTGATGCGCGTGAAGGCGTCGTTGGCCCAGGTCATGCGCCCCTGCGCATCGGCGATGATGACGGCGTTGTCGGTGCGCTCGGCCACCAGCGCCAGGCGCTCGAGTTCCTGGGCCTGTTGCCGCATGCGCTCGTGCTGCCGCGCCATGCGCCGCGCCAGCCATTCCCCGGAACCCAGCGCCAGCACGGATACGAGCGTGAGCAACGCCAGCATGTGCCGGGCATGGGCCCGTTCGGTGTCGGCCACGTCCTGTTCGGTCGAGCGCTGCAAGGCGGTCAGCGCCGCGTCCATCCGCGGCAGGAAGGCATCGGCGGCGGCGGCGACCGAAGTCGCCGCCGCGAGGCCGGCTTCCGGCGATGGAACGGGCTGCGCGGCGGCCTGCAGCGCGGCCCGCGCGGCCTCGAGCAAGGGCGCGATGCTCGGCACCTGGCCGGCGATGGCGGCAAACCGCGGCAGCTCCAGCAGGCGCCCGCGGTCGAGCGCCAGCTCTTGCACGGCCTGCGCCAGGGCCGCCGTCAACGACTGGCGATCACGACCCTGCGCCAGCCGCGCCGCCAGCTGTGCCGCGCGCTGCGACCACATGCGCTGGCGACCCGCGAGGTTCAGCACCGCGAGATCACCGCGACGTGCATCCTCGACGGCATGCAGTCCCGCGTAGTCGATCGCAGCCGCCAGGCACCAGGCCAGGAAGATGACGATCATCAGCAGGCGCAGCCGCCCCGGCATGCGGGTACCGTCCTCGAATTCCGGGAAGCTGTAGCCGGCGCCGACCCGCGCGGGCACCCACCGCAGCCAGATCTGCCTGCCGTGGCGCAGGGTCGACGCGATCATGACCGTCCCGCGCAGACGGCCGCAAGCGGCCTCGCCCCAGGCGACATCGATGCCTGACATTCCATCCGCGCGTCTCCGGGTCTATTTCTTCTCGCTGCAGTGTGATCGGATGCGGCCTGATCCAGCGGCCGAAGAAGGCAGTGATTTCCGGGCCATCAAACCGTTCTTGCGTATAGGATCCGGTCCCTGCACGATGCGCTGCCGGCGCCATCAGGTCAGCGGCGGCGGCTTTCTATGGCCGGGCTAAGCCGGCCTGTTCAGACTGCACCCTGGTACTTTTCAACCGGGCAGCAGAACAGCATGAACAATCGACTCGGCAGTCGATCCACCGACGCGCTCAACAAGGTCCCGCCCGTCGCGCTTTCGTTCTGGATCATCAAGATCCTCTCGACCACGGTGGGCGAGACCGGCGCCGATTTCCTGGCGGTCAACGCCGGCTGGGGCCAGGCCATGACCCGCACCGTGATGGCCGCCTTGCTGGCCGCGGCTCTGTTCGCACAATTGCGCACCCGCCGCTACACGCCCTGGATCTACTGGCTGACGGTCGTGCTGGTCAGCGTGGTCGGCACCCAGATCACCGACCTGCTCACCGATGGCCTGGGCGTCAGCCTGTACATCAGCACCTCGGCCTTCGCCGTCGCGCTGGCGGCGATCTTCCGGGTCTGGCAGCGAGACCAAGGCACGCTGTCGATTCACGACATCGTGACGCGCAGGCGGGAGATCTACTATTGGGCGACCATCCTCTGCACCTTTGCACTCGGCACGGCCGCCGGGGATCTCGCGACCGAGGCCTTGGGCCTGGGCTTCGCTTGGGGCGTCGCGGCGTTCGGCACCCTGATCGGCATGACCTGTGCGGCCTGGCGCCTGGGCGGCCCTCCCGTATGGACCTTCTGGATCGCCTACGTCCTGACCCGCCCCTTCGGTGCCGCGCTCGGCGACCTGCTGACCCAGGCCAGGACCTATGGCGGATGGGGCATGGGTGCCTTGTGGACCAGCGCCTTGTTCCTGGCCGTGATCGTCGTGCTGACGGCCATGGCGCAGATCGGCATGCATCGTCGCCGGTCGGCGCCGCTCGCCCATTGATACCCCGGCCGCTACACGAGGAGAAGAAGATGCGCCTGTCCCGCTCCATGCCGCGCCCGCTGGCCCCGATGATCGCGGCCATGCTGCTGACCATGGCGGCCGGATGCTCCAAACCGGCCGCCCCGGCCGATGCCGACGCAGCGGCCGGCGCGGCGTTCCCGTCCGATCGGGCGTCGCAGCTTCCCCGGGCCTCCCGGCTCGGTGATCTGACGGCATTCCGCAGCATCGCCGCGGACACCGCATCGATCGTCGAGCAGGGCGATCTGCGCGCGGCCCGGGTCCGCATCAAGGCGCTGGAGGTTGCATGGGACGCGGCTGAAGCCGGACTGAAGCCGCGCGGCGCCGATGATTGGCATCTGCTCGACCGCGCCATCGACCGGTCGCTGACGGCGCTGCGCGCCGACACGCCCGAACCGGCCGTATGCAAGGCGGCGATGGCGGCCTTGCTGAAGACCTTCGATGCACTCCAGGGCCGATAGGCGGATCGCCTGGCAGCGCCGCAGGGGTGGGGCGCATGCTTCTCGAAGTCCGGTGGGGCGCCAACGATGTTCCGCCCCGATGGCCGAGGCCGGCCTGGTTTGCACGCCGATGGCATGAGGCAGCGATATCGAACCGCCGCGCCGATGCGAGCAGCCCGCGCAGGCCGCGCAAGCCGCTGCCGTCGAGGCGATAGCCCAGGGCGAGGCGGCGCCACGGGTGCTGGGCTTCGTGCCCAGCCGTGACTGCCGCGGCTGGCGCGGCTGGAGCGGCTGGAGCGGCTGGCGCGGCTGGCGGCGCCGGAAGCTTCCAGATAGGCAACGGCCCTTGCGCCTGCCGAAGAGACCGGGCAAAGTCCGCCGAGAGCCGGCCCGCTCTTGTTGGCAGGACCATTCGGGAAGCACGCCATGAAGCGCAATTGGACCATCGTCGGCACCCAGGACGTTGCGCACAGCTTTGCTTGGTATCAAACCCTTTTCGGCCAACCGAAGACAGCACCCGGACACGACTACTTCGGGCAGCTTCGAGATGAAGACGGAGAAGTCCTGCTTTGTCTGCACCGCTGGGGCGACCACGGGCATCCCACGTTGACCAGTCCAGACAGGGCAGCGCCTGGAAATGGCCTGCTCTTGTTCTTTCGCGTGGACGATTTCGACGCGACCCTGCTTCGAGCCAGAGGTCTGGTTGCCGGTTTGGCCCAGGAGCCCGAAGTGAATCCTTCAACCGGAACCCGGGAGTTCGCGCTGTGGGATCCGGACGGCTACTACGTGATGGTCAGCGCGCTCGGCTGAGCCGCACTTCGTGCGGGCCGAGCAGCGGCCCGACACGTTGGTCGACCGCGCCGGCAACAGCGCCGGCAACAGCGCCGGCAACAGAGCAGGAGACAGCGCCGGAAACCGTCGCCTAAACCGCAGGGCACCCTGGCCGCGAGGAGCCCGCTGTCAAACTTGCGCCTCGTCGCCAGGGCGCCTCGCCTGCGCGAGTCGGCCGCAGCCACGTCAGGCCGTCTTTCGCCGGCACATCATCGGCGTGATGCCTGCCAACCATTTCCCGGAACGCTGCAGGCTCCAAAAAAGTTAGGGGCCGCTCACCGGCGGCCCCTACTGTCTGTTGGTGGAGACGAGGAGGATCGAACTCCTGACCTTCGCATTGCGAACGCGACGCTCTCCCAGCTGAGCTACGCCCCCAAATCAGCCCTGCAGTCTAGCACAGCGCACAACGCTCGCCCCGCGGCCTCATCCAACCCAGGCCTCGCTGCGTCGCCACAGTTCGGCCGCGAGCGCCTCGTCCCGAGCCAGCCGGCTCGGCAGCCGCGGCCGGCCGTGGTCGTAATAGAGCCCGCTCTCGCGCCCCGCCTCGTCCGAGGTCGCGCAGTGCAGCGTCGTCAGCGCGCCCGCCTCGTCCGGGATCGTGCGCAGGCGGTTGAGCATGCGCAGCGGCCACGGCACGTGGCGCCAGACCTCGGTCGCGACGACGCCGGGATGCAGCGCGTAGCTCGCCACGCCGCGGCCCCGCAGGCGCCGCGCCAGCTCGGCGCTGAACAGCACGTTGCAGAGCTTGGAGACGCCGTATTCGGCCACGCCGGTGAGGCTGCGCGTGGGTCGGCGCAGCGCTGCCCAGTCCGGCGCCGACGCCAGCACATGGGCGCGGCTCGCGACGTTGACGATGCGCGCCGGCGCCGCCGCCTGCAGCCGCTCGAGCAGCAGCGTCGTGAGCAGGAAATGCCCGAGGTGATTGACGCCGAAGGCGCGCTCGAATCCCGAGCGCGTGAGGCCGCGGTCGCCGGCGAGGCCGGCGTTGTTGACCAGCAGGTGCAGCGGTAGGCCGAGCTCGAGGAAGCGCCGCGCGCAGTCCCGCACCGCATCGAAATCGGCGAGGTCGAGTTCCAGCAACCGCGCTCCGGGATCGATCGCCTGCAGTTCGGCCAGCACCGGTGCCGCGCGCGCCGCCGACCGGCAGGCGATGAAGACGCGCGCGCCGCGGCGCGCGAGCTCGATCGCGGTCACGCGTCCGATGCCGGTGTTGGCGCCGGTCACGAGCGCGACGCGCCCGGCCAGCGGCGCC
>JAGWVB010000496.1 GCA_018971105.1 Burkholderiales bacterium
GCACCGGCGGTCGAGGCCGGGCGCCTGATGCAGCGCCTGCGCGCCGGCGCGGCACCCGCAGCCTCCACGGCGCCCAGGACCGGGGCCGATGCTGGCTCCGATACCGGGTCCGTTACCGCGTTCGTTACCGGGTCTGATACCGCGTCCGATACCCGGTCCGTTACCGCGTTCGACACCGCGTTCGACACCCAGCCGGGCGATCACCCGCCGTCCCTGCCGCCGCGGGCTTGAGCGCCCGTTGCGCGGCGCCGCTGCGCGAGCGCGCGGACCGATCGCGCGGCCGGGGACGCGCGACCCGCGCCGCGCGCCGCGCGCCGCCTACGACAGCTTGAACTGGCCGACCTTGTGCGCCAGCCGCTCGCCCTGCGAGCGCAGGCCCTCGCTCGCGGCCGCGAGCTGCTCGACCAGGCGCAGGTTCTGCGTCGTGCCATCGCTGATCGCCGTCAGCTGCTCGAGGATGGCGGCCGATTCGAGCACGCCGTTGCGCGTCAGCGAGGCGACATCGTCCATCGCGACGTGGATCTGGTCGACATGGCCGTCGCCGGCCACCATCGCGCGCCCGGTCTCCTCGGCCAGCGCGCTGCTGAGCTCGATGTCCTCGGTCGAGCGCACGACGATGTCGCCGATGCGGCGCGCCGATTCGGCGCCGCGCAGCGCCAGGCTGCGCACCTCCTGCGCCACGACGGCGAAGCCGCGCCCGGCCTCGCCGGCCTTGCCCGCCTCGACCGAGGCGTTGAGCGCCAGGATGTTGGTGCGGAAGGCGATGTTGTCGATCAACGTCACGATCTCGCCGATCTCGCGGCTCTTCGTGCGCAGCGAGGTCATGCGCTCGCGCAGCCGCTGCATCTGCTTGCGGTTGCGCGCCGCCTCCAGGCGCAGCGCCTGCACGCTGCCGACGACGCGCTCGACCTGGCGCCCGCAGGCCTCGAGCTGGCTCGACGCGCGCGCCACGCCCTCGACCGCCGTCGTCAGGCCCTGGGCCGTCGCGTGGTTGCGGTTCGAGAGGTCGGCGTTGCCGGCGGCCACCTGCTGCGAGGCGTGGTTGACGGCGCTCACGCCGTTGCGCACCGCCGCCAGCAGGTCCGACAGCCGCGTGAGCGAGGTCGTCATCGCGCGCATCGTCGCCGCGACCTCGTCCACCCCGTGCGGATTCAGGCGCGCGCTCAGGTCGCCCTGCGACATGCGCGTCATCTGGTGGTTGAGCTGGACGAGGCCGCCGCGCATCACGAGGAAGAAGGTGTAGAGCAGGTAGGAGGCCAGCGCCAGGCTCGCGCACAGCGCGCCGAAGATGCGCAGGCGCAGCTCGCGGATCTCGACCAGGCGCTGCGCCAGCGCCGTCTCGACCTCGATCTGCTGCACGCGCTGCAGCTGCTGCACTTCCGCGCGCGCCGCGGCCAGTCCGGCCTGCAGGCGCGCGATGTCGGGGTGGGCGTCGAGCGCCAGCACCTGCTGCCGCACGAGGTCGACGGCGGCGACGACGGCGGGCAGCATCTCGCGCTCGGCCGCACGTTCGTGGTGCATCGAGCGCAGGCGCGCCTCGACGATGGCCGCGAGCCGGCGCACCTCGCCCGAGG
>JAGWVB010000204.1 GCA_018971105.1 Burkholderiales bacterium
CTGCGCGGGCGCGTCGGGCTGCGGCGCGACGCCGAAATTCGCCCCCGTGACCATCGTCTGCGAGGGACCGTCGAAGCGCGCGCTGACGTAGATCTGCTGCCCGTTGGCCAGCGCCAGCCGCAGCGGCGTCGACAGCGGCATGCGGAAGTAGTCGTGCAGCGCGGCATTGCTGGTGCCCAGCAGCGTCGTGATGCTCTGCGCGCGCAGCGCGGCGCTCGACAGCCCGAGCTGGTCGAGCGCGCTGCGGTTGCCGCCCAGGATGCGGCCGTCGGGGGCGACCGCGATGATGCCCTCGAGCAGCGTGCCGATGAACTCGGGCCGGCTGTGGAAGTGCAGGCGCAGGCGGTTGTTGTAGTCGTCGCTGAGCCAGTGGTTCTCGATCATGCGCGCCGACATCCGCACCAGCCCCATCGTGTGCTGGTGGTAGCCGCGATGGTCGCCGGTGACGTCGAGCACCCCCAGCACGTTGCCGCGCGGGTCGAAGATCGGCGCCGCCGAGCAGGTCAGGAAGCTGTTGGCGTGGATGAAATGCTCGGGCCCGTGGACGAGGGTCGGCTTCTCCTCGAACAGCGCGGTGCCGATGGCGTTCGTGCCCTTCGAATGCTCGGCCCAGTTCTCGCCCGGCGAGAGCGCGACCTTGTTCGCGCGCTGCAGGAAATCGTCGTCGCCGACCGAGTGCAGGATGGTGCCGTGCGCGTCGGTGAGGACGATCATGTTCTCGGTGTTGACGATCTGCTCGAACAGCACCTGCATCACCGGCGCCGCATGCGAGCACAGGCGCTGGTTGCGTTCGAGCGCGACGTTGAGGTCGCTGCGCAGCATGGGCCCGAACTCGAGCCGCTCGGTGCGCGTGAGGCCGAGCGCGGCGCTGCGCCGGTGCGACTGGCGTATGAGCTCGGAGCGCACCGGCGCTCCAGCCGGAGCGGCCTCGGCGGCGGTGCTGGCAGGGGCTGGAATGGCCGGGCGCAGAGGGTTCATGGGGCGATCTCGGTGGGGGGGCCGCGCGGCGGTGCCGGAGGAAACCGGTCGAGCCGCGCAGCGCGCGGGCCGAATGCTGTGCCAAGCAAGCGCGCCTGTCCAGAGGATCTGGAGCAGTGCGCAAGCAGTGGCGTTCCGTTTTGGAGCAGTCGATCTCTGGCACAGGGATTGCAGAGCCAGCGGCGGGCCCCTCGACCCCTCTCTTCGCCAGAACCCGACCCGGAGACAACCCATGCAACGCATCTCAACCCTCGGCGCCGCCATGGCGCTGGTCCTCGCCTGCGCGGCCATCGCGGTCCATGCCGACGAGGCCGCGCAGACCGTCGACACCAGTTCGCTGCCGCAGCTCGGCGCGGGCTGGCGCGACGAGAACCCGTACAGCGGCAACGCCAAGGCGATCGAGATCGGCTCCTCGGCCTTCAACCAGAACTGCGCCCGCTGCCACGGGCTGGAGGCGATCTCGGGCGGCATCGCCCCCGACCTGCGCCGGCTCGACAACGACTGCGTCACGCTCAAGGACCCGGCCAAGAAGGCGGCCTGCGTCAAGGACGACGACCAGTATTTCCTGACCACGATCCGCCACGGGCGCACGCGCAACGGCGCCGTCTACATGCCGCCGTTCGAGAAGGTGTTCTCGCAGGAAGCGATGTGGGCGATCAAGGCGTACCTGGAGTCGCGCCGTGAAAAGCCGCTTTGAGGCGCTGCGCATGAACCGCCGCCACTGCCTGGGCGGGATCGCCGCCGCCGCCGGATTCGCGCTCGGCGCGCTGCCGCGGGCGGCCGCCGCGACGACGCTGGAACAGGTGCACAAGCGCGGCGCGCTGCTCGTCGCCGTCTACGACGACATGCCCCCGTTCCACGTCAAGGGCCAGGGGGTCGACGTCGACATCGCCGCCGCGCTGGCGGGCGCGCTCGGCGTCAAGCTCTCGCTGCTGCCGTTCCCGGCCGACGACAGCATGAACGACGACCTGCGCAACATGGTCTGGAAGGGCCACTACCTGGGCTACGGCCCGGCCGACCTGCTGATGCATGTGCCGGTCGAGCGGCCGCTGATGATGGCCAACCCGCAGGTCCAGATCTTCGCGCCCTATTACCGCGAGCGGGTCGCGATCGCGCGCAACCTGGCCCGGCTGCCCGAGCTCGAATCGCTGCAGCCGCTGGCGCGGCTGAAGACGGCGGTGTCGGGGCAGTCGCTCGCCGGCTGGCTGATGATCGGGGCCGACCAGGGCGCCTACCGCGAGCACCTGAGCACGGATTGGAAGGACGGCACCGAGTGCGCGCGCGCGCTGCAGCGCGGCGAGGTCGACGCCGCCGCCGGCCTGTGGTCCGAACTCGAGACCGTGCTGCGCGGCGACGCGCGCTACGCGATCGAGCCGCTGCCGATGCCGCGCGCGCCGCAGGACGGCTGGGCCACGGGCATGGCGGTGAAGAAGGACGCCACCGACCTCGCCCGGGCGCTGCAGGCCGCGATGGACCAGCTCGCCGGCGCCGGCGCGCTGAAGGCGATCTTCGCGCGCGCGAACCTCGACTGGCATACACCCTGAGCGCGGCGGCATCTTCCCGCCGCCGGAGCCGGCGCCCGGACCGGGGCGCATAAACTCGCAGCCGATATGAACATGCCACAACGCCGGGGCCGCGCCTCGCTGCTCGCCGCTGCCGCGGCCGTCGTCTGCACCGCGCAGGCCCAGGCCCAGGCCCAGGACGCCACGCCGACGATCGTCATCACCGCCACCCGCACCGCGACCGCGGCCTTCGACGTCCCGGCGTCGATCGACAGCGTGAGCGGCGACGAGCTGCGGCGCGGACGCGCCCAGGTCAACGTCACCGAGGGCCTGGGGCCGATCCCGGGCCTGGTCGCGCGCGACCGCGAGAACTACGCCCAGGACGTGCAGATCTCGGTGCGCGGCTTCGGCGCCCGCACGAGCTTCGGCATCTCGGGCGTGCGCATGAACATCGACGGCATCCCGGCGACGATGCCCGACGGCCAGGGCCAGAGCTCGAACATCGACCTGTCCTCGGTCGACCGCATCGAGGTCCTGCGCGGGCCGTATTCGGCGCTCTACGGCAATTCCTCGGGCGGCGTGATCCAGGTCTTCACCGAGGAGGGCCGGGGTGCGCCGCGCGCGCTCGGCAACCTCGAGCTCGGCAGCTGGGGCCTGGTGCGGCTGGGCGCGCAGGCGCTGGGCGAGGCCGGCGGCCTGTCCTACGACGTCTCGGCGAGCCGCTTCGAGACCCAGGGCTGGCGCGCCCATGCCGCCGCCGTGCGCCACCTCGGCAACGCCAAGCTCGCGTTCCATCCCGACGCCGCGACCAAGGTCACGCTGATCGCCAACCATGTCTACCTGCCGCAGGCGCTCGACCCGATGGGGCTGACGCGCGCGCAGATGAGCGCCAACCCGCGCGGCGTCGACCCCGGCGCGCTGAGCTACAACACGCGCAAGTCGGTCGACCAGTCGCAGCTCGGCTTCATCGTCGAGCGCCGGCTCGGCGCCGCCGACAAGCTGCAGGCGACGCTGTACGGCGGCTGGCGCGACACGACGCAGTTCCAGTCCATCCCGTACACGACGCAGGCCAGCGTGCTCAACCCCGGAGGCCTGATCCAGCTCTCGCGCCAGTACAACGGCATCGACCTGCGCTGGACGCACGAGGGCCGGCTGCTCGATGCCGGCTACAGCCTCAGCGCCGGCCTCAGCTACGACATGCTGCACGAGCATCGGCGCGGTTTCCAGAACTTCATCGGCAGCCAGCTCGGCGTGCTGGGCGCCCTGCGCCGCGACGAGATCAACGGCGTCAGCAACACCGACCCCTATGTGCAGGCGAACCTGCAGCTGACGCCGCGCTGGTCGCTCAACGCCGGCGTGCGCGCGAGCGAGGTCCGTTTCGCCTCGCACAACCTCTACCTGCTGAGCACCTTGCCGGCCGACTACGGCAGCGCGACCTACCGCGCGACGCTGCCGGTGCTGGGCGCGATGTTCGACCTCAGCGCGCGCGTGCACCTGTACGCCAACTACGGCCGCGGCTTCGAGACGCCGACGCTGAACCAGCTCGCGTACCGACCCAGCGGCGTGCCGGGGCTGAACTTCGCGCTCCAGTCCTCGCACAGCAACAACGTCGAGATCGGCGTCAAGGCGCGGCCCGCCGGCTGGGGCCACTGGACGGCGGCGCTGTTCCAGACCGACAGCAACCAGGAGATCGTGACCCAGAGCAGTTCGAACGGCCGCTCGGTGTTCCAGAACGCGAGCGCGACGCAGCGCCGCGGCTTCGAGCTCGGCTGGGAGCAGCGCTGGTTCGGCGCGCTGCGCGCGCAGCTCGCGTACACGCTGCTCGACGCGCATTACTCCGAGGCCTTCCTGACCTGCACGGCCTCGCCCTGCGCCACGCCCAACGTGCCGATCGCGGCCGGCAAGCAGCTGCCCGGCACCGGGCGCCAGACCCTGTACGCCGGACTCGCGTGGGCGCCGGCCAGCGGCTGGCAGGCCGGCCTCGAGACGCGGGCGGCCAGCCGCGTCTGGGTCAACGACCTCAACAGCGACGCCGCCGGCGGCTACGGCATCGCCGCCGCGCATATCGGCTACGTCGCGCGCTTCGAGCATTTCGAGATCGACACGCTGGCCCGCGTCGACAACCTGTTCGACCGCCGCTACGTCGGCTCGGTGATCGTCGGCGACGCCAACGGCCGCTACTTCGAACCCTCGCCCGGGCGCAGCTGGCTCGGCGCGGTGACGCTGAGGCTGGCGTTCTGATGGCCGGCGGCGCCCGCTACGACGCCGTCGCCCGCGCCCTGCACTGGCTGCTGGCGCTGGCGCTGATGGCCCAGATCGCGTTCGGGCTGCTGCTCGACGACATCGCGCCGCGCGGCACGCCGGCGCGCGCATCGGTGATCAACCTGCACAAGTCGATCGGCATCGTGATCGGGCTGCTCATCGTCGTGCGGCTGCTGTGGCGGCTGCGCCACCCGCCGCCGCGCTGGCCGGACGCGATGGGCGCGCTGGCGCGCCGCGCCGCGACCTGGGGCCATCGCGCGCTCTACCTGACGATGCTGGTGCTGCCGGCGGCGGGCTATCTGGCCTCGAACTTCAGCCGCCACGGCGTCCATTTCTTCGGCCACCCGCTGCCGGCCTGGGGCCCCGACCGGCCCGACGTCTATGCCGCACTCAACGGCCTGCACGAGATCGCCGCCTGGCTGTTGCTGGCGCTCATCGCCGGCCATGTCGCGTTCGCGATCAAGCATGCGCTGATCGACCGCGACGGCCTTTTCGAACGCATGGGGCCGTCGCTCCGCAAATGAAAGGAAACTCCCGATGAAACGTCTCCTCCTGCTGGCCGCCCTGGCCGCCGCGCTGCCCGCGTTCGCCGCCCCCTTCGCCTACGTGCCCAACGAGGGTTCGGGCACGCTGAGCGTGATCGACACCGCGACCGACCATGTCGTGGCCGAGATCGCGGTCGGCAAGAAGCCGCGCGGCACCGTCGTCAGCCTCGACGGCCGCACCGCCTACGTCAGCGACCAGCCCAACAACCGGCTCGTCGTCGTCGACCTCGACAAGCGCGTCGTCAGCGGCGGCATCCCGCTGGGCGAATCGCCCGAAGGCGTGGGCATCTCGGCCGACGGGCACTGGGTCGCCGCGGCGATCGAGCAATCCAACGACGTCGTCTTCGTCGACACGCGCACGAACCAGCGCGCCTTCGTGGTCCAGGTCAAGGGCAAGAACCCCGAGCATGCCGAGTTCAGCCCCGACGGCAAGCTCGTCTTCGTCAGCGCCGAGGAGGGCGGCGCGGTCGACATCATCGATTTCGCCAAGCGCCAGGAGATCGCCCAGGTGCCGGTCGGCGCGCGGCCGCGCGGCATCGGCTTCTCGCCCGACAGCCGGCGCGCCTACATCGGCGTCGAGGCGGCGAACCAAGTCTACGTGATCGACACGGCGACCTTCAAGGTCATCGACCACCTCAAGGCCGGCACGCGCAGCAACGGCATCACCGTCTCGCCCGACGGGCGCGAGGTCTACGTCTCGAACGGCGGCGACGCGACGGTCTCGGTGCTGGACGCCGCGACGCTGCAGTTCGTCGCCACGATCCCGGTCGGCCAGCGGCCGTGGAACATGGCGCTCACGCCCGACGGCAAGAAGCTCTACGTCGCCTGCGGGCGTTCGGGCGTGGTGTCGGTGATCGACACCGAGCGCCGCGTCAAGATCGCCGATGTCCGCGTCGGCAAGCTGCCCTGGGGCGTGGCGCTGCGCTGATCTGCAGCAGCGCGGGCGTGTCGCGGCGGCGCGCCCTGCTTCATTCTGGCAATCCGCGGCGCTCGCTTGACCGCCGTCAAGAAGCGCCCCCGGCCGCGGCCTAGTCTGAGCGGGACCCGCAACTTCGAGGATCCCTCCGATGAAAGCCGCCCCCCTGATCGCCGCCGCCCTCTTCGCCGCCGCCGCGCTGCCGGTCCATGCCGACGATGCGGCGATGCTCAAGCTCGCCCGCAGCAGCGGTTGCCTGACCTGCCATCAGATCGAACCCGGCGGCGCCGGCCCCGACGGCCTGGCGCCGATCGGTCCGGCCTGGCGCGATGTCGCGCTCAAGTACCGCGGCGTCAAGGGCGCCGCGGACCAGCTCACGCGCACGGTGATGACGGGCTCCAACCCCTACGCCAGCCACTGGAAGGGCAAGGTGAGCGGACTGGCGATGCCGCCCAACGCCGTCGCCATCCATGCCGCCGACGCGCGCAGGCTCGTCGACTGGATCCTCGCGCTCGGGCCCGCCAAGTAGGGGCGCGCCGCCGCGGGCTCAGGCCTTGCCCTGGGCCCCCACCGCCGCCGCGGCCTGCGCGGCCGCGTCGGCATCGCCGAGGTAGTAGCTGCGCGTCGGCCGCAGCGCGGCATCGAGTTCGTAGACGAGCGGGATGCCGTTGGGGATGTTGACGCCGACGATCTCGGCGTCGCCGATGCCGTCGAGGTACTTGACGAGCGCGCGGATGCTGTTGCCATGCGCGGCGATGACGATGCGCTGGCCGCTGCGGATCGCCGGCGCGATGCGCTCGTTCCAGCACGGCAGCACGCGCGCCACCGTGTCCTGCAGGCATTCGGTGAGCGGGATCTGCGAAGGATCGAGATGCGCGTAGCGCAGGTCGCCGCGCTGGCCGCGCGGGTCGCCGGGCTCGAGCGCGGGCGGCCGCGTGTCGTAGCTGCGGCGCCAGATCAGCACCTGCTCGGCGCCGTATGCGCGCGCCATGTCGGCCTTGTTCAGGCCCTGCAGCGCGCCGTAATGGCGCTCGTTCAGGCGCCAGTCGTGCAGCACCGGCAGCCAGGTGCGCTCGAGCTGGTCGAGCGTGTGCCACAGGGTCCAGACGGCGCGTTGCAGCACCGAGGTGTAGGCGACGTCGAAGTCGTAGCCCGCGGCCTTGAGCAGCCGGCCGGCGGCGCGCGCCTGCTCGACGCCGGTGGGCGTCAGCGGCACGTCGGTCCAGCCCGTGAAACGGTTCTCGAGATTCCACGACGATTCGCCGTGACGGATGAGGACGAGCTTGTGCATGGAGCCGGATTCTATAATTCGCGGTTTTGTGCGCCGTCGCGCAGCGGGATCTCATGTCCTTCCTCCTCGAGAACTACAACTGGGTCCTGGTGCTGACGGCGCTGGTGTCGGGCGGCCTGCTCGCCTGGCCGCTGGTCAAGGGCGGCAGCGGCGGCGGCTTCGTCAGCACGAGCGAGGCGGTGCGGCTGATCAACCGCGAGAAGGGCGTGCTGATCGATGTCTGCGAGGCCGCCGAGTACGCCGCCGGCCATGCCGCCGGGTCGCGCAACCTGCCGCTGTCGCAGCTCGAGGGTGCCAGGGGCCTGCCGACGAACAAGGCGCTGCCGCTGGTGCTGCTGTGCGCCAGCGGCGCGCGCGCCAACCGGGCTGCGGCGCAGCTGCGCAAGGCCGGCTACGCGCAGGCGGTGGCGGTGGCGGGCGGCAACGCCGCCTGGCGCGAGGCCAACCTGCCGATGGAGAAATAGGGCCGCTGCCCGACCAGCCGCGAGGCCGGTCGCCGGCGGCATCGGCCGGCGCGCGCTGCAAGCCGCGCCGTGCTGCCGGACAATACCGTTCCGCCCACAGCG
>JAGWVB010000205.1 GCA_018971105.1 Burkholderiales bacterium
CCGCAGCGCCGCAGCGGCCTGCCCCGGCACAACCATGCGCCCGTCGTTGCCGCGGCGCCGGCAAACGAAGTCCGGGTGCGCAGCGGCGATTCGCTCAGCCGCATCGCCAATCGCACGCAACAGCCCGGGATCTCGCTCGACCAGATGCTGGTGTCGCTGTTCCGTGGCAATCCGCAGGCGTTCTCGGGCGACAACATGAACCGGCTCAAGGCCGGCGTGCTGCTGACCGTGCCCAGCGCCGAGCAGGCGAGCAAGGTCTCGACGCCCCAGGCGCATTCGATCATCGTCGCCCAGGCGGCCGATTTCGCCGCCTACCGCCAGCGCCTGGCCGCAGGCGCGCCGCTGGCGGCCGACAACGCACCGGCGCGCCAGGGGCGCGGCCAGGTCCAGGCCCAGGTCGCCGACCGCAAGGCCGAGGCCGCGCCGACGCCCGACCGCCTCACCCTCACCCAGGGTGGCGTCAAGGCCTCGTCGCCCGAGGCGCGGGTGTCGAAGGAAACGCAGAAGCAGGACGAGAAGGCCCGGCTCGCCGAACTCAACCGCAACGTCGAGGAACTCAAGCGGCTCCAGGGCGCGACCGCGCCGGCCGTGGTGGCGGCCTCGACCACGCCCGCCGCGCCGGCGCTCGCTCCGGCCCCGCTGGCCGCGGCATCGGCGACGCCGTCGACCCTGGTCGCGGTGCCGGGCCCGGCGCCCAAGCCCTCGGCCCCGCTGGCCGCCTCGGCGCCCGCCAAACCCAAGTTCGCGCCGCCCCCGCCGGCGGCCGAGGAACCCGGCTTCCTCGACAGCCTGATGGAGAACTCGCTCCTGCTGCCGGGCCTGGGCGTGCTGGCGGTGCTGCTCGGCGCCTTCGGCATCTACAAGCTGCGCGGCCGTGCGCGCAAGCCGGTGGGCGAGACCTCTTTCCTGGAAAGCCGGCTCCAGCCCGATTCGTTCTTCGGCGCCAGCGGCGGCCAGCGCATCGACACGCGCGAGGCCGGCAGCAGCAGCAATTCGTCGTCGATGAGCTATTCGCTGTCGCAGCTGGACGCCATCGGCGATGTCGACCCGGTGGCCGAGGCCGATGTCTATCTCGCCTACGGCCGCGACCTGCAAGCCGAGGAGATCCTCAAGGAAGCGATGCGCGCCACGCCTGAACGGCTGGCGATCCGCAGCAAGCTGCTCGAGGTCTACGCCAAGCGCCGTGACGCCAAGGCCTACGAGCTGCTCGCGACGCAACTCCACAACCTGACCCACGGCGAGGGCGAGGAATGGTCCAAGGCGCAGGCCCTGGGGCTGACGATAGACCCGGAGAATCCGCTTTATCGCCCGGGCGGACAGCCCTCGGCCGTGCATGGCGCCGGTGGCCAGGTCGTGCCCGACGCGCTCGGCGCGCCGACGCAGCCCTACACCGCACCGCCGCCCAAGCCGATGTTCGAACCGGCGGCCGACGCGACGCTCGATCACGGACTGGATCTCGAACTCGATCTGCCGGCCGCCGCTGCGGTACCGACGACGGCCAAGCTCGCCGCGGGCGAGGTCACGCAGCCTTTCACCACCGATGCGCTGCCGCCGCCGGAATCGAATCTGGACCTGCCGCTGGAGCCGGTCGACTTCGACAAGACCTTGCCGCCGCCGCCGTTCGCCGCCGC
Source organism: Burkholderiales bacterium (assembly GCA_018971105.1). Taxonomy (GTDB): domain Bacteria; phylum Pseudomonadota; class Gammaproteobacteria; order Burkholderiales; family Burkholderiaceae_C; genus Rubrivivax. The sequence goes on from JAGWVB010000205.1 coordinate 1,632, forward strand.
CCCGGCCGCCGACCCGGGGCTGGACTTCGACCTGGAATCGTTGAACATGCCCGTCGATGCGCCGACGGTGGCGATGAAGCGTCCCGAGCCGGAGCAGGACAAGGTCGACTTCGGCGACTTCTCGATCGGCGGCGAGCCGCTGACGTCCGAGCCCGAACCCGCCGACCATGCACCGCTGGCGCGCAAGATCGATCTGGCCGAGGAGTTCCGCCAGATCGGCGACCTCGAGGGCGCGCGCGACCTGCTCGAGGAGGTCATCGCCAAGGCCGACGGCGCACTCAAGTCCAAGGCTCAGGGCATGCTGGACAAGCTTGCGTAGAACGCCCCCCCCCGGAGCGCCTGCGGCGCCTCCCCCCCCGGGGGGCACCGCTGGCGGCCCGGCGGAGCCGGTTCCGCGGCGGTCGCTTGACGATGCGCCGGGGCGCCTGGCACTTGGGGTGACTTATCGGGGGCAGGCGTATCACGGCTGGCAGTCGCAGCCCGATGGGCGCACGGTGCAGGACGCGCTCGAAGGTGCGCTGTCGACCTTTGCCGCGGCGCCTATCGTGACGGTTTGCGCCGGGCGCACCGATGCCGGTGTGCATGGGCTGAACCAGGTCGTGCATTTCGACACCGCCATCGAGCGCGATGCCTACTCCTGGGTGCGCGGCACGAATCGCTACCTTCCGCGCGACATCGCCGTCCAATGGTGCCGGGGCGTCGACGGCGGCTTTCACGCCCGCAACAGCGCGCGCGGCCGGCGCTACCGCTATCTGGTGCTCGAATCACCCGTGCGACCTGCGCTCGAGGACGGGCTTGCGGGCTGGGTCTTCAGGCCGCTGGATGGCGAGGCGATGCGCGCGGCCGCGGCGCATTGGATCGGCGAGCATGATTTCAGCTCGTTCCGCAGCGCCGACTGCCAGTCGCCGACGCCGGTCAAGACATTGCGCGCCATCGCGATCGAGCGCCGCGGTGCCTACTGGTGCTTCGACTTCGACGCCAGTGCCTTCCTGCACCACATGGTGCGCAATCTGATGGGCTGCCTGATCGCCGTCGGCAGCGGGCGCCGCGAGCCGGGCTGGGCCGCCGAGGTGCTGGCCGCGCGCGACCGCGACGCCGCGGCGCCGACCTTCGCGCCCGACGGGCTGTACTTCGTCGGCCCGTACTACGATGCGCGCTGGGCCATTCCGCCGCACACGCCGGCGATGGACTGGTTGCCCTGAACTGGCGCCCCGACCCGCTTCCCATGCACCGCACCCGCATCAAGATCTGCGGCCTCACGCGCGAGGCCGATGTCGACGCCGCGATCGAGGCCGGTGCCGATGCGCTCGGCTTCGTCCTCTACGCGAAGAGCCCGCGCCATGTCGATCTCGCGCGTGCGGCCGCTCTCGCCGCGCGCCTGCCGCCCTTCGTCACCCCGGTGCTGCTGTTCGTCAACGCCAGCCCGCACGAGCTGCACCGCGCCGCAGAGGTGCTGCCGCAGGCGCTGCTGCAGTTCCACGGCGACGAGACGCCCGAGGTCTGCGCCGCCGCCGCCCGCCCCTGGATCCGCGCCGCGCGCATCGCGCCGGGCTTCGATTTGCTAGACTTCGCAGCTCGTTTCCACGGTGCACAAGCCCTGCTGCTCGACGCTCATGTCGAGGCCTACGGCGGTGGCGGGAAGGTCTTCGATTGGTCACTGATACCCCCCGACGTGCCGCTTCCGGTCGTTTTGTCTGGTGGGTTGAGTCCTGCCAATGTGATCGATGGCGTGCTGGCGTTGCGGCCCTGGGCCGTTGACGTGAGCTCCGGCGTGGAAATCAGCAAGGGCGTCAAGAGCGGCCCGCTGATGCGCCGGTTCTGCCTGGCGGTGCGCGAAGCCGACGCCCGCCTGTACGCCTGAAGCGAGAACCCAACGACATGTTCGAATACCAGCAACCCGATGCCCGCGGGCATTTCGGGATCTACGGCGGCACCTTCGTCGCCGAAACCCTGATCCACGCCCTGGACGAGCTCCAGGCCGCCTATGCCAAATACCGCGACGATCCCGAGTTCGTCGCGGAATTCCGCAGCGAGCTCAAGCATTTCGTCGGCCGGCCGAGTCCGGTCTACCACGCCGCGCGGCTGAGCCGCGAGATCGGCGGCGCCCAGATCCACCTCAAGCGCGAGGACCTCAACCACACCGGCGCGCACAAGATCAACAACACGATAGGGCAGGCGCTGCTGGCGCGGCGCATGGGCAAGCAGCGCGTCATCGCCGAGACCGGCGCCGGCCAGCATGGCGTGGCGACGGCGACGATCTGCGCCCGCTACGGCATCGAATGCGTCGTCTACATGGGCAGCCAGGACGTGCTGCGCCAGAGCCCGAACGTCTACCGCATGCACCTGCTGGGCGCGCGCGTGGTGCCGGTCGATTCGGGCAGCAAGACGCTCAAGGACGCGCTCAACGAGGCGCTGCGCGACTGGGTCACGAACGTCGAGAGCACCTTCTACATCATCGGCACCGTCGCCGGTCCGCATCCCTATCCTGCGATGGTGCGCGACTTCCAGCGCGTCATCGGCGATGAATGCCGCGTCCAGATGCCGGAGCAGATCGGGCGCCAGCCCGACGCCGTGATCGCCTGCGTCGGCGGCGGCAGCAACGCGATGGGGCTGTTCTACCCCTATATCCCGCACGAGGAGACGCGGCTCATCGGCGTCGAGGCCGCGGGGCAGGGGCTGGCCAGCGGCAAGCACGCGGCGTCGATCTCGGCCGGCACGCCGGGCGTGCTGCACGGCAACCGCACCTACCTGCTGCAGGACGAGAACGGCCAGATCACCGAGACGCATTCGATCTCGGCCGGACTCGACTACCCCGGCGTCGGACCCGAACATGCCTATCTCCACGACATCGGCCGCGCCGAGTACGTCGCCGTCACCGACGACGAGGCGCTCGCGGCCTTCCACCGCCTGTGCCGCACCGAGGGCATCATCCCGGCGCTCGAATCGAGCCATGCCATGGCCCACGCGATGAAGCTGGCGGCGACGATGCGGCCCGACCAGCACCTGCTCGTCAACCTCTCGGGGCGCGGCGACAAGGACATCGGCACCGTCGCCGATCTCAGCGGCGCCGAGTTCTATTGCCGGCCCTCGTGCCGCGGGCAGATCGTCAAGGGTGGTACGGCATGAGCCGCATCCAGGCCACGCTCGCCGCGCTCGAGGCGCAGGGCCGCAAGGCGCTGATCCCCTACATCACCGCCGGTGATCCCCATGCCGATGGGACGCCCGACATCATGCGGGCGCTGGCCGCCGGCGGCGCCGACATCATCGAACTCGGCGTCCCCTTCAGCGACCCGATGGCCGACGGCCCGGTGATCCAGAAGGCGAGCGAGCGTGCGCTGGCGCGCGGCATCGGATCGGCCCAGGTGCTCGAGATGGTGCGCGAGTTCCGCCGCAGCGACGAGCGCACGCCGGTCGTGCTGATGGGCTACGCGAACCCGATCGAGCGCTACGACCAGCGCCACGGCGAGCGCAGCTTCATCCGCGCCGCCGCCGCGGCCGGCGTCGACGGCCTGCTCGTCGTCGACTACCCGCCGGAGGAATGCGAGGCCTTCGCCGCCGATCTCGCGGCGGTCGGCCTCGATCTCATCTTCTTGTTGGCGCCCACTTCCACGGCGGCGCGCATGCAGCAGGTCGGTCGCATCGCCAGCGGCTATGTCTACTATGTCTCGCTCAAGGGCGTGACCGGGGCCGGCCACCTCGACACCTCGGCGGTGGCCGAGGCGCTGCCGCGCATCCGCGCCCATGTCAGCGTGCCGGTGGGGGTGGGCTTCGGCATCCGCGACGCCGCCACGGCGCGCGCCGTCGCCGCCGTCGCCGACGCGGTCGTGATCGGCTCGCGGTTGATCCAGATCCTGGAAACCCAGACGCGCGACAATGCGGCCCCCGCGGCTCGGTCGTTCATGGCCGAGATCCGCAACGCTTTGGACAGGTGACATCCATGAGTTGGCTCGAGAAACTGCTGCCGCCCAAGATCCAGCCGACCGACCCGGCCGAGCGCCGCGCCGTGCCCGAAGGCCTTTGGATCAAGTGCCCGGCCTGCGAGACGGTGCTCTACAAGACCGACCTCGAGCAGAATCTCAACGTCTGCCCCAAGTGCGATCACCACCACCGCATCGGCGCGCGCGCGCGCCTCGACGCCTTCCTCGATCCCGAGGGGCGCTGGGAGATCGGCCAGGAAGTGATGCCGATCGACGCGCTGAAGTTCAAGGACAGCAAGAAGTACCCGCAGCGGCTGAAGGCCGCGCTCGAGGCCACCGGCGAGACCGACGCGCTGGTCGTCGTCGGCGGCGCGGTGATGGCGGTGCCGCTGGTCGCCGCCTGCTTCGAGTTCGAGTTCATGGGCGGCTCGATGGGCTCGGTCGTCGGCGAGCGCTTCGTGCGCGGCGTCGAGGCCGCGATCGAGCAGAAGGTACCCTTCGTCAGCTTCACCGCCACCGGCGGCGCGCGCATGCAGGAAGGCCTGCTGAGCCTGCTGCAGATGGCGAAGACGAATGCCGCGCTGACCAGGCTGTCGAAGGCGTGCCTGCCCTACATCAGCGTGCTCACCGACCCGACGATGGGCGGCGTCTCGGCCAGTTTCGCCTTCGTCGGCGATGTCGTGATCGCCGAGCCCAGGGCGCTGATCGGCTTCGCCGGCCCGCGCGTGATCGAGAACACCGTGCGCGAGAAGCTGCCCGAGGGCTTCCAGCGCAGCGAATTCCTGCTCGGCACCGGCGCGCTCGACATGATCTGCGACCGCCGCCAGCTGCGCGCGCGCATCGCCCACATGCTGGCCATCCTGCAGCGCCAGAGCGCCGACGCGGTGGCCTGAGCGGCCGCAGCCGGGCCCACCGGCAGACCCCATGAACGAACCGACCACGCTCGCCGACTGGCTCGCGCATTGCGCGCGCCTGCACCCCGCCACGATGGACCTGTCGCTCGAGCGCACGGTCGAGGTCGCGCGCCGCCTCGGCCTGCATTTCGAGGTGCCGGTGATCACCGTCGCCGGCACCAACGGCAAGGGCTCGACCTGCGCGATGATCGAATCGATCGCGCGCCACGCCGGCTACCGCGTCGGCCTGTACCAGAAGCCCGAACTCGTGCATTTCGAGGAGCGCTGCCGCGTCGGCGGCGCCGCGGTCGCGGCGCATGAGCTGGTGCCGCATTTCGCCGCCGTCGAGGCGGCGCGGCGCGAGATCACGCTGACGCAGTTCGAATTCAGCACGCTGGCGATCGCGCGGCTGCTCTCGATGGCCGCACTCGACCTCGTGATCCTCGAAGTCGGGCTGGGCGGGCGCTACGACTCGGTCAACGCCTTCGACACCGATTGCGCCGTCATCACCGGCATCGCGCTCGACCACATGGAATACCTCGGCCCGGACCGCGAAGCGATCGCCGCCGAGAAGGCGCAGATCATGCGTCCTGGCAAGCCGGCCATCGTCGGCGACCCGCAGCCGCCGCGCAGCCTGCTCGCCCATGCCGAGGCCATCGGTGCCGACCTCTGGCTCATCGGGCGCGACTTCAACTACCAGGGCGACCGCCAGCAATGGGGCTGGAGCGGGCGCGGCCGCCGCTACCACGGCATGTCCTACCCGGCGCTGCGCGGCGCGAACCAGCTCTTCAACGCCTCGGCCGCGATCGCGGCGCTGATCGCGCTGCGCGAGCGCCTGCCGATCAACGCCCAGGCCGTGCGCACCGGGCTCGCGCTCGTCGACCTGCCGGGGCGCTTCCAGGTCGTGCCGGGGCAGCCGGTGCTCGTGCTCGACGTCGCGCACAACGCGCAGGCGGTCGCCGCGCTGGCCGCGAATCTCGATGCCCAGGGCTATTTCCCGCGCACCCATGCGGTGTTCGGCGTGATGGCCGACAAGGACATCCCGGCGCTGCTCGAACGCATCGCGCCGCTCGTCGATGCCTGGTACTGCTGCGACCTGCCGACGCCGCGCGCGGCGCGTGCCGCCGACCTCGCGCCGCGGCTGCGCGCGGCGGCCGGGACACGCGCCGTCACGGTCGAGGCCTATCCCGATCCGGCCAGCGCGCTGCAGGCGGCCCAGGGCCGGGCCGAGGCGGCCGATAGAATCGTCGCCTTCGGTTCCTTCTACACCGTCGGCGGCGTGCTGAAGTCGGGCCGGCTGCACGGCCCGAAGCCCGCCGGCTGATCCGCACGCTGCATGCGCAACCCGTTCTCGCGTTCCAGGTCCGACAGCGACGCGCCGGCACCGGCCGGCGATGCCGCGGTGCTCGAGGCGGCGCGGACACGCGCGCGGCGGCGGCTCTTCGGCGCGCTCGTGCTGCTGCTGATCGGCATCGTCGGTTTCCCGCTGCTGTTCGAGACCCAGCCCCGGCCGCTGCCGGTCGATACGCCGATGCTGCTGGCGCAGCACGACGGCGCGGCCCTGGGCGGCATGGCGGCGGCGCCGCGCGGGGCACCCGCCCCGCCGCTGGCCGAGCCG
>JAGWVB010000206.1 GCA_018971105.1 Burkholderiales bacterium
CCAGCAGCATGGCGCCCAGGCCGAGCAGCAGGCCCACCCCGGCCAGCGGCCAGCCGCGCGCGGCCGGCGGCGGCGCATCCGAGTGCCGGCTGGCGTGGGGCGTTGAAGTCGGTGTCATGGGGGCGCGCGGCGACAGCGCCTATTCGACCACAAACGGCGGCCTCTGCAGCGCCCTGCAATCACGGGGTCGACACCTTTTCTCACGGCCGGAGTGCAGTCCGGTGCCTCCGCATAGACTTCGGCCCCATGCCCAAACCCGAAAAGCCCCAACGCCCGGCCGCGGCGTCGCCGCGCGCCCTCTCGGGACTGCTGCCCTATGTGCGGCCGTACCGCGGCCGCGTCGCGCTCGCCGGATTCTTCCTCGTGATGGCGGCGCTGAGCACGCTCGCCTTTCCGGCCGCGCTGAAGACGCTCATCGACCAGGGACTGGTCGCCGCCGACCCGGCACAGCGCGCGCTGCAGATGCGCGGCCATTTCCTCGAGCTGTTCGGCGTCGCCGCCGCGCTCGGGATGTTCTCGGCCGCGCGCTTCTACACCGTGAGCTGGCTCGGCGAGCGCATCACGGCCGACCTGCGCAACGCCGTCTACGCCCATGTGCTGCGGCAGAGCCCCGAATTCTTCGAGTCGACCCAGACCGGCGAGGTGCTGAGCCGGCTGACCACCGACACGACGCTGGTGCAGACCGTCGTCGGCTCGTCGCTGAGCATGGGGCTGCGCAACGTCGTGATGGGCATCGGCGCGCTCGCCGTGCTGGTCTTCACCAACCCCTGGGTCATGACGCAGGTGCTGGGCATCCTCGTGCTCGTCGTCGTGCCCAGCCTGTACTTCGGCCGCCGCGTGCGCAAGCTCAGCCGCGCGAGCCAGGACCGGGTCGCCGACTCGAGCGCCATCGCCGCCGAGGTGCTGACCGAGATCCCGGTCGTGCAGAGCTATGTCCAGGAGCGGCGCGAGGCCGAGCGCTTCGACCGCAGCACCGAGGCCGCCTTCGAGACCGCGCGCAAGCGCACCGTCGTGCGCGCCTTCCTCGTCGCCTTCATCATCACCGCCACCTTCGGCGCCCTGCTCTGGGGCCTGTACCAGGGCACCGAGGCCGTGCTCGCCGGGCGCATCAGCGCCGGCCACCTCGGCCAGACGGTGGTGCTGGTGATCATCTTCGTCGGCGCGGTGGCGGTGCTCTCCGAGGTCTACGGCGACCTGCTGCGCGCCGCCGGCGCGACCGAACGGCTGATGGAGCTGCTGGCGGCGCGCTCGCCGGTCGTCGATCCGGCCTCGCCGCGCCAGCTGCCGCCGGTGGCGGGCGGATCGGCGCTGGCCTTCGAGGGCGTGCATTTCCATTACCCGTCGCGGCCGCAGCAGCCGGCGCTGCAGGACTACACGCTGACCGTGCGGCCGGGCGAGACGGTGGCCCTGGTCGGCCCCAGCGGCGCCGGCAAGAGCACGGTGCTGCAGCTGCTGCTGCGCTTCTACGACGCCCAGGGCGGCCGCATCCTGATCGACGGCGTGCCGCTCGCCGAGGTCTCGCTGCTGGCGCTGCGCCAGCGCATCGGCATCGTGCCGCAGGACAGCACGGTGTTCTCGACCAGCGCGCTCGAGAACATCCGCTACGGCCGCCCCGAGGCCAGCGACGCCGAGGTCGTCGCGGCGGCGAAGGCGGCCTATGCGCACGAGTTCCTCAGCGCCCTGCCCGAGGGCTACGCGACCTATCTGGGCGAGCGCGGCGTGCGCCTGTCGGGCGGGCAGCGCCAGCGCATCAGCATCGCGCGCGCGATCCTCAAGAACCCGCCGCTGCTGCTGCTCGACGAGGCGACGAGCGCGCTCGACGCCGAGAGCGAGCGCGTCGTCCAGGCCGCCCTCGAGGCGGCGATGCAGCATCGCACGACGCTCGTCATCGCGCACCGCCTGGCGACCGTGCTCAAGGCCGACCGCATCGTCGTGATGGACGAGGGCCGCATCGTCGACAGCGGCACCCATGCCGAGCTGGTGGCGCGCGGCGGCCTCTATGCGCGGCTGGCGGCGATGCAGTTCGATCTGCATCCCGCGACGCCGGAATGATCGCCCATGACCGCGCAGACCGACCGACCGATACGCTCGCAATACGAGGACTTGATGCGCCTGGTCGCGACCCGCGGCGTGGCCAAGTCCGACCGCACCGGCACCGGCACGCGCAGCCTGTTCGGGCACCAGATGCGCTTCGACCTCGCCGAGGGCTTCCCGCTCGTGACGACGAAGAAAGTGCATCTCAAGAGCATCGTGCTCGAGCTGCTGTGGTTCCTGCGCGGCGAGGGCAACGCGCGCTGGCTGCAGCAGCGCGGCGTCACGATCTGGGACGAATGGGCGGCGCCGGACGGCGACCTCGGCCCCGTCTACGGCGTGCAGTGGCGCAGCTGGCCGACGCCCGACGGCGGCCACATCGACCAGATCGCCGAGGTCGTGCGCCAGTTGAAGACGAACCCCGATTCGCGCCGCATCGTCGTCAGCGCCTGGAACGTCGCCGAGCTGTCGAAGATGGCGCTCATGCCCTGCCACGCCTTGTTCCAGTTCTACGTCGCTGAAGGGCGGCTGAGCTGCCAGCTCTACCAGCGCAGCGCCGACATCTTCCTCGGCGTGCCGTTCAACATCGCCAGCTATGCGCTGCTCACGCACATGCTGGCGCAGCAATGCGACCTCGAGCCGGGCGACTTCATCTGGACCGGCGGCGACTGCCACCTCTACGACAATCACCGCGAGCAGGTCGAGACGCAGCTCGCGCGCGTTCCGCGCCCCTACCCGACGCTCGTGATCCGGCGCCGCCCGGACTCGATCTTCGATTACGCGTACGAGGATTTCGCCGTCGAGGGCTACGACCCGCATCCGGCGATCAAGGCGCCGGTGGCGGTCTGATGGTCGAGATCGTCGTCATCGCCGCCGTCGCCCGCAACGGCGCGATCGGGCGCGGCAACGAGCTGCTGTTCCGCGACCCGGCCGACATGGCCCGATTCCGCGCCACGACGCTGGGCGCGCCGGTCGTGATGGGACGCAGGACCTGGGACAGCCTGCCGCCGCGCTTCAGGCCGCTGCCGGGGCGGCGCAACATCGTCGTCAGCGCGAATCCGGATTTCAGCGCCGACGGCGCCGAGGTCGCGCCGGGGCTCGACGCCGCGATCGCGCTCGCCGCCGACGCGCCGCGCCTGTACGTCATCGGCGGCGCCCGGCTCTACGCGCTGGCGCTGCCGCGCGCCGATCGCCTGCTGCTGACCGAGGTCGATGCCGATTACGAGGCCGACGCCTGGTTCCCGGCCTGGCAGCGCAGCGACTTCATCGAGACCGCGCGCCTGTCCCAGCGCAACGCGCAGGGGCTGCGCTTCGACTTCGTCGAATACCGGCGCCGCTGAGCGCCCCGGGCCGGCACGCGCGGGCGCGCCGCGACGCCGGACTTTGCGCGGCGTCACTGGCGCCGGCGGCGCTTTCGGGGGAATATCGGGCCTGACCCAACCGCAGCCGGAGGCCAGCGATGAGCAACACCCCACCCGAAGGCGAGATCGCCAAGCTCTTCGATGAACAGATCGAACTCGCGGTCGCCAAGCTGCCGGCGCTCGAACCGCTGGTCGCGCACGCCCACCCGTCGCCGGTCGACCACGAGGAGCGCCGCACCGCGCACGCCAATTTCGAGGACGTGCTGCTGGGCAACGTGCCGGCATCGAGCGAGATGATCGAGGAACTCGCCGCGCTGCAAGCGGCGCCCGAACTGAGCGAGGAGGAACTGGCGCGCCAGGCGCTCGCCGACAAGTCGGCGCACGACGACGAGCCGCCCGCCGCCGGCTGATCGGCGCCGTTCAGTAGAAGCCGTGCTGGCCCGGCGGCCGCGTCTTGAAGCGCTTGTGGAGCCAGAAATACTGCTGCGGCTGGGTGCGCACCTGGCGCTCGATGACCTGGTTCAGGCGCTGCGTGTCGGCGACCGGATCGGCACCCGGAAAACCGTCGAGCGGCGGCTCGATGACGAGGGTGTAGCCGTCGCGCTCGCGCCGCGGATAGCAGGGCAGCAGCCGCGCGCCGGTGACGGCGGCAATGCGCGCCGGTGCCGTCAGCGTCGCCGCCGGGACGCCGAAGAAATCGACGAACACGGCGTCGCGCAGGCCATGGTCCTGGTCCGGCAGGTGGTACAGCGCCAGGCCCTGGCGCATCGCCTTGAGCACCGGCCGCACGCCCGCCTGGCGCGGCCAGACCTGGCCCGTGCCCAGGCGCAGCCGCTGCTGGCGGAAATGGGCGTCCAGCGCCGGGTCCTTCTGGCGCGCATAGAAGCTGACGATGGCGCGCTCCATCGAGATGCGCAGCCCCGCGAGGTCGAGCCCGGTGAAATGCGGCATCGCCAGGATCGCGGCCCGGCCGTCGAGCGCGCGCAGGTGCTCGATGCCCTCGATGCGCACGAGCGCGGCAACGCGCTCGCGCGGCGCGTACCAGCAATAGCCGTATTCCAGCAGCATCTGCGCCAGCGCGACGAAATGGTCGCGCAGCAGCGCCTCGCGCTCGTCGCGCCCGAGTTCGGGAAAGCACAGCTCGAGGTTGATGCGCCCGATGCGCCGCCGCTGCGTCGGCAGCCGCGCGAGCAGGCGCCCGAGCAGCCAGCCCAGCGCCGTGACGGCGCCGAACGGCAGCGCGCCCAGCGGCCGCAGCAGCCAGGTCCAGGCCGGCGCGGCGGGCGGCGCGCCCGGGTGGCCCGCGATGGGCGGGTTCAGCTCGTCAGCCACAGCGCCAGCAGGCCGCCGAAGAGCAGCCATTTCAATGCGTAATAAAGCGTGCGGTTGCGCGCCTTGATCTTCTTGCCCCACAGGCGTACCACCTGGACATAGGCAAAGGCGCGGTTGATGCCGCCGGTGCGGTCGCCCGCACGGTTCGGCGAGGCCGCGGCGCCGACGACGAAGCGCGCGACGGCGCGGTTGACCGCGCGCGCGAAGCCGGTGGCGAGCGGGCGCTCGACATCGCAGAACAGCACGATGCGGTTGCTCGGACCGCGGTTCTCGGCGTGATGCAGGAAGGTCTCGTCGAACATCACCGGCTCGCCGTCGCGCCAGACATGGCGCTGGCCGTCGACCTCGATATAGCAATCGTCACCCGGCGGCGTCACGAGGCCGAGGTGGTAGCGCACCGAACCGGCATAGGGATCGCGATGCGTGACGAGCCGGCCGCCCGGCGGCAGCGCGGCGAACATCGCCGCCTTGACGCTCGGGATCGACGCCAGCAGGCCCGTCGTGTAGGGGCAGAGTGCGCGCGCCGAGGGATGCGGCGCGCCGTACCAGCTCAGGTAGAAGCGCGTCCAGCCGGTCTTGAAGAAGGAGTTGAAGCCGGCGTCGTCGTAGCGCTCCGAGGCCTTGATCGCGCCCTGCTCGGACAGCGCCAGCGCCTCGGCGCGGATGCGCTGCCAGTGCTGCGCCAGCGGCCGCAGTTCGGGGAAATCGGATACCTCCAGATACGGCCGCGCCGGCACCTTCGAGAACAGGTAGACGAAGCAGTTGAGCGGCGCCATGAAGGTCGAGTGATCGGTCAGCTGGCGCCAGAACCCGAGCCGCACACGGCCCCGGTAATGCACATAGGCCGTGCTGAGCGCGAAGACGGCGACGACGAGGATCTTGAAGTAAGGCATGCGAACCGCCCCTGCGCGGGCCGGCTCGACCACCTGGGGGAGCGTGGACCGCGGAGCACGGGGCTCCAGGCGCAGCCATTTTAGGTCGGCCGGCCGCGCGACATCCCGCTACCATGTCGCGCTGTTGCAACTTCGGCCCCTGTGCAGGAACGCCGCGATGGACCGCCTCGTCACGCTACCGATCGACCGCTGGGACGCGGCGCCCGCCCCTGCCGACCAGGCCCTGGCGATCGAGGCCCTCGAATCGGGCCGCGTCGTCTGGATGCCGGCGCTGGCATTCGGATTCGAGCCGCGCGAGTCGGTGCTGTTCGACCCCGCGCTGGGCGCGCAGGCGAAGAACATCAGCCTCGACCCGCGCCGCCACCTGCTGCGCGGCACCAGCGCCGACGCCGCCGCGCGCGAACTGCTGCAGACGATGATGCAGCGCTACGCCGATGCCGCGGGCCGCATCGTGCAGGCGCTGCTGCCGCGCTACGGCGCCGGGCTGCACTGGGGCCGCACCAGTTTCCGCCCCTGCGAGATCGAGGGCCGGCGCACGTCGTGGCGCAAGGACGACACGCGGCTGCATGTCGACGCCTTTCCCTCGTCGCCCACCGGCGGCCGGCGCATCCTGCGCGTCTTCTCCAACGTCCATCCGCAGGACGGGACGCGGCGCTGGCGCCTGGGCGAACCCTTCGAGGACGTCGCGCGCCGCTTCCTGCCCGCCATCCGCGCACCCTGGCCGGGCAGCGCCGCCCTGCTGCACCGGCTGCGGGTCACGAAGCAGCCGCGCTCGCCCTACGACCATTACATGGGCCGGCTGCACGACCGCATGAAGGCCGACCCCGCCTACCAGACCAGCTGCGACCAGATCGTGCACGAGTTCCCGCCCGGCGGCACCTGGCTCGTCTACACCGACCTCGCCTCGCATGCGGCGATGCGCGGCCAGTACATGCTCGAGCAGACCTTCCTGGTCGAGATGGCGGTGCAGGCCGACCCGGCGCGCGCGCCGCTGCGCGTGCTCGAAAGGATGCTCGGCCGCGCCCTCGCCTGAGGCGGCGCCCGCGGCCGGTCCCGGATGCCGGGTGGAAAGCGTTGTGTACACTGCTACATAACCGATGCCCAGGCGCCGCCGGGGCCCGACCCAGGAAACCGAGATGTCACGCCTGCTCGCCCCGCTGCTCGCCCCGCTGCTCGCCACGCTGACCCTGCTGAGCCCCCTGGCCGCCCGCGCCGACGTGGTGCAGATCGCCGTCGCCGCCAACTTCGCCAAACCGATGGCCCAGATCGCCGAAGGCTTCACCGCCGCCACCGGCCACCAGGTGCGCATCAGCGTCGGCGCCACCGGCACGCTGTACGCGCAGATCGTCGCCGGCGCGCCGTTCGACATCCTGCTCTCCGCCGACGAGGCGACGCCGCGCAAGCTGGTCAAGCAGGGCCTGGGCGTGGCCGGCACGCAGTTCACCTACGCCATCGGCAAGCTCGCGCTGTACAGCGCCAAGCCGGGCTTCGTCGACCAACAGGGCGCCGTGCTCGCCGGCGGCGCCTTCGACCATCTGGCGCTGGCGGATGCCAAGGTCGCGCCCTATGGCGCCGCCGCGCTCCAGGTGCTGGCCGCGCGCGGGCTGCTGGACCGGCTCAAGCCCAAGATCGTCACCGCCGAGAGCATCGGCCAGGCCTACCAGTTCACGGCCAGCGGCAACGCCGAGCTCGGCTTCGTCGCGCTGTCGCAGCTGCTGGTGCCGGGCACGACGATGACCGGATCCTTGTGGACCGTGCCGCAGGCGCTCTACACCCCGCTGCGCCAGGACGCGGTGCTGCTGCAGCCGGGCAAGGACAAGGCCGCGGCGCAGGCGCTGATGCTGTGGCTGCACCAGGAGCCGACCAAGACCGTGCTCGAGATCTACGGCTACGGCCACGCCGACTGACGGCGGTCGGCGCGTGAGCGATGCCGACTGGACGGCGATCCGCCTCACCGCGCTGCTGGCGGCGACGAGCACGCTCGCGCTGCTCGCGCTCGGCACGCCGCTGGCCTGGTGGCTGGCGCGCACGCCCTCGCGCCTGAAGCCGCTGTGGGCGGCGCTGGTCACGCTGCCGCTGGTGCTGCCGCCGACGGTGATCGGCTTCTACCTGCTGCTGCTGCTCGGCCCGCAGGGGCCGGTGGGCGCGCTCACGCAGGCGCTGGGCCTGGGCCGGCTGCCCTTCACCTTCGGCGGGCTCGTCGTGGCCTCGGTCGTCGCCGGCCTGCCCTTCGTCGTGCAGCCGCTGCAGCTGGCCTTCGAGGCCATCCCTGAGGCCCTGCTCGAGGCCGCCGCGACGCTGCGCGCCGGGCCCTGGGACCGCTGGTTCAGCGTCGCGCTGCCGCTCGCGCGGCCGGCGCTGGCGACGGCCGGCGTGCTCGGCTTCGCGCACACGGTGGGCGAGTTCGGCGTCGTGCTGATGATCGGCGGCAACATCCC
>JAGWVB010000207.1 GCA_018971105.1 Burkholderiales bacterium
GCGGTCGCCAGGCGGTGGCCGATCGAGGCCTCGATCTGCGGCACGCTGTCGAGCAGCAGGCCGTCGTCGCGCTCCAGCGTGACCTCGTAGCGGCCGGCCTCGACCGCCGGCGCCATCACGGCGCCGAGCAGCGGCAGCGGCAACTCGGCCACCGCGAGCAGGCTCTGGCCGCCGCCCAGCGTGACGGCGCGCGCGAGGTAGAGCACGCGTTCCGAGCTCCGCTCGTCGAGCGCCGGTTCGCTCACCAGCAGCGACGGCGGCACATGCGCCAGCGCGCTGCGGCGGAACGCCGGGTCCAGCGGCGCCGCGGCGCCGGGCGCGGCGCTGCGCACGGCGGCCAGCACATGGCCGTCGGCGTCGATCAGCGCGAGGTCGCGCATGAGCAGGTTCGGGCCGGCGGCGCTGGCGAGGATGCGGCGCGCGAGCGCGGCGTCCAGCGTGCCGTCGGCCGCCTGCGCCGGCGCCAGCAGCGAGGGCAGTTCGATGACCAGCGCGTCGACGCCGATGAGGGCGCGGTTCAGCGCCGCCTCGGCCGCGCCGGCGACCTGTTCGGCGCCGCTGCGCGCGCTGTCCAGCGCATGCGCGCGCTGCTCGAGCACGGCCATCCCCGCGCCCAGCAGCGCCACCGCGATGAAGGCCGCCGCGGTGCACCAGATCGCGTAGACATTGCGGCGCGACAGCATGGCTGCGGCGTCAACGGTCGAGTTGGGCCACCGGCGCCAGCGTGCCGCGCCAGATCGCCGCGCAGGCGGGGCCGCAGCGCTTGAACCAGGCCGGCAGCACATGGTCGACCAGCATGCGCCGGCGCAGCCGGGCATCGGCGGCGCCGGGCCGCACCAGGGTCATGTGGCCGCGCACGGCGTCGGTGCAGGCGGCGGCGCCGATGTCGCAGGCCACGCCGTCGCGCGTCTCGCGTTCGGTCTCGGCCCAGATGCGGTCGGCGAGCTTGCCGGTTTCGCGCTCGAGCAGGCGCTGCACGTCGTCGGGCAGGCCGCTCCAGGCCGCCTCGTTGGCGACGAAGACCGCCATGCCCCAGTTCACGGGCAGGTCCAGCAGGTACTGGGTCGCGCGGTCGAGGCCGACGATATGGCCCGACATCGTGCCCGTGACGGCGCAATCGACATTCCCGTTGCGCAGGTTGGCGACGATGTCGGCGAAGGCCGTGCGCGTCGGGATGGCGCCCAGGCCGAGCATGAAATCGGCCTGCGTCGGCGACGAGACGCGCACATGCAGCCCGGCGAGCGAGGCCAGGCCGGTGATCGGGCGCGCGCAGAACAGCTCCTGCGCCGGATAGACATAGACGGCGAGGACGCGGATGCCGTAGCGCTCGTGCAGCAGCTGCTCCAGATGCGGGCGGTAGGCGGCGACGCTGCGCCGCGCCGACGCGATGTCGGGATTCAGGCCGGCGAGGTCGGGCGCCGCGAGCTCCGGTTCCTGGGTCGAGCTCACGCTCAGCAGCATGGTGCCGAAGGGCACGGCGCCGATCTGCACCAGGCGCAGCATCTCCTGACCGCCGAGCCCGGCGGCGTCGAAGGGGACGATCTCGGCCGTCACGCGGCCGCCCGTCAGGCGCGGCAGCTCGCGCGTCCAGAACGGCTCCTCGAAATGCGTGTACTGGATCAGGTGGGCGAGGCCGCCGACGATGTGCAGGTGCAGCGGCGCCGCCGGCGCCGGCTGGGCACGGCCCGCGGCCACGGCGCCCAGGCAGGCGCAGACGGCGAGCAGCCTTGCCAGCCAGGCATGTGCGGTGCCATCGCGTTTGTCCACCATTGCCGCCGGATTTTCGTCCTAAAGTCTGGTGCGTGCCTGGACGCGGCGCGGCGTATTTCACATCCCGCCGGACCCGGGCCGCAACGCAAAGCGGGGCCCGCAGGTCCCCGGTTGCGGGCCGCGCGCCGACGGGCTTGTGCTGCACGACGGCGACATCGTCGATCGCGCCGTTGCCGTGGCCCACCGTCGGCCAGAGCAGGTTCGGGGTCAGGGCCATGCCCGAGGCGCCGGAGTCGACGGTCCGGTCGGCATGGCACGGGCTGCCGTCCTCGAGCAGGCCCGGGTCGAGCCGTCGCGAGGGGTCCCGGCTCGCCGTTCCCGGCAGGCTCGGCGCCGAGGGCCCTGCGGCGGCGGCGGCGCTGGACCGCCTCGAGCTGCACGCGACCTGGCATCTCGACGCGAAGGCGGACGTCCGGACGAGCGACTGGGACGAGCAACCGGGACGAGCAACCGGGACGAGCAACCGGGACGGGCATGCCGGATCCGCCGACCGGCAGCTCCGGGGCCTGGACCCGGGCAGCGTGCCGAGTTTCCTCGCGCTGGGCGTGCGGCCGCCGCGCCACGACGTGGGCCCGCTGCGCCGGGCGCTGCGCGACCGCCATGGAGCGCGACCGTGGAATCCGGGTGGACCCTGACTAAAGTCTTGGTTCGACAATCCGATAGGTCTGGCAGGGCCCGACGCATGCGCCGGATCCCTGGCGTGCCGCGATCCGCTGCGGCCAAGCCCGGAGACCTGGCATGTTGAAGTCGCTGTTCCGCAAGGACCCCGTCGTCGTCGTCGCCGCAGCGGCGGCCGAGCCGTCGAACGACGCGCATTACCTGCGCTCGGCCATCGAGTCGATCGGCGCGCAGTCATCGAACATGGGGCGCGAGGCGGCCGAGGTGCGCGGCCAGATGGAGGACGCGCACAAGGTCTCGACCCAGCAGGGGCGCACGCTGGCCTCGCTGGCGCACAAGGTCGGTCGCATCACGCAGGCGCAGGACGCGATCAGCGCCGCCTCGCAGGGCAGCGCGGTCGCGGTCGGGCGGGCGCGCAACGCGGTCGAGCAGGTCGGCGCCGGCGTGAGCGCGATCCTGGCCACGCTGCGCCAGGTCTCGTCGGCCGCCGATTCGATCACCGGCATCGCGCTGCAGACGCGGCTGGTCGCCTTCAATGCCTCGGTCGAGGCCAAGCGCGCGGGCGACGCGGGGCGCGGCTTCGGCGTCGTCGCGAATGCGGTCAAGGATCTCGCGGGGCAGGTCGAGAGCTCGTCCAAGGCCATCGCATCGACGGTGGCCGATCTCGACGAGCGCATCGGTGCGCTGGCGCGCGAGATCCGCGTCGACGACGGCGCCGCCGCCGACCGCGCCAGCGGCTTCCAGGCCGCGCTGCTGGAGATGCAGCAGGGCGTGGCGCGCATGAGCGAGGCCGCCGCGCGCAGCCGGGACATCTGCGGCGAGCTGAATGCGGAGATGGGCGGCGCGCAACAGGAGATGACGCGCGCCGGCGCGGCGCTGGGCCAGGCGCTCGAACGCAGCGAGTCGTTCCTGCGCGTGTCCGAGAACCTGATCGACCTGCTCTCGAACTGCGGCATCCGCACGGCCGAAACGCCGTACATCGAGGCCGCGCAGGACGCCGCGCGGCGCATCGCCGAGGCGCTCGAGGCCGCGCTGGCGCGCGGCGCGATCACGCTCGCCGACCTCTACGACGAACAGTACGTGCCGATCCCGGGGACGAACCCGCCGCAGCACCGGACGAAATTCGTCGCCATCGCCGACGAGCTGTTCCCGGCGGTGCAGGAGCCGGTGCTCGAGCTGAGCACCAAGGTCGCCTTCTGCATCGCCGTCGACCGCAACGGCTATGTCGCCATGCACAACCGCAAATACAGCCAGCCGCAGCGCGGCGACCTCGCCTGGGACACCGCGCACAGCCGCTACCGGCGCATCTTCGACGACCGCACCGGCCTGACCTCGGCGCGCAACGAGCGGCCGTTCCTGGTCCAGACCTACCGCCGCGACATGGGCGCCGGGCAATACGTCGTGCTCAAGGAGGTCGCCGCGCCCATCGTCGTGCGCGGCCGCCACTGGGGCGCGATCCGGCTCGGCTTCAATTTCTGAGCGCCCCCAGACCTGCCGCTACGCGTCAGGCCCCCCGAGGGGGTCAAGGAAACTTGGGAGCGGCCCAGCGTTTCCTTGAAAGCGGCGGGCGCGGCACGCGCAGGAACTCGGCGCGCCGGGCGGCGCTGCGGTGGTCGCGCCGATCGGCGGGCAACGCGTCGGCGGCGCTGCGCATCGCTGCGCTGGCTTCGACCGCGATGACCTCGCATTCGAGATCGAGCAGGCCCCGGATCAAGTGTCCGGTGCCGGCGCCGACATCGAGGACGACCGCGGCGGCACCGCCGCGGCGCCGCTCACTTCCAGTCGACGAGGTCGAGCGTGCGCTTGCCGCCGGTGAGGAAGCTCGAATGCGCGCTCTCGGTGCGCTCGACGCGCACGAGCCCGACGCCGCGGCAGTACCACTCCAGCGTCACCAGCGGCAGGTCGGTCCAGCCCGACACCGGGTCGGCATAGAGGCGCACCGCGGCCGTGCCGCGCACGCGCAGGCAGGGCGCGAACGATCCCGCCGGGGTCTCGACATGGTCGTCGACGGCCTCGATGCGGTAGCTCATCGGGATGCGCGGGTGCGTGTAGCGGATCTCGCGCGGGAACTCGTTGCGCCGCATCAGCAGGTAGGCCGTGGTGTCGGCCTGCCACTGCGTGCCCACGCGGTAGGGCGCCAGCAGCACCGGGCGCGGCGGCTGGTCGGGCACGGGGTCGGCCTGCAGGTCGTTCTTGCTCGCGACGCGGTAGATGCCGCCGGGCTCGACGCGCAGCCAGTAGTCGATGCCGCTGTCGCTGCGCCGGCGCCAGGCCGCGCCGCCCGCGATGTCCTCGCGCCCCAGCGTCGTCATGACCTGGGTCTCGCGCGTGTCGCCGTCGTCGCCGCCGGTCGTCGTCACGCGGTAGGTCCAGCGATGGCCGGCGGCGAGCGGGAACCAGTCGGCCGAGGCCCGGTCCTGGCCGCAGCCGGCGAGCAGCGCCGCGAGCATGGCGGCGGCGAGCAGGGCCGGCGCGGCGCGCCGGGCGTCCGTGCCGCCGTCCGTGCCGCCGTGCGTCCGGGCGCGCGGCCGCGCCGCATTCGGTGCGCGCCGCATCATTTCTCCGGCAGCTGCGGCACCGGCAGGTCGCCGAGCTTGATCACCGTCTCGTCGTCGCCCGGCCGCAGCCACGACAGCCCGCCCTTGCGCACCTTGGGCTCGGCCGTGCCGACCTGGCTCACGCCGTCGCGGATCTTCTTCTGCGCGTCGTTGAGCAGCGCGTGCAGGTCCTTGGCGTAGGGCAGCCGGTAGGCGCGCGGCTGCGGCGCCGGCTTGCCGTCCTCGAGCGCGTTGACCCAGACGTAGATCGCGCCCGGCTGTTTCGCGTCCGGCTCGTCGATCACGGCCGCCAGCAGCACGAAGCGCTCGGGCAGCGTCTCGCCCGAGGGCCAGCCCCAGACCTCGCGGATGGCGTCGTAGGCGTGGAAGTAGAACAGCGTCACGCCGAGCACGAGCAGGCCCTTGATCCAGCCCGGCCACGACGACCACAACAGCGCCAGCAGCGCCAGGAAGGCGAGTGCGGCCAGGCTCAGCACGACGGACAGGGTCATAGGTGTTGCACCAGTGATTTGGGCAGGGTGTTGATGTTGACGACCTTGCCGTCGGGCAGGACCGTGAAGCGCGCGGCGGTGGCCTCGTCGCCCTGGCGCGCGAGCTTGACCTGGCCGTAGTAGACGACCTGGGCGCGCGGGTTGACCTTGACGATCGAGACCGTCACCTCGACCGGCAGGTGGTCGCGCGATTCGTAGTACTGGACGTTGACGGTGAACTCGCCCGGGACGATGCCGCGGATCGCGACCACCTCCTGGCGGAACGGGCTCGTGATCTTGCGGCCGTTGACGATGATGGTGTCGGTGGCCTCGCCGCGGTCGTCGCGGTCGAGGTACATCAGGCCGGCCTCGCGCTGGCGGAACCAGACCAGGTGGCCGGCCGGGTCCTGGACCCAGGTGTCGATGTCGTTCGGGTTGTTGTCGGGCCAGGTGACGTTGATCAGGTACTCGGCCTTGGACGGCACGTCGCCGCTCTTGAGCGCCTTCGGGTTCATCGCCAGCAGCGCGACGATGAAGCAGAAGACGAAGGCGATCAGGATGTTGAACAGGATGTCGTAGAACGGATCGACCTCGGCCTCGTGGCCGGAGCGGCGGCGGCGCATGGTCCCGGGTCCCGATCAGCGCGGCGGCAGCGGCGCGAGGCCCTGGCGCTGGACCGCGGCGACGAGCGCGTCGGCGTAGCGGTCCAGGCGCGTGAGCTGCAGGCCGAGCACGATGTTGGCGACGAGGCCGACCATCGTCGTCAGCAGCGCCACCCCGAGCCCGGTCGTCAGGCTGCGCAGCAGGTCCTGCGTCTGCGAGGGATCGAAGCTGCGCGCGCTGCCGATGTTCAGCGCCAGGATCGAGAACCCGATCACCTTGCCCAGCAGGCCGAGCTTGAGCTGGATGCCGTTGACCCACCACGCCGTCGCGTGCGGGCCATGCGTGCGTTCGAGCAGCAGGTCGAGCGCCGTCGCCGCGTCGCCGCCGGCCTGCGCGTGCAGGTATTCCGCGGCCCAGCCGCCGCCGCCCTGGCAGGCGCCGCGCTGCAGCTGCAGCAGGCGCCCGCGCGCGCCGCACCACAGCGTCGCGGCAGCGAAGACGACGATGATGACGAGCGTGATGCCCGTCGGGTCCGATTTCAGCAGCAGCGCCCAGACCCCGCGCAACCCGAGCAGCCAGGTCGCGAAGGCGAGCACGCCGGCGAGAGCGAACCACTCGAGCCACAACGGCTCCGCGGCCTCGCCTCCCACGCCCTTCGTGCCGAAGCCTCGGCGCCACCAAGCAGAAGCCGCGGGACCGGCTTCGCCGGACCGCTGGGTTCGCCCCCCTGGGGGGGAGGCGCCGAAGGCGCTTCCGGGGGGGGTCACAGCTCGATCACCATGCCGTCATGCGCCACCTCGATGCCATGCGCGGCGAGCGCGCGACGCTGGCTGCCCTGCTCGTCGAGGATGGGGTTGCTGTTGTTGACGGCGGTGAGGATCTTGCGCGGCGCGGCGACCTTGCTCAGCACGTCGAGCATGCCGGCGCGGCCGTCGTGGCCGCGCTGCGGCAGGTGGCCGAGCTGGCTCGCCGTCAGCGGCGACAGCCCGGCCTCGCTCAGCTCGTGCTCGTGCCAGAAGGTGCCGTCGACCATCACGCAGTCGGCGCCGCGCAGCCATTCGAGTTCGGGCTCGCCGACGGCGGCCAGCGCGGGCGAATAGAAGAAGCGCTGGCCGTTGCGCCGGTCCTCGATCTGCAGCGCGATGCTGCCGCCGACGACCTCGCCGCGCTGGCGCGCATGCGGCGGCGTCGCGCCCGGAACGGCGACGGCGCAGAACGCCAGATCGGCGAAGCCGGCGATCTCGAACTCGGCCCCGCGCGCCGCGCCGGCCACCGGCAGCATGTGCCAGCGCACGGCGCAATAGCTTTCGAGCACGCCCAGCAGCGGCAGGTCGGCCGTGAGGTCCTCGAACACGATCGGCGTCGTGTAGACCTCCAGGCCGGCGCTCTCGCGCAGGCTGAGCAGGCCGGCGACGTTCTCGAGCTGCGAGTCGGTCAGCACGACGGCCTTGATCGGCGTGTCGCGCGGGCCGCCGCGCGGGTGCAGGGCCGGGTTGTCGCGGATCTGCTGCGAGATGTCGGGCGAGGCGTTGACGAGCACCCAGCTCAGGCCGTCGGCCGACACCGCGACCGAGCTCTGCGTGCGCGGCGGCGCCGCGATGCGGCCGCTGCGGAAGGCGGCGCATTGGCGGCATTGGCAGTTCCACTGCGGGAATCCGCCACCGGCGCCGGAGCCGAGTACGAGTATCTTCATGCGCTGGGGCCGGGCGGCTGGCGGTGCATCTCTTGCGTCTCCATCGAATTCCGTCAGCGGCGGGCCGCTTGCGCAGGGCCATGCAATACCCATGCCGTGTGGCCGGGGCCGCTGCAGCCGGTCCCGGGTCGTTCGCTGTTCCAATTCGCATCAGGCTTCCGCAGACATGACACAGGGTATGCACCGAGACGCTTTACAGTCGGAAACATGGCGCGTGATCGCGCTCGGGCTCCTCGTCTGCGCGCTCGGCGCGCCGGCGCCGTGCCGCGCCGCCTGCGGCGGCGCGCTGCCGCGGTTGCGGCCCCTGGGCGCGGCCACCTGGTGGGTCGGCG
>JAGWVB010000208.1 GCA_018971105.1 Burkholderiales bacterium
CCGAGCAGGTCGGCGCCGGCGCCGTCGATCGTCGCCGCGGCGGCCGCGACGGGCGCGCCGCGCAGGCGCTCGAGTTCGGCCACCGGCTGCTGCAGCAGCTCGATGCGGCCCTCGACGCGCCGCAGCGCGAGCCGCCGCGGCAGCGTCATCGCTCCGCGCCAGGGCGCCGTCGGCAGCGCCTGCGCGTAGCGGTGGCAGTTCATCCAGGCGAGCCAGACCGGCGCCTCGTCCGCATCGAGATTCGCGAACGAGAGCGCGGCGTAGAAATCGGCGCCCTGGTCGGCCCAGCGCGGCGCGGTCTCGGCCTCGGGCGTGAAGGTGTTGCCGTCGAAGCGGCCGAAGAACAGGCGCGCGCCGGTGCCGCCCGAGGGGTGGCCGCCGAAGACATCGACCTTGAGCATCCAGATCCGGCCCTCGCCGGCAAGCTCGAAGGGGATGAGGTCGGGGCATTCCCAGATGCCTTCGCCCTCGAAGGGAGCGCCGAAGTCGCTCAGCAGGGTCCAGGCCTTGAGGTCGGGCGAGGCGTAGAAGCGCGCGCGCCGCGCGTCGGGGACGACGACGACCATGATCCAGCGCGCCGTCTCGGCATGCCAGAACACCTTGGGGTCGCGGAAGTCGCGCAGGCCGAGGTCGAGCACCGGGTTGCCGGCGTAGGGCGTCCAGCGGCGGCCGCGGTCGACGCTGTACGCCAGCTCCTGCGCCTGCCCGCCCTCGGGCCGGCGCCGGCAGCCGGTGTAGACGGCGACCAGCGGTGCCTGCCCCGGCGCGCCGAAGCCGCTCGTGTTGGCGGCATCGACGACGACGCTGCCGGAGTAGATCGAGACGCGCTCGGTCTCCGGGATCGCCACCGGCAGCTCGTGCCAGTCGACGAGATCGCGCCCGACGGCATGGCCCCAGCTCATATGGCCCCAGCGGTCGCCCTGGGGGTTGTGCTGGTAGTACAGGTGGTACTCGCCGTCGAGGCGCACGAGCCCGTTCGGGTCGTTGATCCAGTGGCGTGCCGGCGTGTAATGGAAGCGCGGCCGCCAGCGCTCGTCGCGGCTCACGGCGTCACCGGCAGCGGCACGCTCTCGCTGGCCCGCGGCACCTGGACGAAGATCGCCGCCACCGCCGCGCACAGCAGCAGCGCGCCGGCGAGCATGACGACGTTGCGCGGGTCGCCGCCGAGCAGCGAGTGGTAGATCAGCGGCAGCGTGAAGCTCTGGATCAGCATCGGGATGACGATGAACATGTTGAAGATGCCCATGTAGACCCCGGTGCGCGCCGGGGGGATGCTGCGCGCCAGCATCACATAGGGGTTGCCCATGATGCTGGCCCAGCCCATGCCGACGCCGATCGCCGGCAGGAAGAGCCAGACCTGCTCGTGCAGACCCGGCAGCGCCAGCATCCCGAGGCCGGCGACGCTGAGGCAGAAGGCATGCATGCGCGCCGCGCCCCAGCGCCGCGTGAACGGCACCATGGCCAGCGCGGCGACGAAGGCGATGGCGTTGTAGAAGCCGCCGACATGGCCGTTGACGAGCACCGCGTCGTGGAAGCCGGGGCTGTTGACCTCGCTCGTGTGGAACAGCGAGCGCGCGATCGCATAGGTCACGTACTGCCAGTAGCAGACCATGCCGTACCACTGGAACAGCATCATCACCGAGAGCTGGCGCATCGCCTTGGGCATCTCGACGATGGCGGCCCCGATCTCGCGCAGCGTCGCCGCGGCCGAGGTCGGCTGGGCCTCGATGGCGCGCTTCTCTTCGGGCGACAGCGGCAGCTCGGGCACGCGCCAGACCGACCAGACGATGGTCAGGAGCGAGAGCACGCCGCCGATGAGGAACGAGACCAGCGTGACCTCCGGGATGTGGTTGGACCCCACCGCCTCCTTGTTCATGCCGAACCAGACGAGGATGGACGGCGCGAGATACGACAGCGTCTGCGCCAGCCCCGTGAATGCGCTCTGCGTCAGGTAGCCCTGCGGATACTGGTGCGGCGGCAGGCGGTCGCTGACATAGGCGCGGTAGGGCTCCATCGTCACGTTGTTGGCGGCGTCGAGCACCCACAGCAGCACCGCGGCGACCCACAGCGCCGGGCTGTACGGCATCGCCAGCAGGCTGAGCGAGCACAGGATGGCGCCGATGAGGAAATACGGCGTGCGGCGGCCGAAGCGCGAGATCGTGCGGTCGCTCATCGCGCCGATGATGGGCTGCACGAGCAGCCCCGTCATCGGCCCGGCGAGCCAGAGCAGCGGCAGCGTCGCCTCGTTGGCGCCGAGGTAGCTGTAGATCGGGCTCATATTGCTCTGCTGCAGACCGAAGCTGAACTGCAGGCCGAGGAAGCCGATGTTCATCTGGATGATCTGCGACAGCGTCAGCGTGGGTTTCGTCAGGCTCATGGGGGCGTGGCTTTCAGGAGGGCATTCGCTAGTGCATTGGCGCGCGGCAGCAGCGCCGACGCGCGCGCGCGGCCGAGCAGCACGGCGTCGATCGCATCGCCGATCAGGTCCTTGATCTGCGGCGCATGGCTGATGATCGGCGGGGCATAAGTATGGGCCCGAGCCATCTCGAAGAAGGCCTGCGGGTCGGAGCCGGCGCTGCGCTGCGCCGCCGCGGCCAGCGCGCCGGCGCCGCGCAGCGCCGGGTAGACGACGCCGCCGGCGGCGACCACCGATTGGCAGGCCGGCGAGCCGAGGTAGCGCAGCCAGAGCCAGGCCTGCTCGGGATGCGGCGTGCCGCTCCAGATCGCATGCGCAAGGCCGTTGCGCATCGTCGCGCGGTAGCCGAGCGGGCCGACCGGCAAGGGGACGAAAGCGTAATGGAAGTGCGCCTCGCGCCGGAAATAGCCCACCATCCACGAGCCGACGGCGATCATCGCCACCCGCCCCGAGGCGAACATCGCCTCGGCGCCGAGCCTGCCGAGCTGCTCGGGCGTGGCCGAGATGCCGGCGCGCGCGAGCGCGACGATCCAGTCCAGCGTCTGCGCCAGCACCGGCGCGTCGTAATGCAGCGGCGCCCGCCAGGGCGCGTCCTGGAACGTGAAGCCGGCGGAGACCGCGAAAGGGCTCCATTCGGTCTGGCCCATCATGCCGCCGCTGCCGGCGGTCTGGTAGCCGCGTTCGACGACCCGGCTGCGGTCGAAGGCCGGCGACAGCGCGTCGCGGCCGGCCGCGTCGCGCGTGAGCCGCGCCGCGACGCGGCCGAAGCTGCCGCCGTCGCGCGGGTTCCAGTTCAGGCGGCGCAGTTCGTCCGGCGTGATGCCGGCCGCGCGCGCGCGGTCGAGGTTGACCGCCAGCGCCACCGTGTCCCAATCGGCCGGCAGCGCGTACTGGGCCGCGCCGCGGCCCCAGTTCGCGTACAGGCCGTCCTCGTAGATGTCGGTGGCGACATGGTCGCGCGCGACGAGCGGCGCGATGTCCAGCAGCACGCCGTTGTCGACCTGCTCGGGGAACTGGCTCAGGTGGTCGGCGAAGACATCGGGCGCCGTGTCGGCGACGAAGCCGGTCGACAGCGAGGTCCAGTAGTCGTCCCAGCCCTGCTGGCGGATGACGATGCGGATGTCCGGATGGAGGCGTTCGAAATCGACCGCGCATTGCTGGTAGAGCGGCTTCTGCGACGCGTCCCACAGCGCGTGCTGGATCACGACCGGCGCCCGCGCGGCGGGCGCGGCGACGGCGGCGACGGCGGCCAGCGCCAGGAGCGGCAGCGCGAGCGCGAGCAGCAGGACGTGGCAGCGCCTCATCCGTGCGACCTCATTTGCCGCCGCTGAACTGCACCGACTCGACGACGCGGCGGCCGAGCACGGCCAGCAGCGCCAGCGTCGGCAGCGCGGCGATGGTGGCCGCGGCCATGAGCCCGGTCCAGTCGATCTGGCCCTGCGGCGATTGCGCGAGAAAGCTCTGCAGCGCCGTCGGCAGGACCTGGAAGGCGTCGCCGGGCGAGACGATGTGGGGCCAGAAGAACTCGTTCCAGATGCCCAGCGCGGTGAGCGTGGCGATCGTCGCCAGCGGCGTCGTCGACAGCGGCAGCACGACGCGGCGGAAGATCGTGAAATGCGAGGCGCCGTCGAGCAGCGCCGCCTCCTCGAGGTCGCGCGGCAGCGCGAGGAAGAACTGGCGCAGGAAGAAGATCGCCGACCCCGACATGAGGGCGAACGGCGCCACCATGCCGGGCAGCGAGTTGAGCCAGCCGAGCTCCTTGACGAGGATGAAGTTGGGCAGGAAGAGCACGACGCCGGGCAGCATCATCGAGCCGATGAAGGCGCCGAAGAGCCAGCGGCTGCCGGCGAAGCGCAGCCGCGCGAAGGCGTAGGCGGCCATCGCGCAGCTCGCCGTCTGCAGCACGACGACGATGGCGGTGAAGAGCAGCGAATGCCAGAGCGCCGCGCCGAAGTCGACCTCGGCGCCCGAGCCGCCCAGCGCCAGGCTCGCGTCGCCGCTGAGGCCGCCGAGCACGCGCCTGAAGTTCAGGAGCGTCGGCGCGGCCGGCAGCAGGCCGTTGCCGCGCGCGTACAGCTGCTGCGGCGGCGTCAGCGCCGTCGCCAGCATCACCAGCAGCGGCGCGACCGTCACCGCCAGCATCAGCGCCAGCGCGGCCCACGCGAAGACGCGACCGCCATCCGGCGCCCCCAAGCCGACGCCGCGGAACCGGCTTTGCCGGGCCGCTGGCGCCGCCCCCTGGGGGGAGGCGCCGAAGGCGCTCCGGGGGGGGCTCATCCCAGGTCGCTTTCACCGGAGCGCATCAGGCGCATCTGGATCACGGTGTACAGCACCATCACCGCGCACAGCGCGAGCGACATCGCCGAGGCATAGCCCATCTTCAGGTAGCCGAAGGCGTTCTGCACGATGTACTGCACGATCACCGCCGTCGACCCCGCGGGACCGCCCTGGGTCGTGACGGCGACGGTGTCGAAGATCTGCAGCGAACCGGTGACGCTGGTGACGAGCACGAAGACCAGCACCGGCCGCAGCAGCGGCAGCGTGACGCGGCGGAAGGTCTGCCATTCGCCCGCGCCCTCGAGCGCGGCGGCCTCGTAGAGCGAACGCGGGATGTTCTGCAGCCCGGCCAGGAAGAGCATCGAAACCAGCCCCATGTGGCGCCAGATGTTGACCGCGGCCACCGTCGCCAGCGCCTGGTCGGATCCGGAGAAGAAGGGCTGGCGCGCGAGCCCGAGCGCGGCGATGAGGTGGTTCACCTGCCCCAGCACCGGGTCCAGCATCCAGAGCCAGATCAGCGCCACGAGCACGTTCGACAGCAGATACGGCAGCAGCACGGTCGCGCGCACGAAGATCGACTTCGTGAGCCGGTCCATCGCCAGCGCGAGGAAGAGGCCGAGCGCGGTCTGGATCGGGATGTTGATGAGCGCGTATTCGAGCGCGAGCTTCATGCCGAACCAGAAGCGGCCGTCGGCGAGCAGCTGGCTGTAGTTCGCCCAGCCCACGTCGTGCGCCGGGCGCAGCAGGTTCCAGTCGGTGAAGCTGATGCGCAGCGCGCGCAGCGCCGGCAGGGCATAGAAGAGCGCGAAGCCCAGCGTCGCCGGCGCCACCATCAGCCAGGCGGTCGTTTGTTCGGCGACGCCGGCGCGGCTCGGAGGGGCGGTCATTTGCTAATAATTATTGACGCCGCGCCCGGCCGCGGCCATCAGGGAATGACCGCAATCCGCCAGCCGCTGATTAGGATCCCGGCAGGAGACCTCGCATGCCGTCCAGAACATCCCGCCACGCCGACCGCCGCCCGACGATGACCGATGTCGCCAAGGCGGCCGGGGTCTCGCAATCGACGGTCTCGATGGTGCTCAACAACATGGCCGGCGCGCGCCTGTCGGCGACGACGCGCGCCAAGGTGATGAGCGTCGCGCTCGAGCTCGGCTACCGGCTGCCGCGGCGCGCGCCGATCGAGCCCGCGCCCGGCGTGCAGCGGCGCAACCTCATCGGCTACCTCGTCGACGAGATCTCGACCAGCCCGCATCCGGTGCTCAGCGTCGACGGCGCGCGCGACGCGGCGTGGGAGAACGACTGCGTCGTCACGGTCGCGGTGACGCGCGGCAACGTCGAGCAGGAGGCGGCCGCGATCGCCGCGCTGGCCGCCCATCCGGCGCTGCTGGGCATCGTCTATTCGACCATCTTCACGCGCGCCTGCCGCGTGCCCGAGGCGCTGCAGGACCTGCCCACCGTGCTGCTGAACTGCCACGACGAGAGCCAGAAGCTCAACGCCATCGTGCCGGCCGAGGTCGCCGGCGGCCATGCGGCGACCGAGCGCCTGATCGCCGCCGGCCACCAGCGCATCGGCTACATCAACGGCGAGGCCTGGATGGAGGCCGCCGCCGACCGCTGCAAGGGCTACCGCCGCGCCCTGGCCACCGCCGACATCGCCTTCGACCCGGCGCTGGTGCAGGAGGGCGACTGGATGTCGGGCACCGGCTACGCCTGCACGCTGGCGCTGATGAAGCTGGCGCGGCCGCCGACGGCGATCTTCGCCGCCAACGACCTGATGGCGCTGGGCGCGCTCGAGGCGCTGGGCACGCTGGGCCTGCGCGTGCCCGACGACGTGGCGCTGATCGGCTACGACGACCAGGAGATCGCGCGCCACATGCGCCCGCCGCTGACGACGATGCTGCTGCCGAACTACGAGATGGGCCGCGCGGCGGTCGAGAAGCTGCTCGCGCTGACCGCCGCCGCCGCGCAGCCGCGGCGCCAGGTGCTGAAGATCGAATGCCCGCTCGTCGAGCGCGAGAGCGTGCAGCGCCGGTGACGGCCTCGGCTCAGGTTTAACACCGACCCGCGCGGCATGCTTTGCTAATATTATTAGCGGCGCGCGACGAGCGCGCTCCACGAGCCGGGAAAGCATGGCCAGCGTCGAACTCCAGTCCGTCCACAAGCGCTACGGCGACGCGCCGCCGGTGCTGCGCGAGGTCGACCTCGCGGTGGCCGAGGGCGAGTTCTTCGTCTTCATCGGCCCCTCGGGCTGCGGCAAGTCGACGCTGCTGCGCATGATCGCCGGGCTCGAGGACATCGGCGGCGGCGAGATCCGCATCGGCGGGCAGCGCGTCAACGAGACGCCGCCGGCGCGCCGCGGCGTGGCGATGGTGTTCCAGAGCTACGCCCTGTTCCCGCACATGACGGTGCGCGAGAACCTCGCGTTCGGCATGACGATCCAGCGCGTGGCCAAGGACGTGATCGCGGCCAAGGTCGCCGACGCGGCGCGCATGCTGCAGCTCGAGCCGCTGCTCGAGCGCAAGCCGCGCCAGCTCTCGGGCGGCCAGCGCCAGCGCGTCGCGATCGGGCGCGCCATCGTGCGCGAGCCCGGCGTCTTCCTGTTCGACGAGCCGCTGTCCAACCTCGACGCCGCGCTGCGCACGCAGACGCGCTTCGAGATCGCGCGCCTGCACCGGCGCTGGGGCCGCGCGAGCTCGATCTACGTCACGCACGACCAGGTCGAGGCGATGACGCTGGCCGACCGCATCCTGCTGCTGCACAGCGGCGAGGCCGTGGCGCGCCACGGCAGCGTGGCGCAGATCGGCACCCCGCTCGAGCTCTACCACCGGCCGCGCAGCCTCTTCGTCGCCGGCTTCATCGGCGCGCCGAAGATGAACTTCATGCCCGGCACGCTCGTCACGGCCACGCCGGACCGCGCCACCGTGCGCCTGGCCGGCGGCGAGACGCTGCACGCGGCCGTCGATGCGCGGCGCCTCGCCCCCGGCGCGCCGGTGACGCTGGGCGTGCGGCCCGAGCATCTGCTGGCCGGCAGCGGCCAAGAGCGCGGCGCCGCCGCCGGCGGCGATGCCATCGTGCGCGAGGTGCAATGGCAGGAGCGACTCGGCGACGCGACCTACCTCTACCTCGAAGGCGCGCGCGCCGAGGCGCCCTGGGTCGCGAAGGCGCCGGGCGCGGCGAGCGCGCGCCCGGGCCAGCGCATCGCCTGCGCGCCCGCGCCGACCTCGATGCATCTGTTCGACGACGCCGGATTGGCGCTGCCGCGCTGCATCGCCGAGGCCGAACTCGAACGGCCCATCCCCGCCTGAGGCGGCGCACGCGCCGCCGCCGCACCCGCCCCGCC
>JAGWVB010000209.1 GCA_018971105.1 Burkholderiales bacterium
CCCCATCGCGCTGCAGCGCGCTGGCCCCATCCGCAGCGCGCGCGCCGCCTGCGCTAGCGCCCCGCAGCGGCGCACCGCAGCGGCGACAATCGGCCCGCCCGCGCAACCCGGAATGCCGCCATGCCCCACCGCCCGAACCTGGCCGATCTCGACGGCGCCATCGTCGACCTCGACGGCACGATGATCGACACCGTCGGTGATTTCGAGGTCGCCTTGCGGCTCGCGCTCGCCGACCTCGGCTGGCCGCCGGTCGACCGCGAATTCATCCTGCGCACGGTGGGCAAGGGGTCCGAGCATCTGCTGACGCGCACGCTGGCCCAGGTCGGCGCGCCGGCCACGCTCTACGAAGCGGCCTGGGATCGCTACCAGCACCATTACCGCGCCATCAACGGCCGCCATTCGGCCGTCTTCGAAGGCGTGGTCGAGGGCCTGCGGGCGCTGCGCTCGGCGGGGCTGAAGCTGGCCTGCCTGACGAACAAGCCGGGCGATTTCGCGCGCCCGCTGCTGGTGCAGAAGGGGCTCGACGGCTATTTCGACCGCGTCTACGGCGGCGATGCATTCGCGCGCAAGAAGCCCGATCCGCTGCCGCTGATCGAGACCTGCAAGGCGCTGGGCACGGCGCCGGCGCGCACGCTGATGATCGGCGACTCGAGCAACGACGCCGCCGCGGCGCGCGCCGCCGGCTGCCCGGTGGTGCTCGTGAGCTACGGCTACAACCATGGCGAGCCGGTGAGCGCGGCCGGCGCCGACGCCGTCATCGACCGCATCGACCGGCTCGCGGCGCGCTGATAAACTGCGTCCGTCATGTTCACACCCGTCTCCGCCCACGCCGCCTGCCGGACCGGTCGCAACGACCGGGGAGCCTGGCCCTGGCGTCGCTCGCCCAGCGTCTGATCCGCCGCGCGGCTGACCGCGCGGCCTTCCATGACCCCCGGGGCCGCGCGCCCCGCAGCAGGTGCGAACGATGATCACCGAACTCGAATTCCAGAGCCTGGCCGGCCAGGGCCACAACCGCATTCCGCTCATCGCCGAGGCCTTCGCCGACCTCGAGACGCCGCTGTCGCTGTATCTGAAGCTCGCCGGCGGCGCCAGGCACAGCTTCCTGCTCGAGTCGGTCGTCGGCGGCGAGCGCTTCGGCCGCTATTCCTTCATCGGCCTGCCGGCGCGCACGCTGCTGCGCACCTCGCGCATGAAGACCGAGGTCGTCACCGACGGCCAGGTCGTCGAGACGCACGAGGGCAATCCGCTGGACTTCATCGCCGCCTACCAGCGCCGCTTCAAGGTCGCGCTGCGGCCGGGGCTGCCGCGCTTCTGCGGCGGGCTCGCGGGCTATTTCGGCTACGACGCCGTGCGCTACATCGAGCCCAAGCTCGCGCAGACCTGGAAATCGGGCGGCATCGACACGCCCGACATCCTGCTGCTGCAATGCGAGGAACTGGCCGTCATCGACAACCTCTCGGGCCGGCTCTACCTCATCGTCTACGCCGACCCGGCGCGGCCCGAGGCCTATTTCAACGGCAAGCGGCGCCTGTCCGAACTCGCCGACAAGCTGCGCTACAGCGTCACCGCGCCACCGGTGAAGCGCGGCGCCAGCTACAGCGTCGAGCGCGAATTCGACAAGGCCGACTTCATCGCCGCGGTCGTCAAGGCCAAGGCATACATCGCCGCCGGCGACATGATGCAGGTGCAGGTCGGCCAGCGCCTGAAGAAGCGCTACACCGAGAGCCCGCTGTCGCTGTACCGCGCGCTGCGCTCGCTGAATCCGTCGCCGTACATGTATTTCTACGACATGGGCGAGTTCCAGATCGTCGGCGCCAGCCCCGAGATCCTGGTGCGCCAGGAGCACACGGCCGAAGGCGACAAGGTGACGATCCGGCCGCTGGCCGGCACGCGGCCGCGCGGCGCCACGCCCGAGGCCGACAAGGCGCTCGAGGCCGAACTCGCGTCCGACCCCAAGGAGCGCGCCGAGCACCTGATGCTGATCGACCTCGCGCGCAACGACATCGGCCGCATCGCCAGGACCGGCAGCGTCAAGGTCACCGACGCCTTCGTGATCGAGCGCTATTCGCATGTGATGCACATCGTCAGCAACGTCGAGGGCTTGCTGAAGGAAGGCCAGACCAGCCTCGACGTGCTGCGCGCGACCTTCCCGGCTGGCACGCTGACC
The DNA here is from genome assembly GCA_018971105.1 of Burkholderiales bacterium. Classification (GTDB taxonomy): domain Bacteria; phylum Pseudomonadota; class Gammaproteobacteria; order Burkholderiales; family Burkholderiaceae_C; genus Rubrivivax. The sequence continues at coordinate 2,168 of JAGWVB010000209.1, forward strand.
GGCGCGCCGAAGATCCGCGCGATGGAGATCATCGACGAGCTCGAGCCCGTCAAGCGCGGCATCTACGGCGGCGCCTGCGGCTACCTGAGCTTCGCCGGCGACATGGACGTCGCGATCGCGATCCGCACCGGCATCGTCAAGGACCAGGTGCTGTACGTGCAGGCGGCGGCCGGCGTCGTCGCCGATTCGGTGCCCGAGATGGAATGGCGCGAGACCGAGCACAAGGCGCGGGCGCTGATACGGGCGGCGGAGCTGGTCGAGGAAGGGTTCTGAGCGCCCCCAGACCTGCCGCCACGCGTCAGGCCCCCCGAGGGGGTCAAGGAAACTTGGGAGCGGCCCGGCGTTTCCTTGAGGCGACGGCCCGGGCGCCGCGGGTCTCGCACAGGTCGTCGAGCGGCGTCATCAACGCGTCGACCTTGTGGCCATCGTCGCTCTCGTGGTCGAGCAGCCAGGTGCCGTTGCAGACCATGCCCATGTTCTGATGCTTGAGCGAGATCGGGCAGACGACGAGCACGCGCGCGACGCCGAAAAGGCGTGCGAACAATTCCGCCGCGGCCACCGCCTGGATCGTCTTGCCCAGGCCCATCTCGTCGCCGATGAGGGCGCGGCCGGCGCGCACCGCAAACAGCGCGCCTTCGGCCTGGTAGGGGTAGAGGCCCTCCTCGAGCAGCTTCGCCAGCGACTGGTCCTGCGCGCCCTTCGGGTAGGCCGCCGCCAGGATATCGACGCGGCGCCGTGCGCGCGACAGGCGGGGTGGCGCGGAGGCCGATGGGCGCTTCAGGCAGCGCGGGCAGCCGCGCCCGGCGTTGCGGCACGGCGCGCGACGAGGTCGATTTCGATGCGCGCCCCCTTCGCCAGCGCGGTGACGCCGACGCAGGTGCGCGCCGGAAGGCGTCCGGGCTCGAAGTGGCTGGCGTAGACCGCGTTCATGGCCGCGTAGTCTTCGTCGAAGTGCGTCAGGTAGACCCGCAGCTGGACCGCGTCTGCGAGGCCCAGGCCGCAGCCGGCGAGCACGGTCGAGAGGTTGTGGAACACCTGGCGGGTCTGGGCTTCGATGCCTTCGGGGTAGGACGAGTCCAGGCGGGTACCCAGGAAGGGCATCTGCCCGGTCACGAAGACCCAGCCCTGGGCTTCGACGGCGTGGCTGAACGGCGCCACGGGGTCGGGTGCGCCGGCGATCAGGTGGAAGACGGTGTCCATGCGGGGTCATGCTCCTTGGGCGGGGTGGGCTTGGGTTGAATCGGGACGAGCGCGCGCGCGGGCCGCGTTCGCCGGACTGACGATGGCACGTTGCTTGCGCTGGTTGCGCCAGCAACGAGGAAACCGCCGCCGTGCAATGCGACCAGTTCACCACCGACGCCTTTCCGGTGCATCTGCGGCCCCAAGCCTGGCGCGAGGCCTTGCAACTGCACCGAATCCGGGCCGAACTCGGCGCGGCGCGGGCGCCGGCCGTGGCTCCGCTGTTCGGGTCGCTGGCCGCGGCGCAAAGCGTGCGCGGGCTGGGCATGGCGCGCATCACGTCCTCGCCCCAGACCCTGCGCCGGCTCGGCGACGAGACCGATGCCATCTGGATCTCGCTGCACCTGGGCGGGGACGGCCGGCTCGACGACGGCCGCCAGACGCTGACGCTGGCGCCCGGCGACATCGTGCTCGGCCCGGCGCGGGCCCAGGCGGACCTCGAATTCCGCTCGAACTTCCGCCAGTTCATCGTCTCGATGCCGGCGGCCAGCCTCAAGGCAAGGCCGCCGGCCGGCGCCGGCCTCGGGCTGGGCCATATCGCCGGGAGCAGCGGCCTGGGCCGGCTCTTCGCCGGCACGCTGTCGGCGCTGGCCGAGACCTTCGACACCCTGGCCGACGACGACCTGCTGCCGGTCGAGGCCTCGCTCTCGGAGTTCATCGCCAGCGGCATGGCCGCGCGGCGCGAGGCGCAGGCGCCGGCCGTGAGCAACACCCAGGCGGCGACGCTGCACCGCGTCTGCCGCTTCATCGACGCCGGCCTGAGCGACGCGACGCTGTCGCTGGCTGGCGTGGCCGCCCACGAACGGGTGTCCGAACGCCTCGTGCAGAAGCTCTTCGAAGGCCTGGGCCTGAGCTTCACCACCTACCTGCGCCAGCGCCGGCTCGAGCGCTGCCGCGCCGACCTCGCCAACCGCCAGTACGGGCATTTGTCGATCGCCGACATCGGGTTCCGCTGGGGCTTCAACGACCCGGCCCATTTCAGCCACTGCTTTCGCGACCGCTACGGCCAGTCGCCGCGGCAGTATCGCCAGCAGGCCAACGAAGCCAGCCAGCAAACCCTGCGCAAGCGCATCCAGCGCGGCTGGCCGTCGGGCTATTTCGAAGCGCCCCGGGTCGATCCGGTGGCGCCGCTCCCGGGCCCGCACCGGCCGGCCGACGCGGCCGAGCAGGCAGCCGACCCGCCGGCCCCGGCCGCCGCGGACCCGGCGTCCGGGGTCCCGCGCCACCACCACCTGCCCGCGACCGCGCAAACCGTCCACTGGGGCTACTTCAGCCAGTCGATCCCGCCGGTGCTGCACGTGCGCTGCGGCGACATCGTGACGATCGAGACCCTGACCCAGCATGCCTACGACGACTACGAGCGCATGATCAAGGGCGACTCGGGTGCCGAGAGCGTCTTCCACTGGACGCGCGAGCACAAGGCCGTCGACCGCCGCGGCGCCGGTCCGGTCGATGCGTCGATCTTCGGCCGCGGCAGCGGCGAGGGCTTCGGGGTGCACATCTGCACCGGGCCGGTCTACGTCGAGGATGCCGAGCCCGGCGACGTGCTCGAGCTGCGCATCCTCGACCTCGCCCCGCGCCTGGCCGCCAACGCCAGGTACGAAGGCCGGGCTTTCGGCAGCAACGCCGCCGCCTGGTGGGGCTTCCACTACGACGACCTGATCGAGGAGCCCAAGCAGCGCGAGGTGGTCACGATCTACGAGGTCGACTGCAACCGCGGCGCGGCCTGTGCCCACGCCGTCTACAACTTCCGCTGGACGCCGCAGCGCGACCCGAACGGCGTGCTCCATCCGACGATCGACTACCCGGGGATTCCGCTCGACCGCTCGACGATCACCGAGAACCACGCGGTGCTCCAGGGCGTGACGATTCCGGTGCGGCCGCATTTCGGCGTCATCGCCGTGGCCCCGGCCGAGACCGGGCTCGTCGATTCGATCCCGCCGTCGTGCTTCGGCGGCAACCTCGACAACTGGCGCCTCGCCAAGGGCGCGACGCTGTACCTGCGGGTCGGCGTCGCGGGCGCGCTGCTCTCGGTCGGCGACCCGCACGCGTCGCAGGGCGACAGCGAGCTCTGCGGCACCGCGATCGAATGCTCGCTCACGGGGGTCTTCCAGATCGTCCTGCACAAGGCGGACCGCCTGGCCGGCAAGCCCTTCGCCGACATCGACTATCCCCTGGTCGAGACCGCCGACGAGTGGGTGATCCACGGCTTCAGCCATCCGAACTACCTGAGCGAATTCGGCGCCAAGGCGCGCAGCGCCGTCTACGAGCAGTCGTCGCTCGACCCGGCGATGCGCGACGCCTTCCGCAAGACCCGGCGCTTCCTGATGACGGCGATGGGGCTGAGCGAGGACGAGGCGATCTCGCTGATGTCGGTCGCCGTCGACTTCGGCGTGACCCAGGTCGTCGACGGCAATTGGGGGGTGCATGGCGTGATCCGCAAAGCGCTGTTTGCCGGGCGCGCGGCAGCCGCCGCGCCGGCCCCGGTCAAGCCGAGTTGAACAGGTTCCTGCGGATCGAGCCGTGGACGCCCCAGTTGGCGTCGACGACCTGGGTCACGCCGAAGTCCGCCGCGACCGACAACAGCGCGATCGCCTCGTCTTCGCTGAGCCGGTGCACCGTCATCAGGAAGCGGCGCAGCTTGCGGAAGGCGTCGCGCATCGCCGGGTCGAGCGACGAGCGCGCGGCGATCAGGGTCTGGGCCTCGGGGCCGAGCGCGGCCAGGTAGTTCGGGTAGGTGAACCCGTAGACCGACCAGAACTCGGGCGTTTCCAGCAGCGGATGGTCGAGGCCTTCGAGCAAGGTGCCCCCGAGGTCGGCCTGCTTGTGCAGGATGAACTCGAAGTCGCCGGTCAGCGAGGTCTCGATCGCGGTGCCGCCGAGCTCGCTGTCGCCCTGGGCCGCATGGGGGTCGCCGACCGAGAAGAAGGCGCCGGGAACGGCCACCGGGTAATACATCGTCGCGCCCTTGCCGATGCGCCAATCGTCGATGTTGCCGCCGGTGTGGCCGGGCGGGATCGAGCTCACGAAGTCGGACTCCGCGGGCGCCAGCCCCATCGTGCCGAAGTGCAGCCGGGCGGGGACGCGGACATTGCGCAGAATGCCCTCGCGCTTGGTCACCGACGCCGGGTCCACCCGGACCCCGGGGTAGTCGATGTTCGCGTGGACGCGGCCATCGGGGTCGGTCTGCGGGGTCCAGACGTAGTTGTAGACCGCCCGGGCGAAGGGCTCGCCGCTGGTGTCGAGCTCGAAGATCGTCACCACCTCGCGCGGCTTGGGCTCCTCGATCAGGTCGCGGTAGTGAAAGCCCCAGGAAGCCGCCGCGTTGCTGCCGAAGCAGCGGCCCGCGTAGCAGTGGTTGCAGCTGGGCCGGGGCCGCACGTCGAGGATCCGGACTTCGAGCACGTCGCCCGGCTCGGCGTCCTCGACGACGACCGGACCGGTCAGCAGGTGCACCCCCAGGCCTTCGCCCGCGCCGAGCTTGAAGGGGCCGGTCGCCGGCCCGGCACCGCGCCGCGGAACCGCCTTGTGCTCGCGCGTCCAGGCGAACACCGACTCGGCGCCGGGGTCGCCGGCGATCATGCGTTCATGGTCGTCGTTGGCGTGGTGGGTCAGCGTCTCGATGGTCGCGCGGTCGCCCGAGCGCAGCACGAGCGAGGCGGCCACGGCCTTGCTGAAGTAGCCCCAGTGCACGGTTTGGGGCGAGACGCGCAGGGTGTGGTGCTTCATCGGGGGTCCTCGGCTGCAGAGTTTGCGGGCAGGGCGGCGGCGGGCAGGGCGTCCGCGGCCATCACGTTGAGAAATCGCGCCAGCTCGGGCGCACGGGGGTGCAGCAGCACCTCCTGCGCGGGCCCGCTCTCGACGACGCGCCCGCCGCTGAGGAAGACCACGCGGTCGGCGACCTCGGCGGCAAAGCGCAGCTGGTGGGTCGAGATCACCATCGTCAGCCCGTCCTCGACGGCCAGGCGGCGGATCACGTCGAGCACCTCGTTGACGAGTTCGGGGTCGAGCGCCGAGGTCGGCTCGTCCAGCAGCAGCACGCTCGGCCCCGGCGCCAGCGCTCGGGCGATGGCCACGCGCTGCTGCTGGCCCCCCGAGAGGTGGCGCGGCAAGGCGTCGGCGCGGTGCGCCAGCCCGACCCGCGCCAGCAGTTCGAGCGCGCGCTTGTCGGCGCGCTCGGCGCTCCAGCCGTGGACCCAGCGCAGCGGCCCGGCGACGTTCTCGCGCGCCGTCAGGTGGGCGAAGAGGTTGAACTGCTGGAACAGCATGCCCACGCCCAGCCGCGCCCGTTCGCTGGCGAGGTCGCGCGGGCTCATCAGCTGGCCGTCGGGCCGGTAGCCCAGCCGGTGTCCGCCCACGTGCACCTGGCCGGCGTCCCAGCTTTCGAGGTGGTTGATGCAGCGCAGCAGCGTGCTCTTGCCCGAGCCGCTGGGGCCCAGCAGCGCCACCACCTCGCCGGCGCGCACCGTCAGGCTCAAATCCTTCAGCACGGCCTGGCCCCCGTAGGCCTTGGAGACGCCGTTGACGCGCAGGACCACCTCGGCGGCGCCGAGCCGGGCCGCGCGGACCGCGGCGTCGGCGGCGGGGCCAGCGGGGT
>JAGWVB010000210.1 GCA_018971105.1 Burkholderiales bacterium
AAGACGTTGCCGAAGTTCGAGCTGGCCGTCATCTTGATGTACTTGAGCATGTTGGCGAAGGTGCGCCGGCCCTCGATCACGCCTTCCTCGAGCACCATCAGGCTCTTCTCGAGCAGGATGATGTCGGCCGCCTCCTTGGCGATGTCGACGGCCGAATCGACCGAGATGCCGATGTCGGCCGTGCGCAGCGCCGGCGCGTCGTTGATGCCGTCGCCCATGAAGCCGACGACGTTGCCGGCGGACTTCAGCGTGCGCACGATGCGCTCCTTCTGCGCCGGGCTGAGCTTGGCGAAGACGTTGGCCTCGGCGGCGGCCTTGGCGAGCTCGGCGTCGCTCATCGCCTCGATCTGGCTGCCGAGCACGATGCCGCGCTGCTCGAGGCCGACCTCGCGGCAGATCTTGGCCGTCACGAGCTCGTTGTCGCCGGTGAGGATCTTGACCTCGATGCCGTTGGCCTTGAGCGCCTGCAGCGCCGGCGCCGTCGAATCCTTGGGCGGATCGAGGAAGGCGATATAGCCCATCAGCGTGAGCTCGCGCTCGTCGGCGACGCCGTAGACCTCGCGCTTGGGCGGCTCCTCCTTCATCGCCACGGCGACCACGCGCAGGCCCTGCGCGTTCAGCTCGGCGGTGGCCTCGCGCAGCTCGGCGAGCTTGTCGGGCGTCAGCGGCAGGGTGCGCCCGCCCTCGCGCACCGAGGTGCAGACCTGCAGCACCTCCTCAACCGCGCCCTTGCAGATCAGCTCGTGGTGGTCCTCGCGCTCGGCGACGACGACCGACATGCGGCGGCGCTGGAAATCGAACGGGATCTCGTCGACCTTGCGGTAGTTGGTGCCGATGCCGAGCTCGCGGTGGACCTCCACATGCTCGAGCACGGCGACATCGAGCAGGTTCTTCAGTCCCGTCTGGTAATGGCTGTTGAGGTAGGCCAGGCGCAGCACCTCCTCGTTCTCCTCGCCCGCGATGTCGCTGTGGCGCTCGAGGAAGATCTTGTCCTGCGTCAGCGTGCCGGTCTTGTCGGTGCACAGCACGTTCATGGCGCCGAAGTTCTGGATCGCGTCCAGGCGCTTGACGATGACCTTCTTGCGCGACAGGGCGACGGCGCCCTTGGCCAGCGTCGAGGTGACGATCATCGGCAGCATCTCGGGCGTGAGGCCGACGGCGATCGAGAGCGCGAACAGGAAGGCCTCGAGCCAGTCGCCCTTCGTGTAGCCGTTGAGCAGCAGCACCAGCGGCACCATCACGGCCATGAAGCGGATCAGCAGCCAGCTCACGCGGTTGACGCCGGCCTGGAAGGCGGTGGGCGCGCGGTCGGTCGCCGTGACCTGGTGGGCGAGGGCGCCGAAATAGGTGCGCGCGCCGGTCTCGAGCACGACCGCGGTGCCGGCGCCGCTGACGACGTTGGTGCCCATGAAGAGCAGGTTCTCGAGCTCGAGCGGGTTCGCGCCGGTGCTGCGCGCCTCGACGAACTTCTCCACCGGCAGCGATTCGCCCGTCATCGCCGCCTGGCTCACGAACAGGTCCTTGGCGCCGAGCAGGCGCAGGTCGGCCGGGATCATGTCGCCGGCCGAGAGCACGATGATGTCGCCGGGGACGACGTCGCGCAGCGGGATGTCCTCCTGGTGCGGCGGCCGGCGCTTGAGCGAGACCTCGAAGAAGCGGCGCGCCTCGTCGGCGGCCTCGTCGGCGAGGTCGCGCCGGATCACCATCGCCTTGTTGCTGACCAGGGCCTTGAGCGCGTCGGCGGCCTTGTTCGAGCGCATCTCCTGGACGAAGCGGATCACCGTCGAGAGCACGACCATCGTCGAGATGACGGTCGTCGCCTTCATGTCGCCGGTGTAGTACGAGATCGCGGCCAGCAGCGTCAGCAGCAGGTTGAACGGGTTGCTGTAGCACAGCCACAGGTGCTGCCACCAGGGCAGCGGCTTGTCGTGGCTGACCTCGTTCGGGCCGACCTCGCGCCGGATCAGTGCCGCGCGCTCGGCACTGAGGCCGGCGGTGGTCGTCCCGAGCGACGCCAGCAGGGCGTCGATGGGCGCGCCCGCCGCCTTGACGAGGCGCTGCGAGATGTCGGCCGGCATGCGGCGCGATTCGTCCTCGCCGCGGAACGCATCCCAGACCGCGAGGCGGCGGAAATGCCGCGCCATCCCATGCCCGTGCAGGAAGCGGACATACAGGTTCTTCATGATCGACACGGCCATGCGATTTCCCCCGGGCTGCGCGGGCAGCCGCTGCTCGACTCGACTTGCCACGGCCAGGCCGCGCGGGACCATGCTCCGGCCGCCGGCAGGCACCGGCGGGAAGGTCGATCAGGACGGGTGGAAGTCGGCGCCGGCCGCTGCGGCGGGCGCCTGGAACGGCTCCCCGGGCGCGGGCCCGGGAGCACGCCACGAGCGCGCTAGACGGCCTTGCCCGAGGTCATTCCGACCTCATGCATCCAGGATGGCCTAGGGGCACAGTCCACTGCGGGACCTCGCTGTGACGAACATGACCCCATTCTAATGCCGGGTTCAGGCGCCGCGGCGGTGGCGAGGGACGCGCCGTGGCGCACCTACTTCGCCTTCACGGTGATCGGCAGGGTGGCGCCGGCCCGGCGTCCGGCGCTGTCGACGAGCTGGATCCGCAGCAGGTAGTTGCCCGCCGCCGGACTGGCCCACGAGAGCGCCAGCGACAGGCCCCTGGGCGTGATCATCAGCCCCATGGGCATGCCGTTGATCGAGACCGACAAGCCCGCCACGCCGGGATCCGCCAAGGTGATCGAGCCCGACAGCGGATGGCCCGCGACGCCGCTGATCGGCGGCGCGGTGATCGTCGGGCCGGTGCTGCCGCCGCTGCCGTTGCCGCTGCCGACCAGGCCGCCGCCGCCACCGCTGCCGGTGCCACTCGCCACCGGCGCCACGATCGAGACCGTGTAGAGGCCCTGGCCGGCGAGGCCCGTCCTGGTGTCGGTGGCCGTGACGGTGACGCCGTAGCGGCCGGCCACCGGCGTCGGCCAGCTCACCGTGCCGCCCGCGGCGATCGTCATGCCCGCCGGCGCACCGGCAAGCTGGTAGCGGACCGCGTCGGGCGCGCTCACCGAAACCGTGAACGTCAGCGCCGTGCCGACCTTGCCGCCGATCGCTGCCGGCGTGACGACCGGCGCCGCGGCGGCGGGCGCGGCGCCGCCGAGCGCGCTCAGCAGCGCGGCCGCGTTCGGCGTGCCCAGGCCCGAGGGCTCGTCGTAGCCGGGCCTGGCGCTGCAGGTCGAGCAGCTGCCGTCGCTGCCGGCGGTGATGTCGGCGAAGGCCGCCGCATAGGTCCCGGGCACGGCGCCGATCTGGCCGTAGAGGACGGCGTGCGGCGCGCCCAGCGCCGCCTTCGACGACTGCGCACGCAGCGCATCCGCGATCGCGACCAGGCCGGCCCACTGCGGCGTCGAGAGGCTGGTGCCGCCGGCGCTGAGCCAGCCCGCGCCGACGCTGCCGACCGGGATCACCGCGACATACTGGCCGGTGTAGGGGTCGCCGTTGAACGCGACGTCGGCGACCGCGCGATGCGCCGGCGTGCCCATGCCGGGCACCGAGGCGTTCTGATACGCCGGCGCCGCCGTGTAGCGGCTGATGCCGCCGCCGCTGCCCGACCAGACGCTCTCGCTGCGCGCGCCGCTGCCGCTGAAGTTCAGGCTCGTCGCGCTCACCGCCAGCACATGGCTCGAGACCGCCGGCCAGGACACGCCCGTGCCCGAGTCGCCGGTGGCCGCGAGGTAGCTCATGCCGGCGCCGCTGAAGGCCGCATCGACCGCGGCGGTGTAGCCGCTGCTCTCGGCGCCGCCGAAGCTCATCGAGACCGTGCCCGGCCCCATCGCGTTGGCCAGCGCGATGGCGCCCAGCAGGCCCGCGCCGGCGTCGGGCGCCTCGATGAGGACGATGCGGGCCAGCGGCGCCGTCGCATGCGCCCATTGGACGTCGAGGGCGATCTCGGTCGCCCAGCCGGCGTCGTCGGCGGGCGCCGTCGCGCTCATCCGGCCGGTGTCGGTCGCGTAGACGACCGAGAAGGTGCAGCCGGTCCGGGTCGCCGCCGCCAGCGGCAGCGTCGCGTTCGCGCCGATGGGCTGCGTCGTGCAAGCGGGCAGCGCGAAGCGGGCGTTGAACGCGGCGAGTTCGGCGGCGACGTTGGGGTCGTTCATCGCGTCGACGATGTAGATCGTCTGCCCGGCGCCGAACTGCGCCGCCTGCGCCGCCGTCGGCGTCGTGCCCGCGGCCGGCAGCGCCGGCAGGCCGTAGGCGGCGCGGATCTGCGCCGGCGTGTAGGTCGTCGCGAACTGCGGCGTGCCGGCCTGGGGCCGGGGGGTGGCGGAGAGGGCGTTCATGCGGCGGGCCTGCTGCAGCGCCTGCAGCGTCAGCCCGCGCGTGGCCAGGCCCTGGAGCTCCGGCGCCAGGGCCTGGGTGTGCGGGCGTTGCGTCGCCGACGCCATCGGGTCGGCGGGGTCGGCCGGCGCCGGTTCGTCCAGGAGCAGCGGCGCCGCATGGAAGGTGGGTTGCAGCGGTGCCGGTATCGTGAGGTCGAGCGTCGTCGCTCCCGTGGCAAGGGCCGCCGCCGCGTTCGCGGCCGATGGCGCCTGCGACGGCGCACCGCCGCCGCAGGCGCCCAGCAGGGCCGCGGCGCAGGCCGCGCCCACGGCGCCCAGCAGGCCCGGCATTGAGATCGGGGGGTGGGGGGTCTTCATCGTCGTGGCCTCGTTTCGAATGCGTTGGACGAGGGCCGCGACGTGACGAAGGCCGGCTGGACTCAGCGTTCCCGGGCGCGGGCCCGGCGGCTCATCGGCAACCCCGCTGCCGTGGCGCTCGCGCGCGGTAGGCCGGTGGCTTTGCGTCCCTGCCTTTCGACAGGTTTGCCCTCTTCATGGTCGACTGCCTGGGCAGCAACCAGACGGCAGTCTAGTTCAGGCGTCCGACAAAAGTAACCCGATGTTTCCGTCACGATGTGCCGGCCGTGACAAGTTGCCGGCCCGACGAGGTCGGCTTCAGCCTTCAGTCGGTTTGATTTCGGTCGATGACCAGAGTGGCGGTAGGCAAGCCCCTGCCGCGCGGCCGCATGCGGCGCCCGCCGTGCCTCGATCGACCCCAGACCCATGAGCCTCCTCTTCCTGTCGCGACATCCCGGATCCGGCGCTGCGGCATCGCCGCGCCGCCACGCCGGCGGCATGCGCCTGAGCCTGCTGGCGACGCTGTTCGTGATCGCGATCCTGCTCGTGTCGTGGCTCGCGGTCGGCGGCGTGCTCTATGTCCAGCGCAGCGAGGCCCTGGCGGCCGAGACGCGGCAGAACATCAACCTCGCGCGCGTGCTCGAGGAGCAGACGCTGCGCGTGCTGTCGACCACCGACCAGGCGACGCTGCGCCTGCGCAACGCGATGGCGGCGCAGCCGCAGGCGATCCCGGACCTGGTCCACATCGCCAGCGAGACCGGGCTCGCGCCGCAGATCCTGGTCCAGCTCTCGCTCATCGATGCCCGGGGGCGCTTCATCGCGAGCAACCTCGATCCCGACGGCACGAGGACGAACCATGTCGACCTCTCGACGCGCGAGCATGTGCGCGTGCACCTGTGGCCGCGCTCGTTGCCGGCGATCGACACGCCGCTCAGCCCCGACGGCCTGTTCATCGGCAAGCCGGTGCTGGGCAAGGTCTCCAAGCGCTGGACGATCCAGATCTCGCGCAAGCTGGTCGGCAGCGACGGGCGCCTGCTCGGCGTCGTCGTCGCCTCGCTCGACCCCGGCTATTTCGACGACGTCTACCGCCGCGTCGCCACCGGCCCGCAGGGCGGCGTGACGCTGGTCGGGCGGGACCGCACGATCCGCGCCCGCGTCATCGGCGGGCGCAGCGCCGGCACGGCGAGCACGCTGGGTCCGACGAGCCCGATCGTCACGGCCGGCTACGCGGCCGAGGGCAGCGCGATCGCGCCGAGCTCGGTCGACGGGGTCAAGCGCATCGTCGCCTGGCGCCAGGTCGACAAGTACCCGCTCTACGTGCTCGTGTTCACCGGCGCCGACGAGGCGCTGGCGAGCTGGCGCAGCGAGCGCAATGTCACGCTCGTGCTGACGGCGCTGCTCGGGGCGGCGGTCGTCGCGTCGGCCGCCGGGCTGGTGCTGGGGCTGCGCCGGCTCGAGGCCACGAACGCCGCGCTGCGCATCAGCGAGGCCCAGGCGCAGGCCGCGAACCAGGCCAAGAGCGAGTTCCTGGCCGCGATCTCGCACGAGCTGCGCACGCCGCTGACGAGCATCCGCGGCTTCGCCGAGCTGATGGAGCACCGGCTCGAGCAGCCGAAGTTCCGCGAGCTCGCCGGGCTCATCCGCAAGGGTGCCGAGCATCTGAACAAGCTGCTCAACGAGATCCTCGACCTCGCCAAGACCGAGGCCGGCGCGATGGTGCTCACGCTCGGTCCGGTCGAGATCCGGCCGCTCGTGTCCGAGGCGGCCGAGTTCTTCGCGCTCGCCGCCGAGACCAAGGGGCTGGCGCTGCAGGTGCGGGTGGCCGAGGCGGTGCCGGCGCGCTTCAACGGCGACGCGCTGCGGCTGCGCCAGATCGTCAACAACCTGCTGTCGAACGCGATCAAGTTCACGCCCGCGGGGCGCGTCGAGCTCGAGGTCGACGCCGCGGGCGAGCGCATCCGCATCCACGTGCGCGACACCGGCCCCGGCATCGCGCCCGCGGCCCAGGCCAAGATCTTCGAGAAGTTCCGCCAGGGCGACGCCCGCGTCAGCTACGAGCATGGCGGCACCGGGCTCGGGCTGGCGCTGTCGCGCGGCCTGGCCGAGCTCATGCACGGCAGCCTCACCGTCGCCTCGGCGCCGGGGCAGGGCGCCTGCTTCACGCTCGACGTGCCGGCCCCGGCGCCGGCCGCCGACGCCTGATCAGGCGGGCGTGCCGACGCGGAAGCGGCCGACGATGCCGGCGAGGCGGTTCGCCTGCTCGTCCAGGCTCGCGGTGGCCTGGGTCGAGGCCTGGACCAGCGCGGCGTTGCGCTGCGTCACCTGGTCGAGCTGGCGCACGGCCGCGTCGACCTGGGCGATGTCGCGGTCCTGCGCGGCACCGGCGCTGCTGATCGTGGCGATCAGCGCGCTCACCCGGCGCACCTGGTCGACGATCTCGCCCACCGAGCGCCCGGCTTCCTGGACCTGTCTCGAACCGGTCTCGACCATCTCGACGCTGCTGCCGATCAGGCCCTTGATCTCGCGCGCCGCGCCGGCACTGCGCTGGGCCAGGCTGCGCACCTCGGAGGCGACGACGGCGAAGCCGCGCCCCTGCTCGCCGGCGCGTGCGGCCTCCACCGCGGCATTCAGCGCCAGGATGTTGGTCTGGAAGGCGATGCCGTCGATGACGCCGATGATGTCGGCGATGCGGCGCGACGAGGCGCTGATCGACTCCATGGTGCCGACGACGCGCTCGACGACGATCCCGCCCTGGGCCGCCGCGGTGGCGGCGTCGGCGGCCACCGCGTTCGCACGCTGCGCGGTCTCGGCGCCGTCGCGCACGGCGCCCGCGAGCTGCTCCATCGACGCTGCGGTCTGCTGCAGGTTGCCGGCCTGTTCCTCGGTGCGCCGCGACAGGTCGCGGCTGCCGTCGGCGACCTCGCCGGCGGCGGTGCGGATCGAAGCGGCCGAAGCGCACATGTCGCCGACGATGTCGCGCAGCGCCTCCTGCATGTGCGCGAGCCCGCGCAGCACATGGCCGACCTCGTCGCGGCCGCCGGCCTCGATCGCGCCCGAGAGGTCGCCGCCGGCGATGCGTTCGGCATGCTCGGCGACGCGCCGCAGCGGCCGCGTCACCGAGCGCGTCAGCAGCCAGGCGCCGGCGCCGCCGAGCGCGAGCGCGGCGGTGGCCAGCGCGAGCAGCGCGCGCTGCGAGTTCGCGACGCGC
>JAGWVB010000007.1 GCA_018971105.1 Burkholderiales bacterium
GCCGCTGATCATCAACGTCTGGGCCAGCTGGTGCGGCCCCTGCCGCGCCGAGACCGCCTCGCTCGAACGCCTGGCCTGGCGCGACGCGGCGCGCGGCATCGTCGTGATCGGCATCTCGACCGACGACGAGCGCGAGCGCGCGCTGGCCTGGCTGCGGCAATCGAACGCGACCTACAACCATTACATCGACCATCACCTCGTGCTGGAGCACCTGCTCGGCGCGCGGCAGCTGCCGCTGACGGTGCTCGTCGATGCGCAGGGCCGCGTGCGCGCCCGGATCGTCGGTTCGCAGGACTGGGACTCGCCGCAGGCGCGCGCGCTGATCGAGCGCAGCATCGGCGCGGGGCGGCACGGTCTGGCCTCGCGCGGGCCCTGAGCCGGAAGCGCGGCCGGCGCCGGCCGGCTCCCGGCGCGGGGAGCGCTGTCGCGTCAATCCAGGAGCGGCGCGCGCGCGTCCGAGCTCGCCATCAGCTCCGCTTCGGGCATCGCCATGCCCACCAGCCAGCGCCGGATCAGCGCACACGCCTCGGGATCGAGCCCGGCCATCATGGCCGCCTCGAGCGCCTGCACCTCGGCGCGGCAGTGCGACAGCCGGGCGCGGCCCTCGCCGGTGAGATCGAGCCGGCGGATGCGGCCGTGCCCGGGATGTTCGGTACGGGCGAGCAGCCCGTCGCGTTCGAGGTTGCCCACGATCACGCACACGGTCTGCGGCGTGAGCAGCGTCAGGCGCGCGAGATCGGCGCCGTAGACGCCCGGGTAGGCGTCCAGCATGGTCAGCACGGTGAATTGCGGCAGCGTGATCCCGGCCGGCGCCAGGACATGTTCCATGCGGATGCGGTGCGCCGCACAAGCCTGTCGAAAGAGGTAACCGATGCGGCCGTCGACCCCGCGCCTGCCTTCGCCGACACCGGGTATGCAAGGGCCGGCAGCGTCGTTGGAGCCTGTCATGTTAGAGTTCGAACAACTTGATTCATCGAATTCGAATAATAAACCCTGGACCTCCATGAAGCGCATCACTGAAGCCAACGCCGGATTCGGCGTGCTGCTCGCCTTTTTGGTGATCCCGATGTCGGGCCTGGCGACCGACATCTACCTGCCCTCGCTGCCGGCCATGGCCGAGAACCTGCACGTCACGCCGCATGGCGTGCAGTTCAGCCTGACGCTGTTCCTGATCGGCTATGGCCTCGGCCAGCTGTTCGTCGGCAACCTGCTGGACAGCTACGGGCGCTACCCGATCCTGTTGATCTCGCTCCTGCTCGTCGGCCTGAGCAGCGAAGCGATCGCCCTCACCGACAGCGTCGCCGCGCTGAATGCGCTGCGCCTGGTCCAGGGCCTGCTCGTGGCCGTGGCCGTGGTGGCCAAGCGCACCTTCTTCGTCGATGTCTTCGACGGCCACCGGCTGCGCCGCTATCTCGCGAGCGTGACCATCGTCTGGTCCATGGGGCCCATCGTGGCGCCGTTCATCGGCGGCTACCTGCAGACCGGCTTCGGCTGGCGCGCCAACTTCCATTTCCTCGCGCTCTACGCCTGGGCCGTGCTGGTGCTCGAACTGTGGCAGGGCGGCGAGACGCTGCGCGAGCCGCACCCGTTCCACATCCCCAGCATCCTGCGGCGCTATCGCGAGTTGATGACGCACGGGCCGTTCATGCGCGGGGTCATCAACGTCGGGCTGCCCTACAGCAGCGTGCTGTCGTTCAGCATGGTGGCGCCGTTCATCATCGAGCATGTGTACGGCATGAACCCGCATGTGACGGGCTTCGCGTCGCTGGCGATGGGGCTGGCCTGGATGAGCGGCGGCTTCATCGCGCGCTCGCAATTGCACCGCCCGCTGAGCGAGAAGCATGGCCGCGCGGTGACGCTGATGCTCCTGGTCTCGGCCCTGATGCTGGCCGTCTCGTGGCGCTACGCCAACCTCTACACCCTGGTCGCCTTCGCCTTTCTCGTGCACGTGACCTGCGGCGCGGTGTTCAACATCTATTTCTCCGAGTGCCTGGGCATGTTTCCCAAGTTCGCCGGACTGTCGGGCGGTCTCACCGGCGGGATCGCGTTCATGCTGACCTCGATGCTGAGTTACGCCGCGGTGGCGGGCCTGCATGTGCAGACCCAGCGCGGCCTGGCCATGGTCTATCTCGTGTTCGCGCTCGCCCTGGCAGGCATGTGGCTCTGGGGCCGGCGACCCGACCCCGGCGCCGTCGCCCCGCGCGCGGACGCGGCCCTCGATCGCCGCTAGCTAACCGGCCGGCCGCTCGCGGCGCGGCGCGACGGCGCCGCCGCGCGCCTGCCAGGCGGCTTCCAGCCGGCTCCAGGCGCCGCGCAACTGGGCCGGCCAGTCGTCCTGCGCGGGCGTGCCGCGGCGCAGCGCGGTCTCGAACCGGGCCGCGAGCGCCGAAAATTCCAGCGCGCCCACCTGCGCGCTGGACGACTTCAGCATGTGCAGCAGGCGCTGCGCCTGCGCCGCATCGCCGGCGGCCAGCGCGGCCTCGACCTGGCTCAGGTTGGCGGCCCCGGTGGACGCGAACAGCGCGCGCAGTTCCTCGGCGAAACCGGGCCGGCGGCCGTCCGCCACCGCCGACAGCGACTGCAGCACCGCCGGGTCGAAGACGAAGGCATCGCCCGCATCGGCTGCGTCCGGGCGCGGCGGCTGCGCGGCCGGCGCGGGAGCCGCCGGCCCAGCCTGCAGCGCCGGCCCCAGGTGCCGATGCAGGGCGGCGTACAGCGCCGTCGCGGTGATGGGCTTGGCGACATAGCCGTCCATCCCGGCATCGGTGCAACGCTGGCGATCCTCGGCCATCACGTTTGCCGTGAGGGCGACGATGGGGATGCGCGGACCCTGGGGCCGCGCGGCGCGGATGCGTCGCGTCGCCTCGTAGCCGTCCATCACCGGCATCTGGCAATCCATCAACACCAGATCGAATTCGCCCTCCTGCATCGCCGCCAGGGCGGCGGCGCCGTTGTCGACCAGCTGCACCTTCAGGCCCTGGCGCTCGAGCATCGCGCACACGACCTGCTGGTTGATCGGGTTGTCCTCGGCGACGAGGATGCGCGCGCCGCGCATCGGCTGGCCGACGGCACCGGGCCCGCGGGCGGGCGCGGCCACGGGGCCGGCGGCGACCTCGAAAGGCAGGTCGAACCAGAACCGGCTGCCGACGCCGGGCCGGCTCTCGACCTCGATGCTGCCGCCCATCAGTTCGACGAGGTTCTTGCAGATCACCAGGCCGAGGCCGCTGCCGCCGAAGCGGCGCGTGGTCGACGCATCGGCCTGCGTGAAGCGCTGGAACAGCAGCGGCAGGATCTCGGGCGCGATGCCGACGCCGGTGTCGCACACCTCCACGCGCAACCAGCGGCGCGCGTCGCCGGGCGGTCCCTCGATGGCCTGGCTGCCGAGCGTGATCCGACCCCGCTCGGTGAACTTGATCGCGTTGCCCAGCAGGTTGGTCACCACCTGGCGGAAGCGCAGCGAATCGCCGCGCACGGCGGGGGCCGACTGCGCATCGAATCGGGTCACCAGCACCGTGCCCCGGGCCGCCGCCAGTTCGCGGTAGACCTCGACGATGTCGCCGAGCACGCGCGCCGGTTCGAAATCGATGTGCTCGATCTCGACCTTGCCTTCCTCGATCTTGGCCAGGTCGAGGATGTCGCCCAGCAGGTCGTGCAGGGAGCGCGCGCCGAGCGCGATGGCATCGACATAACGCGCCTGTTCGGCATCCAGCCGCGTACCCTGCAACAACTCCGCCATGCCGAGCACCCCGTTCATCGGCGTGCGGATCTCGTGGCTCATATTGGCCAGGAAGCGCGTCTTGGCCAGGTTCGCATCGACCGCGAGCCGCCGCGCGCGCTCGCGCTCGGCGGCCACCGAGTCGCTTTCCAGGCGCAGGCGGGTCATCTCGGTCCAGCGCTCGTTGCTGCGCCAGCTCTCCTGCGCCAGCACGACGCCGTAGATGCACAGGCTGCCCACGACCACCCAGGGATCGGAGTAGCCGTTCCAGACCATCGACGCCATGAGCGGCAGCAGCATGGTGCCGAAATTGACGACGGCCGTGCGAAAGCTGCTCACGAGCACGAACACGCCGATCGCCGTGATGCAGGTGACGCCGGCGAACAGCAGCGCGCCCAGGCCGAGCGATTTCGTCGCCGGGATGAAGACGACGGAGATCACGCTCCAGCCGAGGTTGTCGAGCACGATGAAGGCGTCGAAGCGGGCGCGCCAGTAGGCGACGGGCCGCTTGCGTGACGCGGCGCGTTCGAAGCGGCGCGTCTCCCAGGAACGCAGGCCGCCGATGGCGATGCGGTAGGCGAGCCAGCCGATGACCCAGGCCGCCGACACGAGCCCCCACAGGGCATAGCTGATCACGATCGAGAACGCGACCGCGCCGACCTGCGGCATCGGCGCCAGGCGGTAGATCGAACTCACGCGTTCGAACTCGATCTGGGCCTCGATGGCCGCAGACGACGGCGCGGCGGGGGACGGTTCGAGCGTCAAGGCCGGGCCCCTCCCGGCGCCAGGATCGGAGCGCGGATCACGCAGGCCTGCGGCAGCGCTCGGCGCGGGCGCGCACAGGCACGCCGCGCCGGCGCGCCCTGGGGTTCGGATGAACGGGATCCTGCATGCGGTGTCGGACGGTGCTGATCCGTCCTGTGCTTCGTCGTACGGCCCTCGCCTGATGCCCTCGCGTACTTCCCTCGCGTACTTCCCTCGCGTACTTCCCTCGCGTACTTCCCTCGCGTACTTCCCTCTCGTACGGCTCTCGAGCCGCGGCTTTCGCAGCCTGTTTATCGACCCTCCCGGCCGCGATCTGCGGTCGCCGGCCCTCGCGCGCGCGGGATGCGCGCAGGCCGGTGCTCCGGGTGAGGAATTGTGCACAAACGAAGACCGCGTCAGGCATGCCGCGCCGCGCCCGGCGGGCCACGCGGCCCGGCAACGCGGCCGCGCGCACCGGTCGGCCAGGCTCCGGTCGCCGGCACGGACCGGCCCGGCCCCGCCAGGGGACCGCTCAGGCCGGGCATGCCGGGCCTGCCCGGCCTGCGGCGGATCCCGTGGCAAATTCCGGCCATGGAACTTCGCCAGCTGCGCTACTTCGTCAAGGTCGTCGAGCAAGGCAGCTTCAGCCAGGCTGCCGCCGCGCTGGGCGTCGTCACCTCGGCCCTGAGCCAGCAGATCAGCCGCCTCGAGGGCGAGCTCTGCACCCGGCTGCTGCAGCGCACGTCCAAGGGCGTGCTGCCGACCGAGGCCGGCCTGGCCTTCTGGCGCCAGGCCCAGCTCGCGCTGCGTCACGCCGACCATGCCGTGCGGGCCGCGCAGCAGGCGCGGCTGTCGGGTCACGCCAGCGTCGGCCTGGCGCCCTCGACGGCGAGCGTGCTCGGCCTGGCGCTGATGGCGGCGATGCGGGCGCGCTACCCCGAGGTGCGGCTGCACCTGGTCGAAAGCCTGTCGGGCCACCTGGGGCGGATGCTGGCGGCGCGCCAGCTCGACCTCGCCGTGATGTTCCAGGTCGAGCCGGCGCAGGGCTGGAGCGTCGTGCCGCTGCTGCAGGAGCGGCTGTACGCGATGGGCCGGCGCGGCCTGCCGGGCCTGCCGACCGGCGCGCGCACCCGCATCGAGCAGCTGACCGAATTGCCGCTCATCCTGCCCAGCGGCCCGCACGGCCTGCGCGCCCTGGTCGACCAGGCCTTCGCCCGCGCCCGCTGCACGCCCCGGGTGGTGGCGGAGATCGACGGCCTGGCGCTGCTGATGGACGCCGTCTCGGCCGGCCTGGGCGCGACGATCCAGCCCGGCGCGGCCACGCTGCGCCTGCGCGGCGACGACGTGGCCTGGGCCCGGATCGGCAATGCGCAGGCGCGCCGGCCGAACCTGCTCGTGAGCCTGTCGGACGACGAACTGTCGCCGGCCGCGCTCGCCACCCGCGTCGTGCTGACCGAGGTCGCGCGCGCGCTGGTGGCCGAGGGACGCTGGATCGGCGCCTCGTTTCACGAATCCTGAAACCCCCTTGCCGCGCCCGCGCTGGCGCCCGGCTGGCCCGCTGCCTACAGTGCGGCCAGCTCGAAGGAGGCTCGCAGTGGTGGATGTCCTGGTGATCGGCGGCGGCAACGCGGCCTTGTGCGCCGCGCTGACGGCGCGCGAGGCCGGCGCCAGCGTGCTGCTGCTCGAGGCCGCGCCGCAGGCCTGGCGCGGCGGCAACTCGATGCATGTGCGCAATCTGCGCTGCATGCACGAGGCGCCGCAGGACGTGCTGATCGAGGCCTACCCGGAGGAGGAGTACTGGCAGGACCTGCTCAAGGTCACCGGCGGCAGGACCGACGAGACGCTGGCGCGCCTCGTGATCCGCGCCTCGGCCACCTGCCGGCCCTGGATGCAGTCGCATGGCGTGCACTTCCAGCCCCCGCTGTCGGGCGCGCTGCACGTGGCGCGCACCAATGCGTTCTTCATGGGCGGCGGCAAGGCCTTGGTGAACGCCTATTACCGCAGCGCGCAGCGGCTGGGCGTGCGGCTGCGCTACGAGGCGCCGGTCGAGCGCATCGAGCTCGACGGCGAGCGCTTCGCCGCCGCCTGGGTCGGCGCCGAGCGCATCCCGGCCCGCAGCTGCGTGCTGGCCGCGGGCGGCTTCGAATCGAACCGCGCCTGGCTGCGCGCCGCCTGGGGCCGCAACGCGCGCGGCGAATGGCCCGCCGACCGGTTCCTCATCCGCGGCACGCGCTACAACACCGGCGTGCTGCTCGAACAGATGATGGCGCTGGGCGCGGACACCGTCGGCGACCCGACCCAGGCCCACATGGTGGCGATCGATGCCCGCGCCCCGCAGTACGACGGCGGCATCTGCACGCGGCTGGACTGCGTCTCGCTCGGCGTCGTGCTCAACCGCGACGCCGAGCGCTTCTACGACGAGGGCGAGGACTTCTGGCCCAAGCGCTACGCGATCTGGGGCCGGCTGGTGGCGCAGCAGCCGGGGCAGATCGGCTACAGCATCATCGACGCCAAGGCGGTGGGCCGCTTCATGCCGCCGGTGTTCGAGGGCGTGCAGGCCGACAGCCTGCCCGGGCTGGCGGCCCGGCTCGGCCTGGATCCGGCGCGCTTCGCCCGCACCCTGGCCGCCTACAACGCGGCCTGCCGCGTCGGCCATTTCGACCACACCCGGCTCGACGACTGCCACACCGAGGGGCTGGCGCCGGCCAAGACGCATTGGGCGCTGCCGATCGACACGCCACCGTTCTACGGCTATGCGCTGCGCCCGGGCGTGACCTTCACCTACCTGGGCCTGAAGGTCGGCGCCGCCAGCGCGGTGCAGTTCGGCGGCCGGCCGAGCGCGAACCTGTTCGTCGCCGGCGAGATGATGGCCGGCAACGTGCTGGGACAGGGCTACACGGCCGGCGTCGGCATGTCCATCGGCACGGCCTTCGGCCGCATTGCCGGCACCCGGGCCGCGGCGGCCGCCGGCCACCAGGGTCGCAGTTCAGGAGGCGTCGATGTCACCGCTCGAATCACTGGTCGCTGAAGCCGCCGCCCTGGGCGACGGCCAGCCGGGCGCGCAGGGCGCGGCCCCGGTGCGCGCCGCCACGGCGGCTGAATCCGAAGTCGCCCGGGTGCTGCAGATCTGCAATGCCTGCCGCTATTGCGAGGGCTATTGCGCCGTGTTCCCGGCGATGACGCGCAGGCTGGCGTTCAGCGCCGCCGACGCCCATTTCCTGGCCAACCTGTGCCACCACTGCGGCGCCTGCCTCCACGCCTGCCAGTACGCACCGCCGCACGAGTTCGCGGTCAACGTGCCGCAGGCCATGGCCCGCGTGCGCGGCCAGACCTATGCCGACTACGCCTGGCCGCCGGCCCTGGGCCGGCTCTACCGGCGCAACGGCCTGGTGCTGGCGGCGGCGCTGGCCGGCGCCCTGGCGCTGTTCCTGCTGCTGGCGCTGCTGCGCCGGGGCGGGTTGGATGCGCTGGGGCAGCCCGCGGGCGCTGCCGGCCTGTACGCCGTGTTTCCGCATGGGCTGATGGTGGCGCTGTTCGCGCCTGTGCTGGGCTGGGCGGTGCTCGCGCTGACGCTGGGCCTGCGCCGCTTCTGGCGCGGCCAGGCCCCCGGCAGCGCCGGCCTGCCCGCGCTCGCCGAAGCCGGCGGCCACGCGCTGCGGCTGACCTACCTGGGCGGCGGCCATGGCGCCGGCTGCAACAACGAGGACGACGCTTACTCGCTGTGGCGCCGGCGCGCCCACCACGCCACCTTCTACGGCTTCATGCTGTGCTTCGCCGCGACCAGCGTCGCCACGCTGTACCACTACGCCCTGGGCCGCGAGGCGCCTTACGCCTTCGACAGCCTGCCCAAGCTGCTGGGCATCGCCGGCGGCATCGGCCTCGCGCTGGGCAGCGCCGGCCTGGGCTGGCTGAACCTGCGCCGCCACCCGCTGCAAGGCGAGCCGACGCAGCGGCCGATGGACCGCGGCTTCATCGCGCTGCTGTTCCTCGTCGCCGTCAGCGGCCTCGCGCTGGCGGCCGGCCACGGCAGCGCCGCCTTCGTGGGCCTGCTGTGCCTGCACCTGGGGGCGGTGATGGCGCTGTTCGCGACCCTGCCTTACGGCAAGTTCGCGCACGGCCTGTATCGCGTCGCGGCGCTGTTGAAATGGTCGATCGAGAAGCGCCAGCCCAGCCGCTTGAAGCTGGCCGACGACTGAGGATCAGGCGCGGCGCGGCCCGGCGCGGCCCGGCCCGGCCCGGCCCGGCCCGGCCCGCCATTCGACGATCGCGCCACGCAACGATTGTTGATGGTTTTGCAATGGACGCGGGCGCCCGCATCGCGCAGCATCCCGCTCCCCACAACCCTCGCTTTGCGCCCATGCCCGTGATCAAGATCTACGCCGATCCGCGTTGCGGCGGCGCTGCCGCCCCGCCTTTCGAGCCGGCCCTGGCCCGCCTCGCCGACGAGGCCGTGACGACGCTCGGCGCCGATCCCGATCTGGTGCAGATCCTGTGGATCGCCCCCCTCGCCCCGGTCCATGGCAGCCGGGTCTACGTCGAGGCGAATTTCCGCGCCAAGGAAACGCGCACGCCCGCGGCCGTCGAGCGCCTGATGGACGCCATCGACCGCTGCGTCCAGGCCTGCGTCGGCGAGCACCCGCGCATCCGCTGCTACGCCGAGGAGGCGGCCCACTTGTACGCGCGCCGATGAACCTCCCGCAAGGCATCCAGTTGCGCTCGATCGGCAGCTTCCTGGTCGGCGGCGCAATCCGCAGCCTGCGCGGCCTGCCGCCGCGCCAGGCCCGCCTCGCGCAAGGCGCCGAGCCGCGCGCGATCGACCCGAACGGCGACCTGATGACGGGCCAGCTCTACGCCCAGGTGTTCGAGCTCGCCCAGCCGCGCTGGCCGGTGCCGGTCGTGTTCTGGCACGGCGGCGGCATGACCGGCGTGAACTGGGAGACCACGCCCGACGGCCGGCCGGGCTGGCTCTGGCTGTTCCTGCAGGCGGGGTTCAACGTCATCGTCTGCGACGCCTTCGAGCGCGGCCGCGCCTCCTGGTCCCCTTATCCGGAAATCTATGCACAGGAGCCGATCTTCAGGACCCTGGACGAAGGCTGGAGCCTGTTCCGCATCGGCCCCGAGGGTGGCTATGCGAGCGAGCCTGCACGGCGCCGCGCCCACCCCGGGACGCGCTTCCCGGTCCGGGCCTACGACGCCTTCGCCCAGCAATGGGTGGCGCGCTGGCCCGGGCACGAGGCGCCCACGCTCGCCGCCTACGACCGCCTGCTGGGGCGCGTCGGCGCCTGCGTGCTCGTCGGCCACAGCCAGGGCGGCGGGTTCGCGCTCGCCGCGGCGCGGCGCCATGCGCAAAGCGTGCTCGCCACGGTGGCGCTGGAGCCGTCCGGCGCGCCGACAGCAGAGGTCGATGTCGATGTCGCGATCGAGGTCGATGCCGGACTGCCCGCGCACCTGCTGGTCTGGGGCGACCGCGTGCTGGAGCATCCGCAATGGCGCCGCTACCGGGAGGTGGTCGACGCCTATGCGCGCCGCATCGCGAGCCGCGGCACGGCGACGCTCACCGTGGATCTGGCGGCCGAAGGCGTTTTCGGCAACAGCCACTTCCTGATGATGGACGACAACAGCGCCGAACTGGCGCTGCGGGTGCAGCAGTGGATTGCCGCGCTGCCGGCGCTGCAGGCCGTCGAACGCCGCTGAGCCGCGGCCGCGCACGGGTCTGCCCGGGCCCGGCACGGAGCCGCCACGGCGGCCCCGCAGGTCACGTGCTCAATGAATCGCTTCGAGCGAGCGCCCGGTCGTCAAGGTGCCGAAGAGGCCGATCGCGGCCGAGACCACGAGCCAGCAGCCGGCGATGTAGATGAAGACGCTGACGTAGCCGCGCGCCGCGAAGAGCGAGCTGACGATGAAGGGGCCGACGACATTCGCCAGGCGCCCTATGCCGTAGGTCAGGCCCATGCCGGTCGACCGCACCTCGGTCGGGAACAGCTCCGGCGTGTAGGTGTACAGGCCCACGGCCATGGCCTGGATGCAGAGCGTGACGAGCGCCCCGAACACCAGGATGGCCTGCGGCTGGAACGACAGGCCGAAGCCGAGGCCGAAGGCCGCGATCAGGATGCCGCCGACCGTGAGGTACCAGCGCCGCTCGAAGCGCTCGACGAGGTACGAGGCGAGTACGGCACCGAGCGGGTTGCACACGGCGATGAGGGCGGAATAGGTCAGCGAACTGACGATCGAGAAGCCGTGCTTGACCAGCAGCGTCGGCACCCAGGCCACGAAGCCGTAGAAGCCCAGGGTCTGAAACACCCAGGCGACGAGCAGCGTGTAGGTGCGGCGGCGCTCGCCCGGCTCGAACAGCCGGGCGAGCGGCACGCGTTGTCCGGGGTCGACCGCGTCCTGCCGCACCGGCGCGGCCGCGGGCCGCGCCGACTGCGGACTGGAGGCCGATTGCGCCTCGAGTTCGTCGACGATCTCGAGCGCCTGCGCCCCGCGCTGGTGGCGCTGCAGCCAGCGCGGCGACTCCTTCATGCGCGCGACGAAGGCGAGCGCGAACAGGCCCAGGCTGCCCCAGACGAAGACCGTGCGCCAGCCCCAATCGGCCATCGGCACGACGGCGCGCGCGATCCAGGCGGTGGCGGGTATGCCCAGCAGGCCGACGGTCATGATGCGGCCCATGTATTTGCCGCGCACCTTGGCGGGGAAGAACTCGCTCACATAGGTGTTGGCGATGACCGTCATGCCCGAGAGGCCGACGCCGGTGAGGAAGCGGAACAAGGCCAGCGAGGCCACGTTCCAGGACGCGGCATTGAGCAGCGAGAACAGCGCATAGCAGGAGATCGTCAGGATGAGCCCCCGCTTGCGGCCGACCGCATCGGCGAGCCAGCCCCCTGAGACCGCGCCGAGGAACATGCCGCCGAAACTGGCCGAGGTGATGAAGGCGACCGAGCCCACGGCGACGCCCCAGGCCTTCATGACGCCCGGCGCGGCGAAGGCGAAGGTATTCAGGTCCGCGAACTCGAAGAAATACGCGAAGGCCAGCGCGATGACGGCCGTGCGGTGGGCTGCGGTGATGGGCAGGCGGTCCATCCGCTCGCTGAGGCTGATGCTGGACATGGGTCTCCTAATTTCTGGGGTTCGGACGGCCCTGGCTGCGGCTTGGAAGCCGGGCGGTCTCGCGCTCTGATGCGCGCCGATTCATTATGGGAACCCCCTTGTGCCGCGGAGAATTGCATGCTTTGCATCGCTTCATGCACGGATTGACGAGCTGCGGGCCGCGCCGGCGCCGGGTCCGACGCGGTCGCCACACCGGACTCGGGGTCAGGCCCGATCGGCGACGATGCTCATGCGCGCAGCGCATCAATCTTTCCGAACCTTGCACTTCAAGTCCAGCCCTCGATGGGCCAGACTTCGAGTCCCCCGGGTTGCGCGCAGGCGCCGCCCGCCGACGGAGCCGAGATGAACCAACCCCTCGAAGACCTGGCCGCCTGGATCGGCCGCAGCGAGACCCAGCAGGACCAGATAGGCGCCACGCCGGTGCGCGCCCTGACCGCGACGCTGGACCATCCGGCCGCCGCGGTGCCCGACGGCACGCCCTTGCCGCCGCTGTGGCACTGGCTGTATTTCCTGCCGATGCACCGCCAGTGCGAGATCGGCGCCGACGGTCATGCCCAGCGCGGCGGCTTCCTGCCGCCGGTGCCGCTGCCGCGGCGCATGTGGGCCGGCAGCCAGTTCGAGTTCCGCGCCCCGGTGCGCGTCGGCGACGCGGTCGAGCGCCGCTCGACGATCGCCGACGTGACGGCAAAGGACGGCCGCAGCGGCCGCCTCGTCTTCGTCAAGGTCCGCCACGAGCTGCGCTGCAACGGCGCTGCCGATCCGGCGCTGGTCGAGTTCCACGACATCGTCTACCGCGAGGCGCAGCAGCCGGGCGACGTGGCGCCGCCGCCGCAGCCCGCTCCGACCGATGCCGCGTGGCGGCGCGAGATCGTTCCCGACGACGTGCTGCTGTTCCGCTATTCGGCGCTGACCTTCAACGGCCACCGCATCCATTACGACCGGCGCTACGTCACCGAGGTCGAGGGCTATCCGGGCCTGATCGTCCACGGCCCGCTGATCGCGACGCTGCTGCTCGACCTGCTGCGCCGCGAGCAGCCCGACGCCGAGGTGGCCACCTTCCGCTTCAAGGCCGTGCGGCCGACCTTCGACCTGCACGCCTTCCACGTCCACGGCGCGCCGCAGCCCGACGGTTCGGTGCGGCTGTGGGCCGCCGACCACGAGGGCTGGCTGACGATGGACGCCAGCGCCACGCTGCGCTGAGGAGCCGATCCATGCAACCGCTGAAGGGCATCACCGTCGTCACGCTCGAGCACGCGATCGCCGCGCCGTTCGCGACGCGCCAGCTCGCCGACCTCGGTGCCCGCGTGATCAAGATCGAGCGCCCGGGCAGCGGCGACTTCGCGCGCGGCTACGACGAACGCGTGCGCGGCCTGGCCTCGCATTTCGTCTGGACGAACCGCTCAAAGGAAAGCCTGACGCTCGACGTCAAGCACCCGCAGGCGGCGGCGCTGCTGCGCCGGCTGATCATCGAGCAGGCCGATGTCGTCGTGCAGAACCTCGCGCCCGGCGCGGCGGCGCGGCTGGGTCTGTCGTTCGAGGCGCTCGCGGCCGAGAAGCCCGGCCTCATCGTCTGCGACATCTCGGGCTACGGCGACGACCGCCATCGCCCCGGCCCCTACCGCGACAAGAAGGCCTACGACCTGCTCGTGCAGAGCGAGGCCGGTTTCGTCTCCGTCACCGGCACGCCCGACGAGCCGAGCAAGGCCGGCCCGTCGATCGCCGACATCGCCGCCGGCATGTACGCCTACACCAACATCCTCGCGGCGCTGATGCAGCGGCGCATCGACGGCCGCGGCCGCCGCATCGACCTCTCGATGCTCGAGTCGCTGGGCGAATGGATGAGCTATCCGCTGTACTACGCCTTCGACGGCGCGCCGCCGCCGCCGCGCACCGGCGCCAGCCACGCGACGATCTACCCCTACGGCCCGTTCCCGGCCGGCGACGGCAGGACCGTGATGCTGGGCCTGCAGAACGAGCGCGAATGGCAGGCCTTCTGCGCCCAGGTGCTGCTGCAGCCGGCGCTGGCGCAGGACCCGCGCTACACCAGCAATTCGAAGCGCAGCGCCGCGCGCGTCGCGCTGCGCGCGATCATCGTCGAGGCCTTCGCGACGCTGAGCGCCGCCGAGGTGCTGGCGCGGCTCGATGCGGCGCAGATCGCGAACGCCCAGGTCAACACGATGGCCGAGGTCTGGCAGCACCCGCAACTGGCCGCGCGCGGCCGCTGGCGCGAGGTCGAGACCGCCGTCGGCCGGGTGCCGGCCCTGCTGCCGCCCGGCAGCTGGGACGACGGCGACGGCCCGCGCCTGGACGCGGTGCCGGCGCTGGGCCAGCACACCGAGGCGATCCTGGGTGCGCTGGGGCTGGACGCTGCGGCCATCGCCGCACTGCGTGCCGCCGAGGCGGTCTGAGGAGGCTGAAGTGAATCCCCCCCGAAGCGCCTTCGGCGCTCCCCCCCGGGGGGGCGACGCCAGCGGCCCGGCAGAGCCGATTCCGCGGCGTCCGCTTGACCCATGGATTCATGCGTCGAGGGTGGCCACGGCTGCCATGGAGAACTGAGATGAGCACCGCCCCACGCACCTACCTGTTCGTCCCCGGCGACCGGCCCGACCGCTTCGACAAGGCGCTGGCCGCCGGCGCCGATGCCGTCGTGCTCGATCTCGAGGACGCCGTCGCGCCGGCCGCCAAGGCGCGCGCCCGCGACGCCGTCGCCGAGCGCCTGCACAGCGCCAGCGACGCCGACCACCAGCGCCTCGTCGTGCGCATCAACGACGAAGCGACGCCCGAGTTCGAGGCCGACCTGGCGATGCTCGCCCGCACCCACGCCGCGCAGGTGATGCTGCCCAAGGCCGAGCGCGTCGCCACGGTCGCGCGCGTGCGCGCGGCCTGCCCCGGCATCGCCGTGATCGCGCTGATCGAGACGGCGCGCGGCGTGCTCAACGCCGAGGCGCTGGCCGCGGCCGACGGCGTGCAGCGGCTGGCCTTCGGCACCATCGACTACGCGCTCGACCTCGGCCTGAGTGGCGACCCGGCCGGCTTCGACCCGGCCGCGAACCGGCTCGCGCTCGCCTCGCGCGCCGCCGGGCTGGCGGCGCCTGTCGCCGGCGTCACGCCCGAGGTCGCCGACCCGGCGCCGCTGCGGGCCGACCTGCAGCGCGCCCGCGCCCATGGCTACACCGCCAAGCTCTGCATCCACCCGAAACAGGTGGCGCTGGTGCACGAAGCGCTGCAGCCGAGCGCCGCCGAGATCGACTGGGCGCGGCGCGTGATCGCCGCCGCCGAGGGCGCCGCCGGCGCCGTGCAGGTCGACGGCCGCATGGTCGACAAGCCCGTGCTGCAGCGCGCCCAGGCCTTGCTCGCCCGCGCGGCGCGCTGAACACCGCCACCATTCCATCCCTTCCCGAGGACACCGCCTTGCCTTCCACGATCATCGACTCCGCCATCTTCGGCGACATCTTCAGCACCGCCGCGATGCGGCGCGTCTGGTCCGACGAGAACCGCACCGCGAAATACGTCGCCATCGAATCGGCGCTGGCCCAGGTGCAGGGCGCTCTCGGGCTGATCCCGGCCGAGGCCGCGGCGGAAATCGTGCGCGTCTGCCACATCGAGAACATCGACCTCGTCAAGCTCAAGGCACAGACCGAGCGCATCGGCTACCCCATCCTCGGCGTCGTCTCGCAGATCAACGCGCTGTGCCGCGACAAGCTGGGCGAGTTCTGCCACTGGGGCGCGACGACGCAGGACATCACCGACACCGCCACCGTGCTGCAGATCCGCGAGGCGCTGGAGATCGTCGACGGCGAGCTCAAGGCGCTCGGCGACGCGCTGGCCAAGCTCGCGCGCGAGCACCGGCTGACGCCGATGATCGGCCGCAGCAACCTGCAGCAGGCGGTGCCGGTGACCTTCGGCTACAAGATGGCCGGGCTGCTCGCCGCCGTGGCGCGCCACCGCGAACGGCTGGCGCAGATCCGGCCGCGCGTGCTGCAAGGCGAGTTCGCCGGCGCCGCCGGCACCCTGGCCTCGCTCGAGACCGGGGCGATGGAGACGCAGGCCGGCCTCTGCGCCGAACTCGGCCTGGCGCAGCCGGTGATCGCCTGGCACACGGTGCGCGACACCATCGCCGAGGTCGGCACCTTCCTCGGCCTCGTCGGCGGCACGCTGGGCAAGATCAGCATGGACGTGAAGCTGATGATGCAGACGGAGGTCGGCGAGGTCTACGAGCCTTATGCGCACGGCCGCGGTTCGAGCAGCACGATGCCGCAGAAGCGCAACCCGATCTCGAGCTGCTACATCCACGCCCAGATCTCGGTCCTGCGCCAGCATGCGGCGGCGATGCTCGACGCGATGGTCGCCGACCACGAGCGCTCGACGGGGCCCTGGGAGATCGAATGGATCGTGCTGCCCGAGGCCTTCTGCCTGCTCGCCGGCGCGCTCGCGCAGTCGCGCGCGGTGATCGAGGGGCTGGAGGTCGACACCCGGCGCATGCGCGCGAACCTCGACATGACGCATGGCCTCGTCGTCTCCGAGGCGGTGATGATGGGCTTGGCGCCCTACATCGGCCGCGAAACCGCACACGACCTGGTCTACGACATCTGCCGCCTCGCGATCCAGCAGGAGCGCCCGCTGCTCGAGCTGCTGGCCGGGAACGCCGAGATCACCAAACACGTGACGCGCGAGCAGCTCGCGGCGATGTGCGACCCGGCGGCCTACCTCGGCCAGTCGGGGCTGATGGTCGACCGGGTGCTCGCGCGCTGGGGATGAAAAGCGCCCCCAGACCCGCCGCTGCGCGTCAGGCCCCCCGCGGGGGCGCGGGGCGCCCGGATGCCGACTTGCGCTTGCCCTTCATCTCGCCGAAGAAGGCGTAGAGCTGCTGCGCTGCCGGCGACAGCGTGCGGCCGCGGCGGCGGATCAGGCCGATGCGGCGCGTCACCACCGGATCGGCCAGCGCCACGCTGACGAGCAGCGGATGGTCGGCCGCCGGCATCGCCAGCGACGGCACCGCGGCCACGCCCAGGCCCGCTTCGACGAGGCCGAGCATGGTGGTCACATGCTGGGCCTCGTAGATCGCCTGCGGCCGGCCTTCCAGCCCCGACAGCGCCTGGTCGAGCAGCAGCCGGTTGCCGGACGACCTGGCGACCGAGATGTTGTCGTAGGCGGCCAGCTCGGTCCACGTCACCTTGCGCTTCTTCGCCAGCGGGTGGTCGCGCCGGCAGGCGGCGACGAAGCGCTCCTCCAGCAGCGGCTCGAACTCGATCTCGGGCTCCTGGCTGCCCATGAAGTTGAGGCCGAAATCGGCCTCGCCGCGGGTCACGGCCGCGAGCACCTCGTTCGCGCTCGCGTCGTGCATCTTGACCCGGATGCGCGGATAGCGCTCGTGGTAGCGGCGGATCACCTGCGAGACGAAGTAGTAGACGGTCGAGGGCACGCAGGCGATCGTCACCTCGCCCATGCGCGTCGCCGCGAAGCCGCGAATGCCGAGCAGCGCGCCGTCGAGCTCGTCGAGCACCTGCTGCACGGTGCGCGCGAAGTCGCGCCCCACCGCCGTCAGCTGCACCTTGCGCGTCGTGCGCTCGAGCAGGCGCACGCCCAGCGCCTGCTCGAGCTTGTCGATGCGCCGGCTGAACGCCGGCTGCGAGATGTGCACCGCGTCGGCGGCCTTGCGGAAGTTGCCCATCTCGGCCACGGCGCGAAAGGCGTGCAGGTCGTTGAGGTCGAAGGCGGCGGCCATGGCGGATCTCCGGTCCCTGCAGCGCAGGCAGTGCGGTGATTTTGCGCCATCAGGTGCATCAATCGTTCGTATCCATGCAAGTGCGCGACCGCCGCCGTCGAGCCCCGGGCGCGGCCGGCCATCAGGCGGGCTTGACGGCCGCAGCGCGATCCTCGAGCGCGACGGCGCCGGTCTCCAGCATCGACTTGAGGTTGGAAATGATCATGGGCCAGCCGCCCGAGACCGCCCGGATGAGCTTCGATGGTTCGCGTTCGATGGTGTGGGTGATGGAGAGCTTCATGGCGCTTCCGGCAGATTCCATTTCCATCGTGCAGAGCGAATCGCCCTCGGCCTTGAGCTCGGGATTGTCCTGGTGCTGCCAGCGTATGACGAGGCGCCGCGGCGGCTCGGACTCGATGATCTCGCCGGCATCGCAGACGCTGCCGTCGGCGCGGACCATCTTCCAGGGCGACCCGGCCGTCCATGCGCTTTCGCAATGCATGCCGAACCAGTACTGCCGCATGAACGCCTTGTCGGTCAATGCCGACCAGAGTTTTTCGGGCGTCGTGCGGATATACGTGACGTAGACAAAAGCGGACTTAGTCATCAGGGTTCTCCAGTCGTCGTTTCAGTTTGTCGAGCGCCTTCAGGCGCGGCCTTTCGAACTTCGCGATCCAGCGCTCGTAGAGGTCCTGCAGCGGCACAGGATTGAGGAAATGCATCTTTTCGCGCCCACGCCAGACGACCGCGACGAGGTTGGCTGCCTCGAGCAAGCCCAGGTGCTGCGTCACGCCCTGCCGCGTCATGTCCAGGTGCTCGCACAGTTCGCTCAGCGTGCGGCCATCGTGGGCGTGCAACAGATCCAGCAGCCGGCGTCGACTGGGATCGGCAAGCGCCTTGAACAGCAGGTCGGGATCGTCTGCGGGGTCGGTCATCGCTCGTCATATGCAAGTGATCAGTTGCATGAACTATAGGCAACTATTTACTTGCATGTCAAGTCCCGCGCGAATTCGGCGAGCGGCCGGCCACGCGCCATCCGGGTTTCGGGTCCGGCAGCCGCTTGGCGACCGGCCGACCCAGCGGACGATCGCCTGGGTGCCCGCGGCGCAGCGCGGGCGCGGCGCCGATGTCCGTTGCCGCCGGGCCCGCGCATCTGCATCGAGGTGCGGTAATGTGCCGCCCTCGATGCCGCCGCTGCGGTGCAGGAGATCGCCATGGAATTCGTTCTGACATTTCATCAGCCCGCCGAGGTCTACGAGACCAATGCCGACCCGGTGCGGGGGGCCGCGCCGATGCAGGCCTGGCGCCAGTACATGGACGCGATGCAGGCCGCGGGCGTGCTGCGCGGCGGCAATCGCCTCGACGCCTTCGGCGCCACCAGCGTGCGCGTGCGCGACGGCCGGCGCCAGGTCCAGGACGGGCCCTACGCCGAAACCAAGGACCTGCTCGGCGGCTATGTCGTCGTCGAGGTGCCGTCGCTCGACGAAGCGCTCAAATGGGCCGAACGCAGCCCCAGCTCGGCGGTCGGCAGCACCGAGGTCTGGCCGGTGATGACGATGGCGCCGCGGTGACGGCGGCGCGCGCGGCGGCGGACGCCGCGCGTCACAGCTACGGCCGGCTGCTGTCGTGGCTGGCCTGGCAATGGCGCGACATCGCCGCGGCCGAGGACGCGCTGGCGGAGGCCTTCGCGCAGGCACTGACGCGCTGGCCCCTGGACGGCGTGCCCACGGCGCCCGACGCCTGGCTGCTGACGACGGCGCGCCGCCGCCTGCTGATCGCGGCGCGGCGCCAACGCCTCGCCGACGATCCGACGCTCACCGTGCTCTGGCCTTGCGAGCAGGACGCCCAACCCGAGGCGCTGGCGATCCCGGACCATCGCCTGCGGCTGATGCTCGTCTGCGCGCATCCGGCGATCGATGCCGGGGTGCGCAGCGCATTGATGCTGCAGACCGTCCTCGGCCTGGATGCGGCGAGCATCGCCAGCGCCTTCCTCGTCAAGCCCGAGGCCATGACCAAGCGGCTGGTGCGGGCGAAGCGCAAGATCAAGACGGCCGGCATCCGCTTCGAGGAACCCGAGCCGGCCGACTGGCCGGCGCGGCTGGACGCCGTGCTCGAGGCGATCTACGCCGCCTACACGCTGCACTGGGGCCATGCCGAGGAAGCGACGGGACGGCAATTGGCCGACGAGGCGATCTACCTCGCGCGATTGACGAGTTCGCTGCGGCCCGGCGAGCCCGAGGCGCTGGGGCTGACCGCGCTGCTGTCGTACGCGCAGGCACGCCGGCCGGCGCAGCGCGATGCGCGGGGCGGTTTCATTCCGTTGGACGAGCAGGACACCCAGCGGTGGGACGGCGACCTGTGGGCCCAGGCCGATGCCCTGCTGGCGGCGGCCGCCGCGCGCGGTCGGCCCGGCCCCTACCAGCTCGAAGCGGCAATCCAGGCCGCGCATATGGAAGGCCTGAGGAGCCATGCCGTCCCCTGGGCCGACCTGCAGCGGCTCTACGAAGGCCTGCAGGCGCTTTCGCCGACGCTGGGCGCGGCGATCGGCCATGCCATCGCCGTCGCCCACGCGGCCGACGACCCGCAAGCGGGTCTGCGCCTGCTCGACGCCCTCGAGGCGAGCCGCGTCGCCGACCATGCCCCCTGGTGGGCCGCCCGCGCGCGCCTGCTGGCCTGGGCCGGGTTCGGCGAGGCCGCGGCGCAGGCCTACCGGCGCGCCGGTGCCTTGACGGGCGATCCGGCGGTACGCGAGTGGCTGATCGGAAAGCTGGAAGCGCTCGGTTGACAGCGATCGGGACCGCCGTTCACGGGCCGACCGCCCTCATGCCACTCGATCGTCCATGGCCGGTCGCCGCTCAGAGGCGAACGGGCCCATCCAGGGCCGGCGCGATCGGGCGTCAGTTCATAGATGTCCACAAAATATCCGAAATTTGGACATGGATCGAGAACATCCTCCGGCCCTCGCCCCTGCTCGGCGGGTGCCGGGCGGGCGTTCTGATTCCCTCGGGGACAGCGGGATCGGTTGTTGTGCAGGCACCGATCCCGAGTCCGGACTTTGTGGCGAGCTTGCGTCGTTCGAGCGCGGTGGTCAGACCCGTTCGAGCAACACAGCGATGCCCTGGCCCACGCCGATGCACATCGTGCACAGCGCATAGCGGCCCTGCGTGCGATGCAGCTGGTTGACGGCGGTGGTCACGAGCCGCGCGCCGCTGGCACCCAGCGGATGCCCCAACGCGATCGCGCCGCCATTCGGGTTCACGCGCGGATCGTCGTCCTGCAACCCCAGGTCGCGCAGCACGGCCAGTCCTTGCGCGGCGAAGGCTTCGTTGAGCTCGATGACGTCGATCTGCCCGAGCGTGAGACCGGTCAGCGCCAGCACGCGCCGCGTGGCCGGCGCCGGCCCGATGCCCATGATGCGCGGCGGCACGCCCGCAGCGGCCATGCCGACGATGCGGGCGCGCGGCGTCAGGCCCTGCCTGGACGCGCTGGCCTCGTCGGCCAGCAGCAAGGCACAGGCGCCGTCGTTCACGCCGCTCGAATTGCCGGCCGTGACGCTGCCGTCCGGACGCACGACGCCCTTGAGCTTGGCGAGCGCCTCCAGGCTGGTCTCGCGCGGATGCTCGTCCTTGGCGACGGTGATCGGATCGCCCTTCCTGGCCTGCAGCGTGACCGGCGTGATCTCGGCATCGAAGACGCCGGCGCGCTGCGCGGCCAGCGCCTTGAGCTGGCTGGCCAGCGCCATGCAGTCCTGCGCCGAGCGCTCGATGCCGAAATCCAGCGCCACGTTCTCCGCCGTCTCGGGCATCGAATCGACGCCATGGGCCGCCTTCATCAGGCGATTGACGAAGCGCCAGCCGATGGTCGTGTCGTGGATCGCGTTCGATCGCGAGTAGGCGCTTTCGGCCTTGGGCATCACGAAGGGCGCGCGGCTCATGCTCTCGACGCCGCCGGCGATCATCAGCCCCGCTTCACCGGACCTGATCGCCCGCGCCGCGGTGCCGACGGCGTCCATGCCGCTGCCGCAGAGGCGGTTGATGGTCGTGCCCGGCACCTCCACCGGCAGCCCCGCCAGCAGCGAACTCATGCGGGCGACGTTGCGATTGTCTTCGCCGGCCTGGTTGGCGCAGCCGAAGATCACGTCGCCTACCTGCCCCCAGTCCACACCGGGGTTGCGGGCCATCAGCGCCTGGAGCGGAATCGCGCCGAGGTCGTCGGCTCGGACGCTGCTCAGAGCGCCGCCGTAGCGGCCGAAAGGCGTGCGGATCGCATCGCAGACATAGGCTTGCTTCATGGTCGATTCTTCTCCCGGGATCCCGCTTGATCAAACAGCCGCATCGAAGCGCGGCGCGCGTCGCTGGCTCAGCGCGGCGTACCCTGCGCGGGCGTCGGCGCCGCCGAATCCGATGATCTCCAGCGCCAGCGAATGCTCGAACGCCGGCCAGGCCGCGCGCAGCCAGTGGTTCAACGAGCGCTTCGTGAACGCCAGCGCGGTCGCGCTGCCCTGGGCCAGATGGAGCGCGATCTCGCGCGCCTTGGCCTGCAGCTCGTCATCGGGCACGGCCAGGCTCACGAGCCCGATGCGCTCGGCCTCGACACCGTCGATGGCGTTGCACATCAGCAGGTGGTACTTGGCCTTGGCCATGCCGCACAACAGCGGCCAGACGACCGCCGCGTGGTCGCCCGCCGCCACGCCCATCTTCGTGTGCCCGTCGATGATCCGGGCTCGATGGCCGGCGACCGAGACGTCGGCGAGCAGCGCGACCGCCGCTCCGGCGCCGACGGCGGCGCCATTGATCGCACTGACGATGGGCAGATCGCAATCGATCATGCCCTGCACGATGGCCCGGCCCTCGCGCATCACGCGCAGCCGGGCGGCTTCGCTGCCCAGCATCTCCTCGACGACTTCAGGCGTGCCGCCGGCGCAGAAGCCCTTGCCCACGCTGCGCACCAGGATCACGCGCACGCCCGCTTCGGCCTGCAGTCGCGGCCAGATCGTCGCGAGTTCGGCATGGCCGCGGGCATCGGTGTAGGGCATCGCGCCCTCGGGTCCGAAGATGACTTCGGCAATGCCATCGCTGCCGATGGCGACGCTCAGGCCGGTGCTCAATTCAATGGATTTCGTCGTCGCGACATGCGTGGCCAAATGAATGCTCCCAGATACCTGCCCTGCGCCTGAGCCAGGGACTGACGCGATAGCGCTCGCCGCGGTAGGCCGCGTCCAAGGCCTCGACGACCGCGATCACGCCGGCGCCGCTCCATTGCGCCAGCCATTCGAAAGGCCCCGCCGGATAGTTGACGCCCAGCTTCATCGCCGCGTCGGCGCCCTCGGGCGTGCAGACGCCTTGCTGCACGGCGTCGGCGGCCTCGTTGATCAGCATCGCCACCGTGCGGGCGACGATGAGCCCCGGCGCGTCCTGCATGCGTTGCGGCGCGTACCCCAAGGCCTGCAGCCACGATGCGGCCGCGGCCTGCCAGGATGCGCTGGTTCCGGCATGGACGCTGTAGGCCAGCGGCGTTGCCGCGGCCACGGGCCGGCACAGCGGCAGATCGAACACCACGACATCGCTCAAGCCGCCGCGCCTGGCCACCTCATGCGCCGGCGTTCCGTCGCTCAGCATCAGGCGCGCGCCGTCGACCTCGATGCCGATCCAAGGGCTGTCCGGCGCAAGTTGCGCAAGCCCGCCCTGGGATTCGAGGATGCGCGATGCAGCCGACACGAGCGCCTGGGCGACGGGCCCCGCGCCATGGACCGTGACGTTGCGCGCTGTCGGCACCGGGCCGCATGCGGACGGCGGCAGCGGCGGTGTGCCCTCGGGGTAGCCATAGAAGCCGCGGCCGCTCTTGCGCCCGAGCAGGCCGCCGTCGACCATCTCGCGCTGGATCAGCGACGGCACGTAGCGCTTGTCGCCGAAATTCGCCTCGAACACCGAACGCGTGACGGCGAAATTGGTGTCATGGCCGATCAGGTCCATCAGCTCGCAAGGCCCCATGCGGAACCCCGCCGCGCGCAGGCAGGCGTCGAGCACCTGCGGCGTCGTCGCCTGTTCCTGCAACAGCGCCAGCGCCTCGGCGTAATAGGGCCGCGCAATGCGATTGACGATGAATCCGGGCGTGCTCCTGGCATGCACCGGCACCTTGCCCCATGACCGGGCGAGCTCGAATGCGCGGTCGGCGACATCCGGCGCGGTCAGCAGTCCGTGCACGACCTCGACGAGTTTCATCAGCGGCACCGGATTGAAGAAATGCATGCCGACGACGCGCCCCGGATGCTCGAGTCCATTGGCGATGGCCGTCACGCTGATCGAACTCGTGTTGGTGCAGAGGATCGCGTCGGCAGACAGCAGGCTTTCCAGCGCGCGGAACAGGCTGCGCTTGGCGTCGAGGTTCTCGACGATGGCTTCGACGACGACGCCCGCCGCCGCCGCGGCGTCGAGCCTGGCTATCGGCTCGATGTTCGCGAGTGTCGCCGCGACGGTCTCGGCCGCGAGCTTGCCCTTGGCGACCAGACCGTCCAGCGTCGCACCGAGCTTGCGTTTGGCATCGCCCGCCGCGCCCTCGCGCAGGTCAAAGAGAAACACCGGATGACCGGCCTGCGCGGCGACCTGGGCGATGCCGGCGCCCATGATGCCGGCGCCGATGACGAGGACGGTGGTTTGATTCGTCGCTGTCATCGCGGTATCCAGGCGGCGGGGCGCTTGTCGAGGAAGGCATCGAATCCCTCGCGGGCCTCGGCCGTGCCGCGTACGCGGGCGATGGTCTGCGCCGTCAGTTCGATCACCTCCGGTGCGTTCGCGCCGACCTCGAGCGCAGCGAACAGCGCCTTGATCTCGCGCTGCGCGTTCGGTCCGCCGGCCAGCAGTTCGGCGACACGGGCATCGACGGCGGCGTCGAGCTGGTCGGCGGCAGCCACCTGATGCACGAGCCCCATTGCCAGCGCTTCGGCGGCGCCGATGCGCTCGGTCGTCAGCGCCAGTCGGCGTGCCTGCCGCTTGCCCACGGCATTCGTCACATAGGGTCCGATGACCGCGGGCAGGATGCCGAACTTCGCTTCGCTGACCGCAAAGCTGGCGTTGTCGGCAGCGACCGCGATGTCGCAGGCGCAGGTCAGTCCCACGCCGCCGCCCAGCGCCGCGCCCTGCACGCGCGCCACGGTGGGCTTGGCGCAGCGGTCGATGCGCGCCAGCATGGCGGCGAAGCGGCGCGCATCGGCGACATTCCATTCCAGCGTCGCCTGGCTGGCGCGCTGCATCCATTGCAGGTCGGCGCCGGCGCTGAAATGCCGGCCCTCGCCGGCCAGCACGATGACGCGCACCGAGGCATCGCCCTCGAGCGCTTCGAAGGCCTCGTCGAGCTCGGCGATCATCGCTTCGTCGAAGGCATTGAATACCGCGGGCCTGGCCATCGTGACCTGCGTCACCCCGGGGGCGCGCTGCGACAGTTTGAGCGTCTTCATCAATAAGTCTCGAGATGCAGTCGTCCCGCGCGCTTGAGCGCGGCACCGACGAGGTCCCAGTTCAGTCCCGCGGCTTCGGCGATCTCGCGCAGCGTGAGCACGACGCCTTCTTCCATCGCCTTGAGGCCGCAGACATAGAAATAGGCGTGCGGATCGGTCAGCAGCGGTGCGAGGTCGGCGCTGCGCTCGCGCATCAGGTCCTGCACGTAGCGCCTGGGCTGGCCGGGCGTGCGGCTGAAGGCGAAATGGATGTCGATGAAGTCCCTGGGCAGGTTCTGCAGCGGACCGAAATACGGCAGTTCCTGCTGCGTGCGGGCGCCGAAGAACAGCAGCAGCTTGCCGCCCTCGAACTTGCCCGAGGCGCGCAGCCGGCGCCGCCATTCGGTCATCGCGCGCATCGGCGCGCTGCCGGTGCCGGTGCAGATCATCACGATATGGCTCTTCGGGTGGTTGGGCATCAGGAAGCTGGTGCCGAAGGGCCCGATCACCTGCACCTTCTCGCCCACCTTCAGGTCGCACAGGTAGTTGCTGGCGACGCCGCGCACGGGGCGGCCCTGGTGGTCCTCGAGCACGCGCTTGATCGTCAGCGAGACATTGTTGTAGCCCGGGCGCTCGCCGTTGCGCGGGCTGGCGATCGAATACTGGCGCGCATGGTGCGGCCGGCCCGCGGCATCGGCGCCGGGCGGGACGATGCCGATCGACTGGCCCTCGAGCACCGGGAACGGCATCGCGCCGAAGTCGAGCACGAGGTGGTGGGTGTCGTACTCATGCCCGACCTCGGTCACCCGGACATTGCCGACCACGGTCGCGGTGATCGACTTCTCGGCTGCCCTGGGGCCGTAGAGGTTGGTGTAGGCATGCGCCGCCGACCAGGGTGGCAGCTTCGCGTTGTAGCGCCCGCTGTCGAATCCGGCCTGCCCGGCCGGGTCGGTCGCGACCGCCGGCGCCGCCACCGGCGCCGACTCGACGTCGGCCACGGCGCCGGCCTCGGCCAGCTGCGTCGGCGTCAGCTCGGCCGGCAGCATGTCCCACAGCAGCTGGGCCTCGACGCTGTAGGCCTGCCGGCGCGGCATGCGGCGGTAGTTGTCGATGCTGCCGGTGGGGCAGGGCGAAATGCAGTCGTTGCACCAATTGCATTTCGCCGCATCGACGACGTAATTGCGCGCGTCGTGCGTGATCGCGCCCGTCGGGCACATCGTCTCGCAGGTGTTGCAGCGGATGCAGATCTCGGGGTCGATCAAATGCTGCCGGATGAGCTCCGAAGCGACGCTTGCGTCCATGGCCTTCAGGCGAAGCGCACGTATTCGAAATCGACCGGCTGGCGGTTGATGCCCATCACCGGCGGCGCGATCCAGTTGGCGAACTTGCCCGGCTCGACGACGCGGCCCATGAGGCCCTGGACGAAGGCGCGGTCGGTCGCCGAGGGCAGCCACTGGTCGACGTTGGCCTGCCATTCGGCCTCGCCGAGGACGCGGCCCTCGGGCGAGACCTTGGCGCCCGAGAGCGCGCCGATGTTGCGGTGGAAGGCCTTGTGCGGCGTCTTCAGCCGCACGGGGATGCCGGCCTTCTCGATGACCTTGTTCCAGCGCTCGACGCCGGCGATGCTGTCCTTGATGTAGTCGTCGCGCAGCACCTCGTTGAGGGCGTTGAGCATCGGCACCTCGCGCTCGACGAGCTGGCCGCCGACGAGCTGGAGCACGCGGTAGGTCTGGCCCTTGAGCAGATGGTCATCGTTGCGTTTGCCTTCCTCGTAGCGGCCCTTCAGGCCGGTCGAATAGAAG
This sequence comes from Burkholderiales bacterium, assembly GCA_018971105.1. Lineage (GTDB taxonomy): Bacteria > Pseudomonadota > Gammaproteobacteria > Burkholderiales > Burkholderiaceae_C > Rubrivivax. The sequence goes on from JAGWVB010000007.1 coordinate 26,505, forward strand.
GTCGCCGCGTTGCTCGACTCGTCGGCGCCGAAGAGGTCGATCGTGACGCTGAAATGGAAGTTCAGGTAGCGCTGGATCGTCGGCAGGTCGATGACGCCGGCGGCGCGCAGCTTGGCCGGATCGTCGGTCTTGAGCTCGTTCATCGCCGCGCAGGTGCGCTGGATGACGCGGCTCACGCCCGATTCGCCGACGAACATGTGGTGCGCTTCCTCGGTGAGCATGAACTTGGTCGTGCGTGCGAGCGGGTCGAAGCTGCTCTCGGCCAAGGCGCAGAGCTGGAACTTGCCGTCGCGGTCGGTGAAATAGGTGAACATGAAGAAGCTCAGCCAGTCGGGTGTCTCTTCATTGAAGGCCTGCAGGATGCGCGGGTTGTCCTGCTGGCCGCTGCGGCGTTCGAGCAGCGCCTCGCCTTCCTCGCGGCCGTCGCGGCCGAAGTACTTGTGCAGCAGGTAGACCATGGCCCACAGATGCCGGCCTTCCTCGACGTTGACCTGGAAGAGATTGCGCAGGTCGTACTGGCTCGGGCAGGTGAGGCCGAGGTGGCGCTGCTGCTCGACCGAGGCCGGCTCGGTGTCGCCCTGCGTGACGATGATCCGGCGCAGGTTGGCGCGGTATTCGCCGGGCACGTCCTGCCAGGCATCCTGGCCCTTGTGGTCGCCGAAATGGATCTTGCGGTCCTTCTCGGCCGGATTCAGGAAGATGCCCCAGCGGTAGTCCGGCATCTTCACGTGGCCGAACTGCGCCCAGCCCTGCGGGTCGACGCTGATCGCGGTGCGCAGGTAGACGTCGAAGTTCTGGCTGCCGTCGGGGCCCATGTCGTCCCACCAGCTCAGGTAGTTCGGCTGCCACTGCTCGAGCGCGCGCTGCAGCGTGCGGTCCTCGCTCAGGTTGACGTTGTTGGGGATCTTGTCGCTGTAGTCGATCGTGCTCATTGGGCTGTGCTCCAGGAGGTGTTTGCTTAGACGCGATTCCAGTCGAAGGCCGATTTCTCGCCTTTTCCGTAGACCTTCAAGGCCCCCTTTTCGCCGACGGCGTTCGGGCGCTGGAAGATCCAGTTCTGCCAGGCGGTGAGGCGGCCGAAGACGCGCGTGAACATGTTCTCGGGGCCGTTGAAGCGCAGATTGGCTTCCATGCCGGTGAGGGCGTCGGGGCTCATCGAGACGCGCTCCTCGATCGCGATGCGCGTCTCGTCGGCCCAGTCGATGTCGTCGGGATTGCTCGTCACGAGACCGAGAGCGAAGGCCGCGTCGGCGTCGAGCGCCATGCCGACGCGCTTGCGCACGGCTTCGAGCGCCGGCTGCTCGTCGTAGTAGCGGCGCTGCAGTCGGCTCTGACCGGTGACCATCGGGAAGAGGCCGAAATTCGTCTCCGCCACCGTGATCTTCGGCGTGCGCTGCTCGTCGCTGGGCAGCGCGAGGTGGTAGCTGCGATCGCAGGCCAGCGCGAGCTCCAGGAAGCTGCCGGCGAAGCAGGAGCCCGCCTCGATGAGCGCGAACAGGCTGCGCGACGACAGGTCCAGGCGGCTGAAGGTGCGGCGCAGCAGGCCGGTCGTCTCGCGCACCAGCCAATGATCCTTGTGCGCCAGCAGCGAGGCGTCCATCGCCAGCACGGCGGCGGCATCGCCCTCGGTCTTGATGAGCCAGGTGCCGATCTCGAGCTCGTTGGTGCGCATCGACAGGATCGCGTCCTCGAGCTCGCGCGCCAGCACCAGCGGGTACCAGGCGGCGCCTGCCGCCTCGATGCCGGCGATGTCCTGCGGCAGCGCAGCGGTCGGCGCCTGCACGGTCCAGGTGGCGACGCGGCGTGCGCGGTCGATCTCGACCGTGACATGCGAGTAGCGCAGCGCGTCGGCCTCGATGGTGCGGGCCAGCGGGGTGAGCGCGACGCCGCGGCCGTCGGCCGGGCGGTCGCTGCCGCGGGCGAGCTCGAGGGCGCGCTCCTGCACCTTGGCGGCGAAGACCGCCGGCTTGGCGATGGCGTCGACGAGGCGCCAGTCCTTGGCCTTCTGGCCGCGCACGCCTTCGCTCGTGGTGCAGAAGATGTCGGCCAGGTCGTGGCGCACATGGCGCTTGTCGGTGACGCGGGTCAGGCCGCCGGTGCCCGGCAACACGCCCAGCAGCGGCACCTCGGGCAGGCTGACGGCACTGCTGCGGTCGTCGATGAGGATGATCTCGTCGCAGGCCAGGGCCAGCTCGTAGCCGCCGCCGGCGCAGGCGCCGTTGACGGCGGCGAGGAACTTCAGGCCGCTGTGCTTCGACGAGTCCTCGAAGCCGTTGCGGGTCTCGTTCGTGAACTTGCAGAAGTTGACCTTCCAGGCATGGCTGCTGACGCCGAGCATGAAGATGTTGGCGCCCGAGCAGAACACCTTGTCCTTGGCACTCGTGACGACGACGGTGCGCACCTCGGGGTGCTCGAAGCGGATGCGGTTGATGGCGTCGTTGAGCTCGATGTCGACGCCCAGGTCGTAGCTGTTGAGCTTGAGCTTGTAGCCGGGGCGCAGGCCGGCGTTCTCGTCGAAGTCGGCCGCCAGCGTCGCCACCGGGCCTTCGAACTTCAGCTTCCAGTGGCGGTACTGGGACGGGTGGGTCTGGTAGTCGACGCGGGAGGCTTGTGTCATGGGAGGCTCCTCAGAGGTGATGAAGCAAAGTGCATTGGATGAAAAACCGATGCACGAATCATAGTTCACTACACCAACCATGACAAGCACTTTAATTCATCTCATCACCTATCGTTTACCCTGATAACGATAGCGCGCCGCGGACCAACCCGCGCAGCTCGTCGTAGGCCCCGTCCAGTCCCCGACCGCTGGTATCGAGCGCCAGATCGGCGTTCGAGTAGAAGGCCACACGCCAACGGGTGATTCTCATCCTCGTCGCCAGGCCCGCCTGCATGCCCGACTCGTGCTCGCCCGAGTCACCTTAGTCGATACGCAATATATTGCTTGACATGGCTCCAGCTCAAGCCATAAAGTTCATGCACGCATGATATTGCATCAATCTTGGTGCCCGGCAGGCACTTCGAATTCAACCAGTGAGGCTGCATTGATCGAACGTCTCTCCAACTACGTTGCAGGCCAATGGCAGGCCGGGACCGGTGCCGGCACGCCGCTCGTCGACCCGGTGCTCGGCAACGAACTCGTGCGCGTCGACGCGACCGGACTGGATCTTGCCGCCGCGTTCGCCTATGCCCGCGAACAAGGCGGCAAGGCCTTGCGCGCCCTCAGCTATCGCCAGCGTGCGGCCATCCTCGCCGATGTCGTCAAGGTGCTGCAGGCCAACCGGGACGCCTATGAGGAGATCGCCACGGCCAACAGCGGCACCGTGAAGAACGACTCCGCCGTCGATATCGACGGCGGCGTCTACACGCTGTCGACCTACGCCAGGCTGGGCGTCGGCCTCGGCGACCGGCGCTTCCTGATCGACGGCGAACCGGCCTCGCTCGGCAAGGAGGCGCTGTTCCAGTCCCAGCATGTGATGGTGCCCACGCGCGGTCTGGCGCTGTTCATCAACGCGTTCAATTTCCCGAGCTGGGGCCTGTGGGAGAAGGCGGCTCCTGCCCTGCTGTCCGGCGTGCCGGTCGTGATCAAGCCGGCCACCGCCACGGCCTGGCTGACGCAGCGCATGGTCAAGGATGTCGTCGACTCCGGCCTCTTGCCGCCGGGCGCGCTCTCGGTCGTCTGCGGCAGTTCGGCCGGGCTGCTCGACGCGCTGGAACCCTTCGACGTGCTGTCGTTCACCGGATCGGCCGAGACGGCGCAGCTGATCCGCAGCCACGCAGCAGTGGCGCAGCGATCGGTGCGGGTCAATATCGAGGCCGACAGCCTGAACTCGGCGCTGCTGCTCGAAGGCGCCGTGGCCGGCGACGCGGCCTTCGAGCTGCTCGTCAAGGAGGTCGCACGCGAGATGACGCAGAAGTCGGGCCAGAAATGCACCGCGATCCGGCGCGTCTTCGTACCCGAGGCGCTCTACGGCGCGGTCGCCGAGGCGATCTCGGCTCGACTCGGCAAGACCAGCGTCGGCAATCCGCGCAACGAATCCGTGCGCATGGGCGCCCTCGTCAACCGCGCGCAACTCGATGCGGTGCGTGCGGGCCTGGCGACGCTGCTATCGCAGGCCGAAGCCCTGCACGATGGCGCCAAGCACGCGCTCGTCGATGCCGATCCCGCCGTGGCCTGCTGCGTCGGCCCGACGCTGCTGGGCACGCGCGCGGCCGACGCCGCAGACCGCGTCCACGACACCGAGGTCTTCGGTCCGGTCGCGACGCTGATGCCGTATCGCGATGCCGGCCATGCGCTGGCGCTGATCCAGCGCGGCCAGGGCTCGCTGGCCGTCTCGATCTACGGCAGCGACGCGGCCGCGCTCGGCGCGACCGCGCTCGAACTCGCCGCGGGGCATGGCCGCGTCCATGTCGTCTCGCCCGATGTGGCTGCGATGCACACGGGCCACGGCAACGTCATGCCGCAGTCCCTGCACGGCGGACCCGGCCGCGCCGGCGGCGGCGAGGAACTCGGCGGCGCCCGGGCGCTGAATTTCTACCACCGTCGCGCCGCGATCCAGGCCAGCACGAGCGTGCTGAGCCCGATGGTCGGCTGAGCGAATTCGAACGTACAGGAGACAGGCATGCTACAGACAAACCCCGTGCGCGATTCCGATGTCGCACCACCGCCGGAGCTCTTCAACTTCGCCGCACACCTGCTCGAAGTCAATGCCGGCCGCGCCGCCAAGGCGGCCTTCGTCGACGACCTCGGCACGCTGAGCTACGGGCAGCTCGACGATCGCGTGCGCCGCGCGGCCGCGGGCCTGAAGGGCCTGGGCGTGCGCCGCGAGGAACGGGTGCTGCTGCTGATGCATGACGTCAACGACTGGCCCGTGGCCTTCCTCGGCGCGATCTATGCCGGTGTCGTGCCGGTCGCGGTCAACACGCTGCTGACCGCCGACGATTACGCCTACATGCTCGAGAACTCGCGCGCGCAGGCGGTGCTGGTCTCCGGCGCCCTGCGGCCGGCGTTGACCACGGCGCTGACGAAATCGGATCACGAGGTCGGCAAGGTCATCGTGTCGCGGCCGGTGGCGCCGCTGCATCCGTCGGAAGTCGAATTCGAGGCCTTCCTGGCCGCGCAGGCGCCGGCATCGAAGCCCGCGGTGACGAGCCCGGACGATCCGGGCTTCTGGCTCTACTCGTCGGGATCGACCGGCCGCCCCAAAGGCGCCGTGCACTCGCATGGCAACCCCTATTGGACCGCCGAGCTGTACGGCAAGGGCGTGCTGGGACTGCGCGAGGACGATGTCTGCTTCTCGGCGGCGAAGCTGTTCTTCGCCTACGGACTGGGCAACGGCCTGACCTTCCCGCTCTCGGTCGGTGCGACGACGATCCTGATGGCCGAGCGGCCCACGCCCGAGGCGACGTTCACGCGCTGGACCGGTGGCGTCGGCCATCTGAAGCCGACGGTGTTCTTCGGCGCGCCGACCGGCTTCGCGGGCATGCTGGCCAGCCCGCACCTGCCCGCGCGCGACCGGATCGCCCTGCGCCTGGTCTCTTCCGCCGGCGAAGCGCTGCCCGCGGACCTTGGCGAGCGCTTCAAGCGCTACAGCGGCGTCGACATCGTCGACGGCATCGGCTCGACCGAGATGCTGCATGTATTCCTGTCGAACCGGCCCGAAAAGGTCCGCTACGGCACCACCGGCTGGCCGGTGCCGGGCTACGAGGTCGAACTGCGCGGCGACGACGGCGCCCCCCTGCCCTTGAACGCCGATGGATCGAGCGAGCCGGGCGACCTCTATATCCACGGCCCCTCGGCCGCGATGATGTACTGGGGCAATCGGCAGAAGACCCGCGACACGTTCCAGGGCGGCTGGACCAAGAGCGGCGACAAGTACATCCGCAACGCCGACGGCAGCTACACCTACGGCGGCCGCAGCGACGACATGCTGAAGGTCAGCGGCATCTACGTCAGCCCCTTCGAGGTCGAAGCGACGCTGGCTCAGCATCCGGCCGTCCTCGAGGCCGCCGTGATCGGCAAGGCCGATGCCGAGGGCCTGATCAAGACCAAGGCCTACGTCGTCCTCAAGCCGGGCGCCCATGTCGACGACGCAGAACTCAAGGCCTTCGTAAAGGAACGCCTGGCCCCGTACAAATACCCGCGCTTCATCGAGTACGTGTCGGATCTGCCGAAGACGGCCACGGGGAAGATCCAACGCTACAAGTTGCGCGATCTCGACGCCGGGCAGCGGTAAGCACCCAGTCGAATCGCGCTCCGACCTGCGAGAGGCCGTATCAGCCGGGCGCTCCAATCGCATGAATCAAGGCTCTCGATCCGATCGACAACAAGCCCAGCGCGGCCACGCCCACCGCCCCATGCGCGCCCATGACCCTGGGCTTGTCCATCCTCGATCCGTTTGCCGGTTACAGGGCCTTCGCCGGGACCATGCCCGGCCTGTTGCAACGGCAGGAGACCGGCATCGGGCAGTGCATCGATATCAGCATGTTCGACCCGGCCTGGGTGCTGGGCGCCAGTTCGGTGGCCGACAAACTGAACTGCGACGGGCCGGTGTCGATGGTGCCGCGGCCTGATTCGGCCCGCTTCATCTGTCGCGACAGGCGGTTGTCCATGAGCTTCAACTGGCCCAGGTGGTTCGAAGCGCTGTGCCAGGTGATCGAGGCGCCCGAGCTGCAGACGGATCCCCGGTTCGCCGACGGCAATTCGATGCGCGCCTATGGCGCGGCGCTCATCGCCGAGGTCGAAAGCCACCTGGCCAGGCGCGACGCGGCGGACTGGGCGGCAGCGCCATCGCAACGCGGCGTGCCGGCCAGCCCCCCCCCACTCGAGAGCGATCCACCGACGTGTCCATGAGATCTCCGATCCGTCCCTGATCGCAGGCCCGGATACCGTCGCGGCGCCTGACGGCATCGCCGCGGGCCTGCCAGCGTCGGTGCTCGGATACCGTCGAGTCAACCGTCAGTCCGCCGGGGACGCCGCTGCACCCACCGGGACGTCGTTGGACGCTAAGTCCTTGTCCCTGCAGCGAAATCGGTTTGTCTTCGGATCCCCGTCCACACCACGGGACGATCTTGACTCATTCCCACTCGATCGTCAATGGCCGGTCGCCGCTGAGAGGGAAAACGGGCCATTTGAAGGCTCCAGAGAACGGGCGATACCGACGGATCTACCGTCGCGCTGGGCGGCGCCGCCCAGGGCCTTGAGTTCCAGCCTTCTGACATCGATCAGTCCGCGACCGCCGCGGAGGTGCGCCGGGGATGCCCTGAGTCAGAGAGACGGTATCGACGACGGACTCCAGCAGCGCCGTGACGGTATGCAATTGCGATTGGACGGTATCGCGGCCTTCCTTGGCTGAGCCCGTTTGACTGGCGCGCCGGCGTCGTCGCCTAGTGCATGAATTCCAAGACGGCCCGGCGGTGCTGCTGAAAACGCCTGCTCCATGACGGCGCCGGGCTCAGACATGTCTGGCCAGACTCATGCGCTGATGCAGGATTCTGGCGATGCCGACGGCATCAGCCCTGGCACGGTAGACGATGACATGCGACCCGACCAAGTAGGCCAAGAACGGCGCCGGTAGATCTTCGCAGATGTGCCCGATGTGCGGGTTGTGGCTGATCGCTTGCAGGGCGTCGTCAAGCTTATGGCGATAGACCTGCAGTTGCTGCGGTCCCCAGGTCTCACCCGTGTAGCGCAGGATGTCGATCAGATCTTGTCGGGCTTTCGGTGCGAGCTGGATGGGCAGCGGTTTACGGGAGGACATCGGGGTCCATCGGTCGGCCGCTGTGCATGGCATCGATGGCACTCTGGGTGATCTCGTTCATCGTGTCGGGCGTGTACGGGATGCCCTCGCCGCGATCGAGCTGCTCAGCGCCTTGTTTGATGGCGGCATGCCAGGCCGCAACCCTGCTTTCCTCAGCCTGCATGCGTCTGATGGCGTCACGGATGACTTCGGTGGCGTTGCCATAGAAACCGCTGGCGACCTTGGTCTTGATGAAGCCCTCCATCTCGGGCGAGAGATTGACATGCATGGTCATCGGGCAACCTCTGGTTCGGCGATGTCCACAGAATATCCATGATATGGACATACGTCAAGGGAATCATCTGGGCTTCGCCCCTGCGCTCTCGGTCCCGGACTCTCAGGCGATGAGCGCCCTGGGTCTGCTTGAAATCAGGCTCTCTACGCGGTGGCGAGCCCCACACGCATGGCATCAACGCATTCGTGCTCAATCCCGAGCCGGCCGTTCTGGTTGATGTAGCGGAAATGCACGGCCGTCGCTTTCATGCCCCGCCCTCCTCCGGTCACCTTGACCATGACTTCGAGGGCGCGGCGGACGACGGTCGCCGCGATCCGTTGGCGGATCGCAGCGGCGCGCTGGCGCGACGCGCGGACGCCGTCGATGACGGAAGCCGTGGCCATGGCGGTCTCCTTCGTGCCAAGGAGAGGGCGGTGCATCGCACCGCCGGAATGAGCCTCCCGTTCGTGCCCGTCGCAGTTCGGAAAGGACGACCGCAGCAAGACGCAGATGAGCCCGCACGTCGACGCTCAGGCTTGCGAGCCGGCGGCGATATTCCTGGGCTTGGAGCACATCGCCTCGGCGCAGCAGGCTCACCAGTTGATGGACATTGCGGATCAAAGTGGAAAGCTCTGCGCCGGACGCTGTACGCGCTGCAAGGTAGTCCAACCGGCTGCGCGCTCCGCCGGAGAGCGCGGGGACATTCGCCAGTAGGCCGAAGAGCAAGGCACCACGCGACAGGCCGGCTCGGCGTGCGGCGCCATCAAGCTGATCCACCTCGACGCGTGCGAGGCGGATAGAGAGCTTGACGATCGAACTTGAAGGCGCCTGCCAGGCCACCCGAAGAGCATCGCCCATCTGTGGATCGCCGGTCCCGAACTCGCGTTCCATCGCCCGCCGCACGACGCACGAGGTGCTGACCCGCTCGACTCGCGCACGAGCAACCAGCGCGGCTTTGAGCCCGCGCATGTCCACACTGACGAACTCGTGAGTCGGAGTCTTCATGGCCCGGGCGATCCTCATTGCGAGGCCAGCGCAGCGTTTCACAAATCGGCGGCAAGTCGCCTATCTCTGCACTCACCTTCGAACTCAGTATTGGCTCGAATCGAGGCCTCGCGCGCGATGATTTTTGCTCCAAATCCAGCGCGCGGACCGCTCTTCCAGGCGCTCACAATGAGTCCGCTTGTCAGCCTTGCATAGGTAGCGCGCAAGGAGTCGTCAGGCGCCTCACAGCCGCTGGGCAAATTGCATCGCCACTGGTTCATGCTCGGTCAAATCGACTACGAATTGCACAACGATTGCATAGCAACTGGATAGGGGTTTCGCAATGAAGCTCGTTCCGACACAACCACCAGGCCGCGGCTCCCGCAGGGCACGGGGCTTTGCACCCGAAATCCGTGAACTTCGCGCCCATGGATACACCTTCGAAGCCATACGCGAGGCCCTGGCGGCAGTGGGCGTGCGGGTCAGCAACAGCACGGTCCAGCGGGAGGCCGCCAGATACGACAGCTGCGTCGCTTCAAACAGCGCTGCGGTCAACCCCGATCGCGGCGACCAGACCCCGTCCGAAGCGCTGACTCCGACGACACCGATCCCGCCGGCTGTCAAGCGCTATACCCCACTTGCCGCCGACCCGCGCAGCGGCAAGGAAATCGCCGACGAATACATGAGCAAGTGGATCGCCAACCCTCTCATTCGATCGAAGGAGCAGACATGAAGGTCGCCGTCATCAACTTTTCCGGCAACGTGGGCAAATCCACGATCGCCCGTCACCTGCTGTTGCCTCGTTTCGAGGGCGCCGAACTCATCGCCGTCGAGAGCCTCAATGCCGATGACGGTCAGGGCAAGGCGATACGCGGGCGTCAATTCGGCGAGTTGCAGGAATACCTGAACACGATGGAGAGCGTCGTCGTCGACATCGGCGCCAGCAACGTCGAAGACCTGCTGGCATTGATGACCCGCTACCGCGGCAGCCACGAGGACTTCGACTGCTTCGTCGTCCCGACCGTGTCGGCGCTCAAGCAGCAACGCGACACCATCGCGACGTTGACCGAGCTGGGTCGCTTGGGAATTCCGCCGACGAGCCTGAAGCTCGTCTTCAACATGGTCGAGGACGGCGTCGAGGTGGCGCAATGCTTCGAATCGCTGCTGGCCTTCGTTGCACAGCATGGGCTCGCAGTGGCCAACCCGGCCTGCCGCGTCGGCGTCAATGAGGTCTACGGGCGGCTCAAGGGCAGCACGGATACCCTGGACGCCCTGGCCCGCGACGAGACCGACTACAAGGCGTTGATCGCCAAGGCTCCAACGGTGGCGGACAAACTCGCTCTGGCCCAGAAGCTCGCCACGCACAGGCTCGCCAGCGGTGTCTTGCAGGAGCTCGACGCCTGCTATGCCGCGCTGGAGTTCGCCGGCGGCGCCTCGCACAACGTCAACCGATGACGCGGGAGGCCCCATGAACGGGCCCAACGCAGTCAGTGGTAGTCGTCCTCGAGCTGATGCCGCAATGCGACGACGACGACGTTTGCAGCGTCCTCGATCTCGAAGAGCGCGACGTAGCCCGATCGACCGAAGGGTATGACCAGTTCGCGCAGGAAGGGGCTCTGGCCCGCCTTGCGGCAAGTGAACGGCGACGTCTTCAGCGTCGCGATGCCGGCCCGCAGCGCGGTGATCGCCCGCGCGGGCAGACTCAGGTCGCCATCGTCGCGGGCCAGTTCCCGCTCGAGCACGAAGTCGAACAACCTCCCGAGATCCTCTTCGGCTTCGCGTGTCAGCCGGACCTTGAAGCTCACTTGCGCGTCTTGGCCAGGCGCGAGCGCGCGGCGTCGAGCTTGCGCTGCAGTGCGTCGATGACGACATCGGCGTCGACGTAATCGCCGGTGCGGCGCGCCTCGTCGCGCGAGCGCAGGCCGCGGGCGATGAACTCGGCCTGGATCCGCCGCCGCTCGACGTTGGCGCGCACCGAAGCTTCGACGAACTCGGACAGGGTTTCGCCCTCGGTGAGCACGGCCTCGACCTCGGCGCGGAACTCGGGCTCGACACGGACGGAAGGAATGGTGGCGGTCTTCATGACGGCACTGTATCGCAATTGCGCCACAATCGCCGGCTACCGACATACGCGCGTCTACGGCTGTCGGGCCTGCGCAGCTCCGCGCCTCATCGCCCCCTCATGCCAATCTGGGGCATTCGTCGGGCGAACCAGTCAGGCCCCAATGGTCGATTGCTACGCTCGGGCGCCGACAGACAGGCACCGCCGGAAGCTGCGCCCGCCGGACCTGCTTCAGTTGGCCGCGGTTACGGGCTGGCGCATGGCGCGCGGCCTGGGATTGCGACCCGAGGTCGCCGATCCGGCCTGCCCGGCGCTTCCGCCAGCGTCACTGCTACCCGCGCCGCTTCCCGCCTCGTCGCCCTCGCCGCGCCCGCGCCGCGCCTGGGCGTCGGACTTGCTGTCGAGGTAGTCGATCTCCTCGGCCGTGAACGCCATGCCGTAGACGGTCTGCCCGTCCTTCTCGTAATTGTTGTTGCGCAGCCGGCCAACGATGTTCACATGCGAACCCTTGCCGAGGTACTCGGCCGCGTTCTCGGCCTGCTTGCCCCACAGCGTCCACTGGATGGCGGTGGCCTCCTCCTCGCGCGATTCACCGGACCCGCGGCGCGTGTTGCTGATCGCGGTCAGCATCGCCTTGGCGACCTTGCCCTCGCGACCGTTGACGAATTCGAGCCTGACGCCGCCGGCCAGGTGGGCGTGGCGCTGAATGACTTGAACCTGGGACATGACCTTCTCCTTGCAAGAGAGCCCAGCCGGGTCACTGAACCGGCAACCCTGAAAACTGATCCTCTCGCTCGGACTCCCTCGCTCCCGCCCACGGGCGGGCGGGGGGTGGGCAAGGACCCTTCCCTCACGGGAAGGGGTTGGGAATGGGTGGTGTTCCCAGCAGCCGTAGCGGTGAGCTGACCTTGCCCCCGAAAAACGTATCCCTTGCTGAGTGGTTCAATGCAAGCAAGGAGAACGGAAATGACGAAGGCAAAGACGACATCGACGAGGGCGCGCTACACGCTCGAGTTCAAGCAGGAGGCCGTGCGGT